>JAKAUW010000026.1 GCA_021817455.1 Thermoplasmata archaeon | reverse complement strand
ATGAAATTACCGTGGAAAGGAATGCTGAAATAAAGGAGGTTAGATATGTCAAATCTGCAAACATATCTCCCAGTGCAAAAGTGGAGACTGTAACCCGCATTGAAAAAGTCTCTATAGATCTGCCCACCAAAGATTGAATGAAATCGTCATGAAAGAATTGCCCATTCACCTTTTAATTTTAAGGAGAGATTCAATCTAAAACCATCTTATTTCTTGAAAATAGCAGGTTTGTACATTGCCTTGCCCCATCCAAAGCGTAATTCCTGAAAAATGAAAATTTAACCGGCTAGGCCATGATAATTTTATCAAGCACAGTTTTTGCGGCCAGCTTGCCTGAGTCCTTTTCGACTTTTCTGCCAGTCGACACAAGAGCGCCTTCTATGGCATTGAGGGCAATCATGATGTGCGCCGGTTCTATCCAACCCATATGGCCCACCCTGAAGTACCTATCTCTTATTTCAGGATGGACTCCTGCAGCAAATTCAACGCCTCTTGCCATAGCAGCCTGGAGGAATTGACCTATGTCTGTATTCTCCAGATATATCCCTGTAACTGTGTTGCTTCTGAGATGTTCTGAAGCAACAACATCCAGCCCCATTTCAATGATGCCCTTCCTGAACGCTTCAGAACAGGTCCTGTGCCTTGCTATCCTCGTCTCCATGGTTTCAACCTCAATTTTCCTGAAACTTTCTGCCAGGGAAAATACTGTGCCGATTGGGGGTGTGGAAAAGTATCCCCCGCCGCCCGCAAGGAAATTTTGCATTATTTTTGCCCAGTTCCTGAGGTCCAGGAAATATCCGGATATGGAGGGATTCTGTAGCAGGGACATTGCACTCTCGGATGCAACCAGCAGACCTGCCCCAGCCTGCGCACCTAGCGCTTTCTGGCTGGCTGTGAGGCATATGTCAATGTTCCACTGGGCTGCGTTCATCCTTTCACCGCCAATGCTTGCGACCCCGTCCACAATAATGAGTTTTACAAAAGGCCTGATGGCGGCGGCAATTTCTTTCATGGGCATTCTGACACCGGTGCTGGTTTCCACCTGTGTTATTGTAACAGCATCGTATCCGCCTTCCATGAGTTCAGAGGCTATCCGATTTGTTGGTACAGCCTGCCCTGCCTTCGCCCTGAGGATTTTGAATTTAACAGGATACCTGGAGAGAATGCCTTCCCACCTATCACCGAAAACCCCATTGGTCACAACGAGAACATTAGAATCCTTGGACAGGAATGAGACAACACTTTCCATGGCAGCAGTTCCACCGCCCGGAATAATGAATGGCGTATAGGATTCATCAGCGCCTGTAACTTCCCTTAACTGCCCAAGAGAGTATTTCATAGCCTGGTTGAACTCCGGCGAGGCAAATCCTAGATTGGGTGCAACAGCGGAACTGAGAACTCCATAGTTGGCGACAGAAGGGCCAACATGCATCAAAATTCTTGAAACCATGGAAAAATAAACAGCAGGAGCCTTAAAAAGTTAACATACTTCCGCAAACTTATTTTGATTTTGTGCATTGTCATTGCAATGCAGGAGTATGCTTATGTTCCACCGGACCCAGGCAGCACAAACATAATGAGACTGGCTCGCAAGCATGGTATCAGGTCCGTGGAAGATCTATACAGAAAAGCTGACTCTGATCCTCAGTGGTTCTGGCCTGCTGTAATCGAGGACTGTGGTCTCTCTTTTGACGTTCCATATTCAAAGCTCTTTGATGGCAGAAAGGGCATTCCCTGGACAACCTGGTTTGAGGATGGAAAAATAAACATAACTAAGAATTGCGTCGAGAAATTTCGGACAGTTGACTCCCCTGCCATTAAATTTGAACGCGAGGATGGAACCAGTGGAACTGTTTCATTCAGGGAGCTTGACAGGCTGACTGGAAAAATGGCGGGTTCACTGCTGAAGCTTGGCATAAAGAAAGGGGACAGAGTTGGGATCTATATGCCTCCAAATCCTGAGAGTATAATTTCGCTGTATTCCATAATGAGAATTGGAGCAGTTGCAGTGCCAATTTTCTCCGGCTATGGCCATGATGCGGTTAACACAAGGCTGGAGGATGCAGAAATCAGATTCCTGTTTTCCCTCTCACAGTACAGCAGGAAGGGAAAACAGGTAAATGTCAGGAAGAGCCTTGAAGCCCTCAAGGGAGTGCACCTTATCCTAATCCAGCCAGAGAAAGAAGACGAACTGGATTTCTACAAGCTCATTGAAGAGGGTGAATATACACCGTCCGTTGAGACCTCCTCAGAGGATCCTGCAGTAATGCTCTATACCTCAGGCACCACGGGAAAACCAAAAGGAACCATCCATGTGCATGGGGGAAGTCTCGTAAACATTGCAAAGGAGGTCAGATATTACATGGACATGACTTCAGAGGACACGCTTTTCTGGATTTCTGACCTCGGCTGGATGATGGGACCATGGTCCATAATAGGGGCCAACGCACTTGGCGGATCAATATTCGTATATGATGGGGCAGTTGATTTTCCTGACTCCAACAGGCTCTGGAAACTCATTTCAGATCACAGTGTAACCCTGCTGGGACTTTCTCCCACCCTTGTCAGGACCCTCAGATCAAGGGGAATCCGAAAGCCGTTCAGCAGCGTCCGGCTGTTCGGCTCTACCGGGGAACCATGGGATGAGGAATCCTGGATGTGGCTCTTTGAACACTTTGGACAGGGAAAAACACCCATAGCAAACATCTCGGGCGGGACAGACATAATCGGGTGTTTCCTGGCATCCACTGCCGCCATACCGCTAATGCCTCGTTGCCTTTACAGGGGACTTGGAATGAACGTCTCCGTGCTCAATGAGAAAGGGCAGGAAGTGTATGACCAGGTTGGGTTCCTTGTCGCAAAAGAGCATTGCCCTTCCATGACCCGGGGTATTTGGCAAAACGATGAGAAGTATATTGAAACCTACTGGTCCAAATTCCCTGAAAACTGGGTCCAGGGGGACTGGGCTCTAATGACAAGAGATGGATACTTCTTCCTTTACGGGAGATCCGATGATGTCCTGAAAATCGCTGGAAAGAGGCTTGGCCCCAATGAGGTAGAGAATCTTGTCATGACTGTCGAAGGGGTAACTGAAGTTGCAGTTGCCGGCGTCCCCGATGAAATAAAGGGAGAAGCGGTATCCGTGTTCTATACTGGAAAGAACACAGACATGACACGGGATCAAATAAGGGAAATTGTAGCCAATGGCCTTGGAAAATCCTTTGTGCCAAAGCATGTGATATGGCTTCCTCAGCTTCCCAAGACAAGAAATGGGAAAATAATGAGAAGAGTGGTGAAGGCAGCGTTCCTGAACCAGAATACAGGAGACCTCAGCAATATGGAGGATACTGGAATTATAGACTACATAAAAGAGGTGGGAATGCTTTATAGGAGTTGATATGCAGGGAGAAAATAATGAAATTCGGTGACTCGGATGTAATGCTTCTTTCTGATGGCTCTTTCACTCTCGATCCGGGTGCAGCTTTTGGCATTGTTCCACACCAGTTCTGGTCCAAGCGCTTCACCACCACTGAAGCTGGCAGGGTTACACTTGCCCTGCGCATACCTTATATTTCTGGAAACGGGTTCAGTGCACTCATAGACACAGGCATAGGTGCAGTGCCGGATGAAAAATACAGGAAAATCTTTGAGATAAAAAAACATGAAGACCTGATAGGACAGATCAGCAACTTTGGAAACGCGGGTGATATCGATTTGATCATACATTCCCACCTTCATTTCGACCATTTCGGGCACACCCTTGAGAGGATAGATGGGCATTGGGCTTTTCCAAAGGCACGCATTGTCGCACAGAAGTCAGAGTTTAATGCTTCCAGGAGAACAAACGAGTTCACGCGCAACAATTATGGTAAGATAGATCTTAACCTGCTTTCCAGAGTTAGGAAAATAAAGCTTGTAGGAACTACAAGGCTGAAGCACGGCCTCACTGCAATCCATACGGGAGGACACACAGTAGGCCATCAGGCCATAATTTACAACAACGGGGGAAAGGAATTCATCTATTTTGGTGACCTGGTGCCTACATCCTTTCACCTGAGGCTACCCTACGTAACTGCAATTGACACTTTCCCCCTGAGCACCGTGGAGATGAAAAGAAAGCTTATATCACGGGCAATCAGGAATCATTCAGTCTGCATTTTCAACCATGACACTGAAATGCCTGCTGCAATCCTCACAGGGACTCTGGAGGATCCAAAGGCGGAAGCAGTGGAATTATGAGGAGATTGTGAAGTCCAATTTATTTCCAAGGATAAGGTCCATTGCAAGTTCCGCGATATCCGTGGCATAAAGTGCCACCCTCAGGGCTTCCTCTGAAATGGATGATGTGTAGTGTGAAAAATCAGAGTCAGCGGCACCTTCCATCAGGGCCTGTTTTTCCTTGATGAAGACTGGT
>JAKAUW010000019.1 GCA_021817455.1 Thermoplasmata archaeon | reverse complement strand
GTTCAGGTCTCTAAGTTATTCAACTTGGTATGGGAAGTCATCTCACTCTCAGTTCTGCTTTTCTTAACAGACAGGCTTATGAAGGAATCAGTTCTAGTCAAAAGGGCCCTGAGGTCTAAGCGAGTGGTTCACAGGAAGAGGGACACCACTGCTCCTGTCATATTTGCTGGCATGCTTGTTGTCCTTCTCCTTCTTGTTATTCTCCCATTTGCAACGCAGGAGTCCCATTACGTTATTGCCGATCCCACAGACAGTATGTACCCTCAAATTCAACCGGGCTCTCTTCTCTTCGTCAAACATATTGATGTGAACCAAATAAAAGTGGGGGACGTAATAGTATTCAACGCCCCCTGGGAAAATGGGACTCTTTTTGCCCATGAAGTGATTAACATAACCCAAAGCAGTGGACATGAGTATCTTATTACAAAAGGCATAAACAATCCCGCCAAGGACCCGGAACCGGTACCAGTTTCAGATCTGGTTGGGCAGGTTTATTTCACTCTACCCTATGTTGGATATGTGCTCATTTATAGCCAATTTACGGCCGCTGCGGTAATTATTGTGATCGGATTGTTTTACTTTAAAGATGCAAGGGGTAAGTCGGAGTGCGTAAGTGGGTATTTGAGAGAGATTTCCCTCTTTCAGGCAAGGGCATTACGATTTATTTTCTAAGCCGATAAAGGTTTAAATACGCTTTTAGGTTGTCGAATAACTTAAAACCATACACAATGGGCAATGCAATATGGCACCCCAGATAGGCTGTCAAACTTCTGGCAGGCCGAATATGTGTAACGGTCACAGGTGATAAATAATGGCAACGCCACATCACCCCAGACGGGGGTCTATGGGTTACTACCCACGGGTACGTTCGAAGAGAATGCAAGGTGACATTCGCAGCTGGCCTAGCGGAGACGGAACAGCAAAGATCCAGGCTTTTGCAGGTTACAAAGTTGGAATGACACATGTTGAAATGGTAGATTACAGACAGAAAAGCGTTACAGCAGGGCAGAACATCATGTCTGCTGTCACAGTAGTAGAAGTTCCGCCTCTGAGCGTGGCAGGAATAAGGTATTACGATGAAACCATTGAGGGCTTAAGAATCGTTTATGAGAAATGGGCCGAAAACCTCGACAAGGAGGTTGCAAGGAGAGTCACTGCAGCCAAGAACAGAAAGGATTCTCCAATGGTCACTGAAGTTTCAGATGTAAGATTAATAGTTCACACTAACCCGCAGCTAATAAGCGGAGTCCCCTCAAAGACACCAGAGATCTTTGAGGTAAGAATAAGCGGGAATGAAGTGAAGGAAAAAATGAAGTACGCAGAGGAACACCTTGGGAAGCAGCTCCACTTTTCAGATTTTTCAAAGGCAGGAAATTTCGCCGATATTATCGGAGTTACGAAAGGCAAAGGTTTCCAGGGACACGTCAAGAGATTTGGCGTTAAACTCCTTACAAAACACAACAGAAAGCACAGAAGAATGATTGGTACCCTTGGTCCATGGCACCCAGACTGGGTAAGGAACACAGTTCCTCAGGCTGGGCAAGTCGGTACACATCAGAGAACAGCCCACAACATACGTATCATCAAATACGGGAAAAATGAGGGCGAAGATGATATCAACGTCAAGGGGGGCTTCACGAACTACGGTCTTATCAGGACAGAATATGTGCTGTTGCACGGTTCTATTCCAGGGGCTTCAAAGAGGCTCATAAAATTCAGGGATCCAGCAAGACAGCAGGTTTCATCAGTCAACAACCTTACTGTTACTTATGTTTCCAGAGAATCAAAGCAGGGTGATTAATCTTGAAGTCTAATGTTTACAATATTGAAGGAAAAGTGAAGAAGGAGATTGAACTTCCCGAAGTCTTCACAACAATACCGAGGGTAGATCTCATAAGAAAGGCTTTCAGGGCAATTTCACTTTCACTAAGGCAGCCTTACGGGTCCTCTCCTCTCGCTGGTACAAGAAGGGTTGGCCACAATGCTGGCCCAGGACGTGGAACAGCAAGGATACCAAGGGCAACATCTGGTTCCAATCATGCAGTCCTCCTTGCAAGTTTTGTAGGAGGAAGGAGTGCGCACTCGCCAAGGACTGAAAAGATCCTCTACAAGGGTATTAACGAAAAGGAAAGGAAACTTGCCCGTTCAGGGGCACTGGCAATGACCACCTCATTGGAGTCGGTTCAAGCGAGAGGGCACAAAGTTCCTGAAGGTGCAACCCTCCCAATAGTTGTAGATAACAAAGTTGAGGAAATAAGGAAGACAAAGGAAGCTAAGGAATTCCTTGAAAATATTGGACTTTATGAAGATGTTCAGAGGTCCAAGGATGGTATTAAGGTAAGGGCAGGACGGGGAAAAATGAGAGGAAGGCGGTATAAACAGCCAAAGAGCCTTCTTATTGTTGGAACGTCCAAAGAGAACCTGAGGGCATTTTCATCTCTCCCTGGAGTCGATATTGCAACGCCGCACAGCTTGAGCATAAGGAAACTTGCTCCAGGAGGAGTAGGGGGAAGACTTGCTGTATTCACAGAGGCAGCAATTGAGAGCATGAGGGGTGGGCAGTGATGGTGGACTACATTATCAAACCTGTTGCAACAGAAAAGACCATGCTCCATGTGGAGAAGGAAAACAAGCTTACATTCATAGTGCACAAGAAAAGCACCAAGGCCGACATTAAGAAGGAAGTAGAAGAGAGATTTTCAGTGAAAGTTGAATCGGTGAACATGCTGATTACAAAATCCGGCAAAAAGGCAGTTGTTAAACTTTCCACTGAATATTCGGCTGATGACATTGCAGGGAGGATAGGAATATTCTGAGGTGAATTATGGGTAAACCGATCATACCACAGAGAAGAGGAAAGGGCGGGCTTGTTTATGTGAGCCCAAGCCACAGACACGTTGGTGAACTGAAATTAATACCGGAAGGCGACTACAAGGTGACTGACCTTATACATGCGCCTGGGAGGAACGCTCCAGTACTTGTGCTTTCAAGTGCAAAAGGGGGGAGATATCTTCAAATAGCTTTTAATGGCGCATTCGTTGGCCAGAATCTCTTGTCTGGACCAGAAGTTAATATCTCTCCGGGCAACACGCTAACCCTAGGCTCGGTGCCTGACGGTTCTTACGTTCACAATATAGAGAGCATTCCGGGTGATGGAGGGAAATTCTGCAGGACAGCAGGAACAAGTGCACAGGTTGTCAGCCATGGGGATAGCGTTGCGGTAAAGCTTACATCCGGCAAAATCAAACAGTTCCACCCGCTTTGCAGAGCCACACTAGGCTTTGTTGCAGGGTCAGGAAGCAAGGATATTCCAATACTCAAGGCTGGGAGAAATGTCCACTACCACCAGAGCAGAGCAAAAAGACCTTTCTCAGTGAGGGGAGTCGCAATGAATGCTGTTAACCACCCCCATGGAGGAGGTAACCACCAGCACGTTGGAAGGCCCAGCACAGTAGGAAGAGGAACTCCGCCAGGCAGAAAAGTTGGAAGGCTTTCGCCTAAGAGGAGGAAGAAGTAATTATGGCACAGAATAAACAGGCATCCGTAAAGTCGATCAAGAGAAGGGCGCGAAAGTCACAGAAAGTCGTAATGGGGCGCTCCAAGGAATTCCACTTCAAGGGGCTTTCACTGGAAGAGCTTCAGGCACTTCCCATGGATAAGCTTCTGGAAGTGCTTCCAGCAAGAGCAAGAAGGTCCCTGAAAAGGGAAAACAACCACGAGCAGACCGTTCTCTACAACAAACTGGCATCAGCCGAAGTCAAAGAACTGAAGACCCACGTGAGGGATGTAATCATACTCCCGAAGTTCGTCGGAAAAGTTGTGGAAGTTTACAACGGGAATTCATACATCAAGTTTGAAATAAGGCCAGACATGATTGGCCATTACCTTGGCGAATTTGCACCTACAAGAAAGGAAGTCAAACACTCCGGTCCTGGAGTTGGAGCTACCAGGTCCTCGAAGTTCATGCCACTGAAGTGATGTAAATGAAAGGATACGCAATACCACAGATACCAGAAAGAGCCGCCATTGCAAGAGCTAAAGAAGTGGATATATCGATGAAGGATGCAGTAAACATTGCACACCACCTCAGGGGAATGGGCCTTGACAGGGCAAAAAACACGCTGGAAAAAGTCATTGCAAAGGAACAGCCTGTTCCGTACTTCAGATACCTTGATTCAGTTTCCCACAGGAAGGGAACTGGGCCAGGAAGATACCCAGTGAGAGCTGCAAGGGCATTCCTTGACCTTCTCAACAATGTGGAGGCAAACGCGGAATTCAAGAGTCTGGACACAGACTCTCTGAAGATACTCCATATTTCAGCTTCAAAGGGGAGAGTAATCAAGAAGTTTTCACCAAAGGCCTATGGAAGAGCTGGTGCATTCTTCAGGGATTTGATCAATATAGACATCGTAGTAGAGGAGGTTACAGAATGAAGGAAAGAAAA
>JAKAUW010000033.1 GCA_021817455.1 Thermoplasmata archaeon | reverse complement strand
CAGTTTTTTCCTGATCTGTTCATTACCCGGCAATTCAGGTTTGAATTCCAACCTTGCCGGATAGATGAATCTTGCCCTGCCCATCGAATTTCCTTTCTTCTCATGAAACAGATAGAGAAGCCGGACGTTACCGTAAATGGCATAAGAGGATGCTACCTCCGCAGGGGCCAAAGAGATGTTTCCTTCCACCATACCCATAATATGCGGTGGCATGAAGTCATCCGGAAGGAATACTCCGTTTTTCAAGTCAAAAATTGCATCTTCTATTTTTACGGGGCGATCTTTCTCTCGCACCTTCATTAGAGCAAACTGGAACATATGCAGGTTCATGGCTTCGGATATGGAAATTTTGGATACATCATGTGTCTCTGGAAAGGCGTGAGCCTGGACGCCAAGGGATTCCCCCATTCTGAGGACAAGGGCTGAAGTGCCATCGACTTTCACGTTTTCCACCCTTGCTCCTGATATTTCCTCAAGTTCTTCCAACACTTCATTTTCTGGAATTCCGGTGTTAGCCCCTATTGATGTGATGGACCATGGCCCAAGTACAGAAATGCCTGTTCCAGGCTCGTCAGGGTTCAGGGGAGGAAAAGCTTCCAGTACATTTCTGATTGAATATGTATCGTTGAGGTACCTGAGGATCTGGTTTTTTTTATCCATGCTTTAAACTCCAGTTTAATGCAATATATACATGAAATTTAAGCTCTTTCCAGCATAAGTTGCGAAATTAACTAAGATTTCCCCGTCCCGATTTTGCATCAAATAGATATAAATAGAAAGGTAACTTATTAGCTTAAAGATTACCTGTGAGGCAGGAAAATAATGTCTGGTGACCGTTTTAACTACTACCTCAAAATAATAATGAATTCGACCCTTGAGGATCTCCCATTGGTTAATGAGCAATTTGAGAATGATCCATTTATATCTTCAGCAGAGGCTGCTGAGCTGGAGCGCGTAATGAACAGACAGTTGAATCTCTTCAACAGATTTAGCCTAAAGGTAGTCAACTCCACAACCGGCAGGGAAGAGATCCCGCCAAAGTCGGAACTGGATAATTTTGGAAACACCTCAGAATTTCTTGGTTCAGAAAATGCCTTTGGAATTGAGTGGAAAGTTTACGGTCCTACTACCGGCTTTGCAAATTCACCAGTAAAGAGGTGGTATTTCAACAGGAAGATTGCCACCCTCCTAAACGAAATTCTCAAGGACGCTGTCCCGGGCAAAGTAAAGGACTACTTTGACTATCCCCCATGGATCATGGGTACGCCTTATGCCCCCGGAACCCTGTATATGCCAATTAACGAGATAATAAACCTCGCTATCGCCAGGGGGCTTATCCCTGATTGGGATTACCTGGTTGCCAGAGGACTACCTAAACCATTGGTAGACCTGATAAAGGCGGAAAACCTTGATTCCACGCTCTGATTAACTGGCAGTTATAAATTTCTCCAGACCTTTTTCCTAAACCATTATTTCAGTTAACCGGAAACTTGGGGCAACTTTTTTTAACGATTGCATCATTTTTACCGGCATGAAATACAGAGGGATTATAACCCCGATGATTACCCCTTTCAATTCTGACGGCACAATAAACTATGATGCTACCAAGACCCTTATAGAATACCTGAAGGGCATTGGGGTATCAGGATTGTTTCCTTGTGGGAGCACAGGGTTGTTTCCATTCCTTTCTTTCGAGGAAAGGGAAAAATTCATCAAGTTCGTAATTGAGAACTCCAATGGATTGAAGGTCCTGGCAGGTGTCGGTTCCTCTTCCACCCAGGATGCAATAGCCCTCGGAAAATCTGTGGCTGATGCGGGTGCTGACGCCCTTGTCCTGATGCCGACCTATTACATAACACCGGGACAGCCTGAGATTATCAAGCATTTTTCAGATTTCCTCAACGCCATTAGCAAAGAAATGTTCATTTACAACATCCCTCAACTATGCGGTGCTCGGATAGACGTGGATACCATCAGGAAGCTGAAGGGACAGTATTCCCAGATAATCGGAATTAAGGAAAGTTCTGCAGACATGCGCTACTTCTCGATGCTCATGGAATTTTCAGGTAGAGACTTCTCCATACTGCAGGGACAGGATGATCTGTTAGTTCCGTCCATGTCCATTGGAGCAGATGGAGGAGTATGCGGACTGTCAAATTTTTCTTCAGCGGTTATAAATGCTTACAATGAACAATATGAGGGTAGCAGATCCAAGGCATCTGAAATACAGGTGAAGCAGGTTGACCCCATGCTGCATGCGCTCCTTGGAACCACATTTCCATCTGGGTACTATCACGCCTTCTACAGCAAATTCAACCTGAATGATTGTGGTTACAGATCGCCAATGCTCGAGCCATCCGAAGAGCAGAAACGCAAGATAACTTCTGTGCTCAATCCCGAATAGCTCCAATAAAGTATAAATAAACTCTTGGCTTTCCTTGTTACCTTAGTGAAGGAGGTTCCTAAATGGATAAAAACAGTTACGTGAAATTTGAAACTCCCGAGTCCGTGGAAAAGAAGTTGTTGGATCTTGTCGAGAATTCTTTCAGAAGTGGAAAGATTAAGAAGGGTACTAACGAGGTTATCAAATCCATTGAACGGGGAGAAAGCAAGATAGTCGTTATTGCAGAGGATGTTACCCCACCAGAAGTGGTATATTACCTTCCAATGCTTTGCGAAGAAAGAAAGGTACCCTATGCGTACGTCAAGAAGAGAAGCGATCTTGGCGCAAAAGTCGGAATCGCATCTGCTGCTTCCATATCTGTAGTGGATCTTGGAAAAGGCGAAGACGTATACAAACAGGTCATATCTGAACTGGCCGAAGTAAAGAAGTAAGGTGAAAAGAGTTGGCAGATGAAGGCACCCCTGCGGAAGTGGTCGAACTGATGGGCAGAACCGGCATGACTGGTGAAGCCACAACAGTAAAGGTTAGAGTACTTTCCGGCAGGGACCAGGGAAGAATCATCGCCAGAAACGTCCTTGGCCCGGTAAGGGTAGGCGACATCCTGATGCTCAGGGAGACCGCCAGAGAGGCCAAGAGACTCTCCATACGGTGATATAATGGCAATCAGAAACTGCAACTTTTGTGGAGCTCAGATTGAACCAGGCACGGGAATTCTGTTTGTGAGGAAGGACGGTAACGTCATGAACTTCTGCAGCAGAAAATGCCAGGTAAACATGATTGAGATGCACAGGGTCCCAAGAAGAGTCAGATGGACCAACGAATACCACAACATCAAGGAAATGAAGAAGCAGAGCGCCAAGAGTTGATGGTGAGGAAATTGGAAAGGACTCTTATTTTGGTCAAACCGGATGGTGTCAAGAGGCGCCTTTCCGGAAAAATTTTAACTCGCTTTGAAGAAAAGGGAATGAAAATCGTTGCCCTCAAGTTGCTTAAGCTAACCACAGAAAAAGCTGAACTGCATTATTCAGTTCACAAAGAGAAGCCTTTCTTCAGGGACCTGGTCAATTACATTACTTCTGGACCGATAATAGCTGCTATCCTTGAGGGAAATAATTGCATAAATGCAACGAGAAACCTTCTTGGAGCTACTGACGGATCAAAGGCACAGCCTGGGACAATCAGGGGAGATTATTCCATGGGCATAGAGAAGAACATCGTCCATGCATCTGATTCTCCCGAATCATACCAGCACGAATTTCCCATATATTTCAAGAAAGAAGAAATAATAGAAGCACAATACGGTGATGAACCACACATATACTGAGGTGGTTATGAATACCAGAGAGTATCGGCAGCCCATTGTGTGTGTACTTGGCCATGTTGACCATGGCAAGACTTCAATTTTAGATTCAATCAGAGGTACCACTGTAGCTGCAAAGGAGGCAGGAGGCATAACTCAAAGAATTGGTGCCACCGACATTGCCCTGTCTGACATTGAAAAAAGAGCAAACATACCGGCGGGGAAAAGCAAACTCAAGATCCCCGGGCTCCTTTTCATAGATACTCCCGGGCATGTTGCCTTTTCCAACATGAGGGCTAGGGGCGGTGCTCTCGCAGATATGGCAATTCTGGTTGTGGACATTAATGAAGGTTTTAAGCCCCAGACTATTGAGTCCATAAACATACTTAAGAAATTTAAGACACCATTTGTTGTGGCAGCTAATAAGATAGACCTAGTGCCACTCTTCACGCAGATAAGAGATTGCAGCCTCCAGCAGATGCTGAAGGTACAAAGGGAGGAATTCGTGACGGAACTTGACACGAGGTTGTACAACCTTGTAAACAGGTTTTATGAATACGGACTCCCCACTGAGAGGTATGACAGGATCAGTGATTTTGCAAAGAACATAGCCATCGTCCCAATGAGTGCAAAGCTAAACATCGGGATACCAGATATTCTCATGGTGATCGCGGGGCTTGCCCAGAGGTACCTGGAAAAGGAAATCGAATTCAAAGACACTTTTGGCAGGGGTACCATAATCGAGTTGAAAAAAGAGGAATCTTTAGGTATCACTTTAGACACAGTGCTTTATCAAGGGGTCCTGCACAAGGGAGATACCATAGCCGTTAATACAAGGGGGGGTCCCGCGACAACAAAGATAAAGGCCATGCTAGTGAATTCAAAGGGAAGATCCAAGAAACTTCTTGAAAAAGAACATGTCTATTCAGCGTCTGGGGTAAGGATTCTTATTTCTGATAAACTTGACGTGGTCTCCGGGTCGCCAATCATAGTATTGAATGATGGACCTGAAGCTGCTTTTGAAGAGATCCTGAAGGAGTCCCAGGCAAATATAGCCCTAAGTGAACACGGTGTCACTGTAAAGGCGGATGCTCTGGGCTCACTGGAAGCTGTTTCGTACGAGCTTGAACAAAAGGACATTAAAATCAGATCCGCAGAGATCGGTGACATTTCCAAGAGAGATATAACTGATGTCGCAACGCTGAATGACCCGCTTGACCGTGTTATACTTGGCTTCAATGTGGGAATAACCCCGGAAGCCCAGGAAGCAACCCTTATGAGTGACGTCGGCGTTAAAGTCGGAGAAGTAATTTACTCACTGGTTGAAGACACGGAAAAGTGGATTAAGGACCGTAAGCACGAACTGGACGAGGGGAGAAAGAAACGCATCGCTGTTCCGTCCAAGATTTCCATAATCCCGGAATACATCTTCAGGGCGGCAAAACCTGTCATTGTTGGAGTCAAAGTGTATTCTGGAAGGATAAAGGTAGGAGACACTCTGATGAAATCTGACGGAAGATATGGGGGCACCATACGAAGTATCAGGGAGGGTGAAGTCTCGAAGCAATTTGCCGATGCACCCTCTGAAGTTGCAGTTTCCATAGAAGGCGTAACACTCAACAGGCAAATTTTCCCAGAAGAGTCTCTTTACGTCGATATTCCTGAATCAGTCGTCAAAGAACTCCGTGAAGAGAAAATGGACGAGAATACCATGTTGACTCTTGAAGAAATTATAAAGATTAAGAGAAAGGAAAATATGTTCTGGGGAACAAAGACCTAAGCCAAAAGATACAAGATAGCAAAAATCGCAGTAGCAACAACCGGAATGGCCAGCATGGCTTTCCTCATTTTAATCAAAGTGAAAATCAGGAATATAAAGGAAAGCAGAATCATCAGATATATGGACCATTCACCTGCCCTCAGATCCACTATGCCAAACAGCATAGTGATTCCCATGATTAGAGTTGCTTTGTACATTGTACTGCCAGCAACAATTCCGAGTGTGATGTCCTGTTCCTTCTTTTTTATGCCGAGGTAGAACATTATGATCTCCGGTAGCGACCCTGCAACCCCGGTGACAATAAATCCGGATATGAAAGGGGAGACATTGAAGTCTATGGAAATCCCATTTGTATAATTTACAATGGCTTCCGAAGCCAGGCCCAGGATAATAAGGGCCACGAGCATGGAAATAGGGCTGTATTCCATGTGCACATATTCCTCCTCTATTGGTGGCGCTTTGCCACGGCCTGTGTACATGTAAACTAGAAAGAGTAAAGCCATGATTATTCCAATATACCATGGTACTACCTCGAATAAGAGCGATATGATCTCAAGGATAGCAGAAGCAACCAGCAGGATTATTCCATCTCTTAGGAATTTCCTGTAGCTGTTAGAAAAAACAAGCGGAAGAACTGCCAGGAAGATTACCAAAGTAATGATATTTGAGCCCTGCAGGGTTCCAAAACTTATTTCGCCATACCTGTGAAATGAGGCAACGAATATCACTGAGAATTCATCAATCACCGCTCCCAGTGAAAGGAGGTAAGCACCAATGGATTTCGGCGAAATTCTACGTCTGTTTCCAAATTCACGTGCATTGTCCAGAAAGCTGTCTCCGCCGAGGTAAAGGCTGATCAGTGCAAGGATAATGCCTATCAGTTCAAGAGGGACCGGGACAGTTATGACAATGATGGAAAATATCACAAAATAGAGTGAAAATAAAAAAGAAACAAGGAAAAATAGATTCCGTGACAAAATATCACGGTATAATTACGTGCTCCGGGCTTTCCACTTTTACTTCTTCAGTTATGGACACGCCTCTCCTGAGCCGTTTGCAATCCATGGTATCAGGTTTGAGCTGATCCACGATGTAATCCAGAGCCACTTCCGCGCCTTTAGGGTCCCCGCAAGTGTACACGTCAAGTGTTACCAGTCCATGCTCCGGCCATGTATGGAAAGAGAGATGGGACTCCGCAAGCAGCACCACGCCACTCGCCCCTTTGGGCTGGAACTGATAGTAATCTGACGATATCTTTGTCAGGTTACTTACTCTTACAGCTTCCTCAATTATAGGGTAGATGCTATCTGCCCTTGCTATAATTTCCGAATCTACACCATAGAGATCTGCCAATATCTGAAAACCTACTGCCACTACCATCTTCCTCCATATCATCCACCTCAGGGGTTGTTAGGACACTCTATTAATATGTTATATTTAAATATTTATAAAGTGGGAAAGGTTTGAAATTTATCGATATTTCATTATAATTTCATATTTTACAATTGGGAGAGCTTCATATTCAATAAAATATTTTAATCGATTTATATTAAATGCTTCACAAATATTTGATTTTAAGCCCTATTTCCTTGTATCTGTTCTGCATTTCCTTAAGCTGGGGGAGAAGATAATGGAACCTGCGGGAGGAAATGAACAGTACAGAATCCAGCCCTCTTGTTGCAGCTTCAAAAACACCTTCTAATGAGGCGTATTCTATTTGAGGCACGCTTCCTGCACTTGAAACAGCGTAAAATGCCTCCTCTCCAACTACTGCAATTTTGACTCCCGGGTTAATTTCACCACTTACCGTTGAAGCAAATTTTTCTTTGTCTGCTATATCTTCTGCTGATGGAAGGACACAGATGACTACGCTTCCGAATTCCACTCCAATGATCCCGCTTATGGAGGCCACAACGATCTCATCCTTGCCTGCACTGTTACGGGCAATCCCGCGTGCCTTGCCGTTTTCCTTACCGGCGTGAAGGTACCCTGATGACATGTAGACTCCAACTTCCTCGCCCTTTTTGATGGGTGTGTCTGCTATAGCTTCCCATGTTACTATATTGTCAATCTTTGCCATGTTTTCAGACACAAATTCCCTGAGTGAACCAAGTCCCGATTCTAGAAAACTGAAACCTTCCTTTGAGATCTCATTTGTATTTCCTACAAGGCCCTTTTTTCTAAGGATTTTAAGGTGATAGTTCACTCCCTGGATCGTGATTCCGACATTCTTAGCAATGCTGGCGGGCTTGTCAACGCCGTCAAAAAGCTCTATCATAATCATGAGCTGTGTCAACCCACCCTGATCTAGAACCATTGATGCTTAAGCTCAGGAATATTTATTAGTTTACTGGATAACCTTCCAATGAACCCCGAAGGAAAAGTGCGAGGAATATACCAGGGGGAACCTATTTTACTAGACCTAGGTGTGGAAGATTACTCGGAGATACTCAAACTTCAGCGCCACATGAACTTACTATCAAGCAACAGCGAAGTTGGAGATGCTGTGTTTCTTTTGCAGCACCCTGACGTTTATACGCTGGGTATTCACAGGAACCAGAATGAAATACTTTCCCCGGAGATTGTGCCTTTTGAGGTGGAAAGAGGCGGTTCTGCCACATACCATGGGCCTGGACAGCTTGTTGTCTATTTCATGGTAAATATGAAGAACCATGGGATCAATGTCAGGGATCTCATACAAATGACCCAGAATTCCATAACTTCCCTGCTTTCCGGCTATGGAATTCGTTCTGAGGGAAGATTGCATGGGGAAACTGGAGTCTGGGTGAAAGAAAGGAAAATTTGTTCCATAGGATTTGCTGTTAAAGGATTTTCTACACTCCATGGAATCGGCTTAAACGTCAATACAGACCTTTCAAAGTTCCAGAAAATAATGCCATGCGGCATGCAATCCTCATTTATGACCAGCATTGAGAATGAACTTGGACATCCCGTCGATTTCATTAGTGTGAAAAATAGGCTGAAGAAGAGCTTCACAGAAATGCTTGGTATGGAAAAATATATAGAATTTAATTCAATAGAAGAATTAAAATCCTATTCAGTGGGCAATGGTCTGGGACTGCTCCCGAAGGAACTGTTGTAGGTAATAATAGGAACCTGTGCCTTTTCCGCTAATGCCACTCATCTTCCAACCAACAAATGGCTGTGAACCCACAATAGCGCCAGTAGATGCACCTCTCGCCCTGTTTGCATATAACACTCCGACCTCTGCGTTATCAAAGTAGTAGGAGATTTCTTCCGGGTCCTCAGTAATAATTCCTCCGGTCAGACCATACTCAGACTTGTTAATTTCCTCTACTGCCTCTTTGAGGTTTTTTACCTTTATGACTCCAAGCACTGGCAGGAAAAGTTCATTCTTGACCAGTTCACTGTCTTTTGGCACATCCTTTATTACTGTTGGTTCGACATAGAATCCGGGGCGATTAAGGGCATTCCCTCCGGCTACAACCTTTCCATATGTGGAAAACTTTGATGAGAGTTTTTTGAACTTCTCGAAAGCATCCTTGTTGATCACCGGACCGATGAACGTATCTTTTTTCTTAGGGTCATCGGGGACAACCTTTCTGGTTCTCTCTGCCAGTGCATCTATGAATTTGTCATAAACTGCTTCCTCTACATAAACTAGTGAAGTGGCACTGCACTTTTGCCCGGAAAAACCGAAAGCTCCCCTGAACACTCCTTCAACAGCTTTCTTCAAATCTGCTTTAGCTGTTACAATTACGGCGTCTTTTCCACCCATTTCAGTAATTACCGGCTTTGGCCTCTTTGCCTGTGCCTTGTGGTACATGTTGAGGCCCACTTCCCTTGAACCGGTGAAAACTATTCCTGCTATTCCGTCATGCTCCACAATCTTTGCACCAATTGTGCTGCCAGATCCTGATAGGAAAACCAGTACGTCCTCGGGAACGCCGCATTCATGCATAAGTTTCACTGTAAGATAAGATACGAGGGGGATATCGCTAGATGGTTTCAGCAGAACTGCATTTCCAACAGTTAGCGGGCCTGCCATCATTCCGACTGTGATTGCATAGAAATTGAATGGTGGAATTACTGCAAAGACCCCATAGGGTTTCATTACACTGAAACTCTCCTCGTTGTCGTATCCTTTCCCGGTCAAATGAACAAAACCCTTGTTCTCAATCATATTGAGGGCGTAGAATCTTAGGAAGTCGATTCCTTCATCAACGTCTGCCATGGCTTCAGTTCTGTTCTTCCCGTTTTCATATGCCAGAAGTGCAGAAAATAGGTATTTCTTCTCGCTGATTTTGTCAGCTGCCTTGAGCATTACCTTCGCCCGGTGTATGTATCCCAAGCTATACCATTTCTTATAAGAGCCATTGAGCATCTTGAGAGCTTTCTCAAGAGATTCCTCAGAGGAAAGCTGGAATGTTGCGATCTCTTTTCCATCTACCGGCGAGATTTCAGTAATTTTCCCGGTTTCCTTCACTTCTCCAGCCAGAAGGTTTGGGTATTCCTTGCCGAGATATTTTGGGACTTCTTTTAGGGCTTCTTCGTAAAGTCTGTGGAATTCTTCTTCCTTGCCCGCTTTTGCCATTTTAACAAAAGTCACTTCATTCTCAAACATAATAGAATATTGTTTGCTCGTACATTAAAAATTTGATTAATTTTTAAAATTAATCTAAAGTTAAACGGTGTTAAGGCCTCTGTCCACCGAAATGCACTGCCCATTGATTCCAAGAGACATTTCACTTGCAAGGAAGGCATTGACCATGGCAATTTCTATGGGCTCAAGCTGGGTCTTCTCTGAGAATTTTGTGACATTGAATGGGAACACTTTGTAATAATTATCCTCCTTGCTCACACCGCCTGGCAATACGCCGTTTACCCTGATGTTGTATTTCCTCAGGTTTTCTGCAGACTTTCTGACAAGTTCTTCCAGTGCATATTTCGAAACATTGTAGGATAAGTCATTTCCTTTGAAAATATGCCTTGATGCTCCTACTAAAACAAATGAGCCTCCCTTCTGCAGCATTGGCTCAGAGAATACTTTCAGGACAGTTAGCTGTGATATCAGGTTTATATCGAGCATTTTCTGGAAATCCGCCCTTTCCGGAAACAGACCCTTAAATGACTGCCATGTTCCAACATTTGAGACCACAGTGTATATGCTGCCATAGTCCGAAAGAATCTTGTCCCTCACAGCTTTCAGCTCTTCCTCATTGGTTGCATCCGCTTTGTAAGCCTTGATAGTAGAAGACTCCACAAGTCCAAACATATTTCCGGTCCTTGAGACAATTGCGACTTTAGCGCCAAAGTTGATAAGCATTCTCACCGCAGAAATTCCCTGTCCGGGTCCAACCCCGATTACAACCGCAACTTTTCCCGCCAATGAATCTCTGATTAGATCTACCATGATTCATTAACAATCCATCTTTAATTAAGGTATTTGGGGGTCTGAGGATTTGTGTCTATTGAATGAGACTTTTGCCTGACCCTTAAAAAATTATGGATGTGAAGGCAGAGTGCAGTTTTGGCATTTTTGTTTCACTGCATGAGCCTCCTTTTCTCATGAGATTTCCCTTCATCTAATGCAACGCTGCAATTGGCAGAGAAATCACTTCTTGCATGCTAAAATAAAAAAATTCCCCGGTAGAAGAGCATTGCTATAGATATGACAAAAACAACTGCGATTCCAATGTAGTACCAGGTCCGTTCAGGTACTTTTTTAACCGGAATGCCGAATTCATCATACTCTGTCCGGTTTTTTGCCTCCCAGTTTGAAGAATTGTAATTTTCACTGAGCAATTCATCCTCGGGTTGCTTGTTTTCTGAAGTATTGCCAGAATTTTTTCTGCTTGAACCCATTCCTCGCCGGAACATAAAGGGAAAGAACAGGAAAAATGGGATATAACCGCCGTAAAATGAGATGCCTCTGAAGAATGTGGGAAGCACGAAGTTTATCACAATGACTATAATTGCATATACAACCAGAATAATTACTGAAGTGCTCATTCTCCTCATGGAATTTTTTCCTGCTGAACTTGAATGTAATTTCTTCTTAAAATGTTTGAGTAACCTTCAGACCCAGCCCCTTCTCCTGAATAAAACCAGAAGCACCACTGCAAGCATAACCATGAACGAATCGAGAGCCCAGAAGCCTACAACGGAACCAGTACCAGGCTGAGTGAATCCTGCTGTGAAATTCATTCCGTAAAAACCTGTCAGAAAAGTCAGCGGAAGGAAAATAGTGGCAACTATGGTAAGAAGCCTGAGGATATTGTCGGTAAAAGCAGCACGCATTGTGAAATAAAGGTCCCTGACATCCCCTGTGCGAAGCATGTAAGTATCCAGTGTCTCAATGAGCTGGAAAGTGTGGTCATAGACATCCCTGAAGGCAGGCATTAGGTCCACTGATAGGAACTTCACAGACCCCCTCTCGGCAAGGGAGACCACATCGCGATGCTGTGATAGCATTATCCTCAGCTCGCTCAATTCCTTTCTTGCTTTTGAAATGAGCCCAAGGAGTCCTTTTACATCAGAAATATCCCTGGCTTTGAGGGAATCAAAATCGAGAACTTCACTCCTTATGGAAACAAGCCAATTCTCTATTTCTGAAAGGACCGTATAAAACGAGTCCACCGAGAAATCATAAATTGTGTGAAAAGCAACAGAATTAAGGAGCATTTCCTTCTTCAGTGTCTTTGCCCTGTTCTTTAGTGCTTCCAAGGAGTGGTTTACTATGGTTGAGTTCCCTTTGTGAAGAGTCATGATGTTCTTTTCAGACAGTACAATGAATATCTCCTCCACACCATATTCGAAATTGCCTTCAGCAGACTTGACAACCCCCTTAGATACAGAAAAAATATAGTTCTGGTAGTCTTCTGTCTTTATTCTCTGCTTTCCGGTGCCAATATCCTCCACCGTCAGAGGATCTAATAAAAAGAAATCACCGAGCACTTTTAATGTGTCCGAGTCAAAATCCTGTACATCGAGCCAGTAGTTATCCTGCCCAGCGACAGTTTTCAGATCTTCATTGTTAGTCAGTACTTTTGATGATAGTTCCTTGTGGGTAATGCTTGACAGAGTAGCTCGCATTATGTTGGAATTCTCTTTATCCTACTTTAAAGTTGCCGCATCTAGAAATAAAGGGAAAGTACCAGATCAAATTATTTAACTAGATATTGATTAAAAACAGATTTCCATGGCAAAATTTTTAGAGTGCCCTAATTGTGGTTTTGTTTTCAAAGCACCAATTATGGATATGAAATTCTCTCACCTTGGGTGGACCATCCCTGGAACAGGGGTTGTCAGGTGCCCACAATGCAAGGAGGAGAAACGGAGAAAGCATTACAAATTAGCGCAGGAAACAGACCTTTCAAAGAATCCTGCTGCCGATGCAGGTGTAACTGCAAAGTCAGCACCAACTGAAGAGTCTGACCTTGTTGAAGAATCAAAATACGAGGATGAGTGAGTGATCCAGGTATCCGGACTAACCCGGGTATATGGCAGCACTGTAGGCGTTGAAGATCTTAATTTTGAAGTCGGGGATGCGGAGATATTTGCATTGCTTGGCCCAAACGGCTCTGGAAAGACTACCACCTTAAGATTGATGACAGGCATGATTTCCCCTACAAACGGATATGTATCAGTTGATGGCACCAGAACTGACCAGTTGAAGCTATTACCGGAAATTCACAGGAAAATAGGCATTTTGCCAGAGGTTCCGGGGCATTATGAAAACCTATCTGCATACAGGAATCTACAGTTTTATGGCCGAATGTATGGAATGAGTGATGACGCCATAGAATCCAGGACCAAGGATTTGATGGTTGAATTCGAGCTCTGGGACAAGAGGGACTCGCCAGTAGCCACATTCTCCAAAGGTATGAAGCAGAAACTTGCCATATTGAGAACCGTGATGCATGATCCGAAATACGTGTTTCTTGACGAGCCTCTGTCCGGCCTAGATCCTGAATCCTCAAAATTTGTAAGGGATTACATGAAAAGTCTCAAAGAAAACGGGAAAACCGTTATTCTTTCAACGCACGACCTTGACGATGCAGACAAGCTGAGCGACAGGGTCGCAGTTATTCGGAACCGCCTACTGGCCATAGACTCCCCAAGTGCCCTTAAAGCGCAGGCTTTCAAGAGAACTGTTGTTTTCCATATTGAAAGCATCCGGGGCCTGGACCTGAAAGAGATCGAGGCCATGGCATTTGTAAATTCAGCCAGAATCTCCAAGGATTCTCTAGTAATGGAAGTGGACTCCCCGGAGAAGAACAATCCCGACATAACCGCATATCTTGTTGGGAAGGGATTCAGGATACAGTTCATAGGAGAAATAAGGCGTTCTCTTGAGGATGTTTACCTCTCTATTGTAGAGAAATCCAAGGAGGGAAAGCTATGAATTTCAGCCTTGTGCGGGAAATGATGCGCAAGGACTTCCAGGAAGTGCGAAGGAATGGGTACGTTTTCTATTCTCTCCTGCTTCTCCCCATTTTGCTTGTGGCTGTCAGCGTGATAGATTCACTTGCAATTGCACTTTCAACCAGCGGGCAATCAAGGGCTCTTCTTTCCACTTTCTCCACCATAATGGTCTTCATTCCTGCAATAGTAACCTCTCTGATCGGATCAACGAGCGTCATACTTGAGAAGAACAACCACAGCCTAGAGCCGCTCCTGGCCACTCCCATTACAGATTCAGAACTGTTTGCAGGAAAGGCGCTTGCACCGCTTTCGGTAGGAATACTGCTTTCTTGGGTCGCATTCACCCTGTATATAGTCGTAATGGACGCCCTCACCTATGGACACCTCGGATACTTGCTGTTCCCTACCGATCTGACATTGGTGCAGATGTTCTTCCTTGCTCCCGTTACAGGTATGCTTGGCACTTTCCTCACCCTTCTTGTATCTTCAAAGATGAAAGATGTGAGAGCTGCACAGCAGGTTTCAGCCCTAGTTGTTCTTCCATTGCTGCTGCTGTTGTTCCTGCCAATCGTTGCATCCGGGGCGGATCTCATAATAAATTTTGTAGCGGGCGTTGGATTCTTGGTCGCAGCGCTAATCATATTTTTTGTCAGCGTAAAGGCATTCAGAAGGGAAACCATACTAATTTCCTGGGGAAAGTAATTTTATTCCCCAGTGTTCAATATTTGGCAAGGCCCTGTAATTTCATATTCCTGGAGACAACCTATACCATAGATTCAGACTTGATGTTCTGACTGCCTTATACCTTTTTTCTGATATTCATGTTTACATAGGGTGGTATACTTGAGAAAGTCCAGATTATCAAGAGTGGGATGGGCAATTTACAAGTTCGTGAACAGATTTCCCGGGAAGAACTGAACGGTGATTCGATTTTCCCGATCCTGTTGTTTGCATTTGTTTAGAGTTATATAAAGTGAAGATTCGACTCTCTAATATGCCTTCTTTCTTCACATATTGACGTGATAAATTTCTGATATGAATACTTCCTGGTTTATTTGATATTTATGCAAAAGCGGGTTAAATTTTTGATAGAAATTATAGGCTGATCCAACAGAATCTACAACTCTATGGAGTATCCGGGATAGGCTTTGGTAGAATGCTTTTTTCTGCAACTTTATAGAACATAAAGGCGAACAAAACTGTAGCAATGATAGCGAGAATATCCCTGATTAAGGCAGACCCTAGAACGAGCACCTTTATGTTTTCAATCTGCCCCAGTGCGCTGCTCTGGTAGTTCCAGGATATGAATGGATTGAGGAAATATGTAAAGCTATAAGTAAGGAGCATGAAAATTGCCCCAAGAGCCGAGATAACCAGAGCATACTCCTCCCTGCCCATTATCAATAGCAAGGGTATGATCCAGAGGAGATACTGGGGATTTAAGAAATTGTAAGTCAGGAAGAACAAGAAAAAAATCAGGACTGAATAATCCACCAGAGGAGCCTTCCGCAAATAACATACCGCTGTAAGTAAAACGAATAAAGGGGTGAAGACCCAAAGGAACAGTGACGGAAAAGAAGTAATGCCAAAATAGGAAATCAATACCTGCCAGCTGAGCCCATTGCTGACAAATAACCCCCCGTATGTGGGAAAGGAACGTGCATAAAGGAGATCAAAAACTGAACTGAAAATTCCTCCTGTAAACTGGTATATGAGAAGAGTAACTGCGAGAGGGGGAAGGACTGCTGTAATGTCCCTGATTCTGTTCCTGGAGAAAAGCAGCATATATGGGATTAACAGTGCCGGGAAAACCTTAATCGCGGCCCCAACTGCGGCAAACATCACTCCCATCCATGATTTTCCGTTCCTGCTGAACAAAATAGCCTGTAGCATAAAGGCGGTTGCCAGAACGTCAAGCTGCCCCCACATTACTGCCACAACCAGAATGAATGGGTTGAGGAGCCATAATTTCAAGTGCATTTTTCCTGTGAGGTTCCTTAGAGAGTAGAATATCCAGTAAAATGAGATCAGCAAAGGAAGCTTGACCAAACCATATAGGAGTGGCAAATTCAATCCAATAAGGGTTTTCCAGGCCCCATAGGGATTCCCAGACTCTGTTCCAAGATAATTCAAGGAAGAATTAACTATTGGAGCCACTGAAGGGAGCAGCAGGTAAATCCGGTCAACGGTATAGCTCCAGATAAGAAACAAGGGAGGGTACGCCCATGTCAACCCCGGCAGAACTGAAGCGGAAGACCTGTAGGGATCCACACCGGATAAGATTCTGAAACCGGGAGAAATAAGAAAATAATCATCGTATCTCTGGCCAAAGAGCACACTTAGGAGAAAAAAAACCGGGAACAATGGCCAAATCCGAATTTTTCTGATATCTGAGAAGGCGAAAGCAAACAATACGCAAGCAATCCCAGCATAAAGTGCAAAAGAAATAAGAATACCTTGATCTGAACTGTTCCAGTTAATTGGCACAGATGCTGACCCTGCATTTTGAGCCACTACTTCTAATACTCCCCCAGCATCGTAAAGACTGCCTGTGATTCTGACATAAACCACTGCGAAAGTTGTGGATTGATAGTGAAAATTATTCTGCATTACCACTTTGCCAGATTGAACCATCTGAACACTCAAGTTTGAAAAGTCATTTTTCCCCTGTACAGTCAATTCCACATTGACAAGCCCGGATAATGAGGAAGGCACCGAGATGTTGGCTGGAACGATGGTAACAGTCAGATCATCGGTGCCAGTTACAGTGTGGCTACCCCCGTTGCTAAAATCTATGGAAAAAAAGATGGAAACTGAAATTGAAAGAATTCCTGCTGCTAATAGAAAAGAAAGGATGACCTTGCGGTTTTTCCTGACCTTTTCTGGAACTGCAACTTTTTTCAATCGCCCACAAACTATCAGTTGGTTTGGGAATTAAATCTTCTCATTGCAAGGGCAGAAATAAGAGAAGTAATAACATAGAAAAAGAGCAGAGCGTCATACAGGCCCGGGATATATCCAAGACTTCCAGGGTATTTTGTTATGCCGAATAGATAAGAAGCGAAACTCGCTATGGATGAAAAACCTACCATTTGGTAAGTTAATACATCCAGCACGAGAAAGAGTGCCAATAAAGAGGACCCTGCCAGTGCTATTGAAAATACGCGCCTTGATGGTTTCGTAAATATCACCGCTGCCCCGATTAAATCTACAATAGCTGTTGCGAGGAGGCCGTACCAGTGGATAAAATACTTAGGAACCAGCCCAAAATCTGTCTGCAGATTACTGTCTGTGAAAAGGATTGCGATCGTAACCGCAAAATCTATTAGAAAAAGCAAACCAACCGCTGCCTTTAAGGATGTGCTGTTTTTGGCCATGCTAACATAGATATATTCAAATAGTGCTATTTAAACTTATATATTTTTTACGCATTACTTTTTGATAGCGACCTGCTGCTGGTTTCTGGACGCACGTGCCAAGAGATGCCCCTTGCGTTTCCCGGCAGTTATTCTTGCATAAAGCAATAACGCACGTTCATTAAGCTTTAATACTTCTTAATGAATTAATTCGCAGTGATTGCCGGAACAGGAGAATGATTTTTGAGGCTAGAATTTTGGGAGTTAGGGGTCCGATTCAACACTTTTCACTATGAAAATGCACATAGTGTCCAATTGACCCGGGCTCAGGCCCTATTGAGAACATACTATACTTTGAGACGAATTCTAGGCAATCTTCGGAGCTTTGAAAATGCATTCTTCTGATAATGCAAAAAGTGTTGATGTGATCGTGAGGACCAGAAATTCAGGAGTATCACTGAAACAGTGCCTTGAATCTGCCAGCAGGTTTCTTCCGGTGCGGAAGTTCATCGTTGTGGACAACCACAGCAGTGATGATACTGTTGAAATTGCTTCTGCTTATGGTGCGGACATATATTTGGAGAATACTGGCCTTGGTTATGCCACATCACTGGGCATAAGCAAAGCTGTTACTGAAAATATCGTATTTCTCGATAGCGATGTCTTAGTGAGGGATGCCCAATTTTATCTCAAAGCTTCTGCCATTCTGAAAGAGAAGAAAGTCGGGGCTGTTGTAGGGCAGGCAATTGGGCATAAGTTGCTCTATGGCCTACCCTTGAGCCTGACAGTAATGCCTATCAAAATTGCTTCCAAAATATCAATCGACCCTAGGGTAATGGGCAGGGAGACTTACTTTATGCAGAAATACTTAAGGGACAATGGCTACAAAGTCAGGTATTTGCCTGACGCCATGGTACACAATTCCACACACCGGAGCAACAGGCACTGGCCAGAGTGGCAGGGAGCCTGGGTAAGGAATACTTCCGGGATACGTCCGAGGGAACTGGCTTATTCAATGCTGGTTATATTCCTGATGTTGACAAACTCCAGGAAAGTAAGAAATTTTCTTTACATTCCAATTTTCCAGGCAAAACTTGTCAGAGGTTTTGTTCACCCATTGTACTGGCAGGGCAATCTCATTAATTTGGATAAAAATGAAAACATAGAATCGAAGGTGGAAAAGAATTGAAGGTATATTCAGAACGTTTTCCAATAAAGTATCTATTTTCCAACTATGGAATCTGCCTTGGAGTCGATACAAAAAAGGCATCATATCTCTTCCTGATGTCAAAGATGGGCATTATCTTCCAGAAGCGGCCGGTCGGCGATACAGTGGTCGAAGACCTTGACTATGAAATTCCTAGAATTCATGAGACCTTAGTGCACAAGGAGTAATACCACCACACTTATTGAATCCCCACCGGGGTCATAACGGTCAGAAAGTGGTCCCCAAGTATGGAAAATGGCCATATTTTGCCTATTCTGGCGTCGACCGCCTTAATAGAACTGAATCGCCTGGAAAACTTTTCCACATATCCTGAAAAGTTTGAGGGTGGAATGAACACTGGAACACCATAAACTGAATCCACTGTGAAGTGGCTCTGAAATATGTTCCGGATCTCCATGAAAGTATAAGCGTAAACATCGATGCAAAACCTTGATTCTCCTTCAGGAGCCATGGGCTTTAACCTTGCTAGGGACTGTCGGAACTTAAATTTTGCAATGTAACCAAGTATCTCAGAGGCACACATCCTGTTATAAATTCCAAGCACGAGTTTTCCCCTTTCACTAAGCAGCTGATGGAATCCTTCGGGAAGAGAATGAATGCCACTGACACAATTCAACGCGCCAAATGTAGAATATATTCCATTGAAAGAATGGGCCCCCAGTTCATCGGACAGGGTGCCAATTCTATCAGCATTTCCTTTGAAGGTTGTGAGATTGGAGGAAACGCCCTCCTGTACGGCTTTTTTCCTGACAGCGTCAAGCATCTTCTGAGATATGTCTACTGCAACTATTTCATGTCCTGACTTCAGGAGTTCTATTGTTTCTGTACCTGTGCCACAACCCACTTCAAGTAACCTTTCCCTGCCCGGAAAAGTTTCGGAGAGAAGCCTCACTGAATTTTCCCGCAAAAGTGAATTCACTGGATTTCCGTAAATATGGTGGTCGTATTCATCAGCAATGGAATCAAATTCAGCTTCAAGCCAGCGATAATATTGGGAACCTGGTGGCTCTCCCTTTGGCTCTTGTTTCATATCACTGAGGCAGATGACCCTGTAATGCTCCCCATACCATTTTCTAGCCTTCTCACGGCCATATTTTTTTATGAAGAGGTCCATTGCCTTCCTCTTCATATCTTCATCTGAAACCAGTTCTGCTCCGAGCTTCTTATTGTTTTCAGCTATGATAATTTCCGCAATTCCATTCCTCAGTATATATGACGGCCACCTTGTGCCTTTCACGGGAGAAGCCAGGTAAAGGTGATTTTCATCCGCAGCATATGCAAGTGGGACTAGCCTATCGCCCACTTTCAGTTCCAGACTGCTGTCATCATATGAAGGCATCTTCCAGCTTTTAGTATCTTTGGGTTAATATTCATTGCTTTTGAGCAAAATGACAAAGTTTATTTCTGAGCAATTGAATATATGCATTTATCGGAACATGAAAGCAAAAATGGCCATAGCTTTTGCACTGTCCATTCTGGTGGTTGCCTCCATTTCCTCTTTTGAACTGTACTCTTATGAGAACATCAGGAATCACCCTGGTTTGGTTTTGAAGGTAACGAATATGGACAGCGCCCTTGGCCAGGCCTTTTCTTCAGGTTCCATTCAGGCTTTTGGGCAGAATAGTTCCTCGATATTGCTGTCCGGAACCAGCACATATTATAAACCTACGGATTTCAGCACCCCGGCTTTAGTCTCTTTAGGGTCACTCAATGCCAAAGCCACGGGAATCAATCTGAGTGAAGTTGCCAATCACTATTTCCATGATGGAAGTGTTTTTGGGACTTCCTGGAACGGGTCTTCGTGGATTATTACAGGAGAAATTTCATGGGGCAGGGTGGACGAAGGCGCTGCAGTGGTTTTAAACAATACCGGAGATTACAACCTCACTGCAGATCTGGGTAAATATTTCCAGAATGGAGGAATATGGTTTGACTCATGGAATGGTTCTGGCTGGCTTTTTGGAGGTAACGAGGATAAGCATGCTTCCCTTGTAGGGCTTTACCATGGAAAATTCATCGACTATTCGGGCCTCATTGGCCCTGCTGGCTATGACTCCTGGATACAGCTCATCATGTGGAATGGCACTTCCTGGCTTATAGGAGGACATTTTATTTTCGGCTTTCTCACCAGCGGCAGGTACTATAATGTGATATCAAAAACAGAATTTTACAATTCTGGAGTGTATTCTGCAGTTTACACCCAAGGGAAATGGATTATCGGCGGCGGGCCCAAAGCTGCGCTTGAAGTGATAAATGGCACTTCTGTATCGAGATCCTTCAATCTGCCAGCATATTTCGACAATTGGGTTAATGGCCTTGCCCCGTTTGAGAAGGGCTTTGTTGCAGGTGGTGAAGCTTCTGCTCCAAATGGGCATATGGAACCTGCACTGTACTACTTCAGTTTGACTGGCTCAGGAATTGATTTTACAAATATCACAGATTACCTGCCTTCCTCTTTTTCCATGGGGCAGGTGCAGTTCCTTGCCCCGGTTTCCCTTAGTAATGTCACAGGCATTTTGATTGTTGGCCAGGGCAATTACAATGAGACAAACGGACACAGCAATGGCGCTATGGCTCTGCTGACAGATTAGGCATGGAGCTAATTGCAGTGAAATTGGAATTCTCGAAGCGTTATGCCTTTTGTAATCTCGAAAAAGTGGATTGACTATTGATAAAGAAGCGGTTCAAGAGATTGTGCATTTCTTGCTTTAAAAACCGAATCCCAATTAAAATCATTGAAATTATGGAAGAATCATTTTTTAGGCCTCTTTCTATTTCGGAATCTTTTTCTGACAAGCTGGAAAGAACCATAAATGGCAAGTGAAACCGCAGCAATTGCAACTGGCACTGTTATGAATGCATTGAAGTACCATGGTGTAAATCCATAATTGTCCTTTACAAAGACATTTTCTGAAAAGTTGCTCATGCTAGTGTTGCTCTTCCCGTGATCCGTGTAAGGAAGCGAGGAGACGTTGAATTGAAGCTGTCCCGGGTAAAGGCGAGACACGTTGTTGAAAGTCCCTGCAAGAGCTATGCTGTCAACAGGTGTGGCTGGCAGCATATTCAGGAAATCATTTGTGAAATTTAATGGTGGCCTGATTGCTGTTCCAGATGAGTAAGGCATGTTAAAATCAAACATATCCAGCATTAGATTTGAAGCAGACACCAGGGGGTTTAATGCCGGCATGTTCCAGTTATAGTCAATAAAACCTAGTATTGAAGTATGACTCATTATGGTGCTCGAAACATAGTTCTCCTTTGCATACGGAGATATAAGTATAAAGGGGACCCTGAAACCTAACTGATGCCCATCAATTTTTGGTGGTGCAACCTGATCATAATAGCCTCCACCCTCATCATAGGTGACAAAGATCGCAGTACTGTTCCAGTATTTGCTTTCCATAATGAGATGGATAAAATAAAACATCCAGATTTCTCCAGCCAGTATATTGTCTGGCGGATGCTGGCTATATCCAAATGCTGCGCCGGAAACAGGGGAAATCCAGCTCACCTGTGGAAGCGTTCCGTTTTGCACCGAACTGAAGAAATTCTCCCATGTGCCGATGTTGGATAGATGGGGGGCCATTCCGCTAATGAAATCAAGTGGACTATCCCCCAGCACTGGGGTCTTAAGGTAATAAGCCCAGTTCACCCCATAGGAATCCATTTCATTGAAAATAGTCTGATCGTATGGCACAAACGGGGGCGGCGTTAACTGATCTGCCCGTACAGGGGAAAATCCAGCGAGGCTGTAAAGTCGGTTTGGCAGGGTCTCGCTCAGTGTACTGCTGAAATACATATCTGCAATGGAGTATTGATGTGCTAGATACCATTCCAGACCCATCTGTGAGGAGGTGAAATACTTCAGCGAATCGGGGCCTGAATTATTGAAAAATCCATCCATGGAACCATTGTTCCAGTCCGCATGGTAATTGCTGTACCCTTCGTAAGGATCACCTGTGTTGAATGAGCCATTGCTTACGGCACTCAGGTTCTGGTGAATATGGTGGCTAACCAAATTGTATGGAATGGATACATTCCGGGCAATGCTGCCATTCTGGAGTTTTCCATATGTCCCGAATATGTTGTCAAAACTGTGATTCTCCATCATGATGATAACAAGGTGCTTTATTGGAGTTTGATTTGACTGTGCAGCTTCAGAAAACTGCAGACCTCCCAAGAGCAAAAGTGCTGAAAGCACTGCTGCCATTAATATTCGTTTATTGTGCATAACTCAATTGCCCCACTAGTTCAAAACAAGAAATCATGCAGGAAAATGCCTGTACAAGGCGGTTAGATGGAACGGGTTGCAATTGTTTTGCGTTTATATTAATCACCTAAGCCCAGGCAACAAGCCTTGACAATTTAGGATTATGAGCAGAATGGGAAATGTCATGGAGGCCACTACATCACTTTTCACTGGACTGTAGATGCCAGTATCTGTAACTCTTGCCTCTTTTGAACTGAGCAAATGCGATCATGATGGAAATTATCTCTATAAGGATTGCAACAGACAGGAAGAACCTCTGTTTTCCATATCTCCTCTGAAAGGCGAGAATTATGCTTATTGAGTGCCCCATGTTGCGAAATCCACTCATGCTGATTGATGAATGCCAGTTGTTATGTCTCTTGGACTGAATATGGCCGAAGTTAATTCTGGTGCGTTGCTGCAAGAGGCTCCTGAAGCTAGAAGGCATATAGTTGGAGACTTCAATGTCCCTGGCATATACTATCTTTTTTCCTGAAGCATAAACCTGGTGGCAAAGGAATTCGTCATCATTGATTATTTCGGGTGAGAATAGTGGCATTGGGTGCTTTATCGCCTGAAACTCCCCACCACAGAAGTACTTTGAATGTTCAGAAGCCGACTCCATGGTTATGTCGTGTATCATCCACATAATGGAACCGACCCTTTGAGGAAACGACTTATATTGAGATGGCACGACTCTGGGGATAACCATCCCCACATCATCTTCAAAATAACTGGCCAACTGTGCGAAAATTGCATGATCGAACCTGACATCGCCGGATACAAGGAAAGTTATGTCGGAGTCAAGGCATTTTAACGCCCGATTATAGGATTCCGCCTTTCCAAGCCTGATCTTTTCAAAGAGAAGAACCACCTTCCCGGTGTCCTTTTCCAACACAGTGTCCTGTAAGGTGATTTCCCCGCCTAAGGCGAGTACCACTTTATCCAGGCCCAAGTGATCAGCATTTCCAAGGAGGTAATCCGCATCGTTTTGAGATGAGTAAGAGAAGAATATGCCTGCCGTGTTTGTCATCAAATGTCGCCTCCTTTTTTCTTGAGATTGCCATATTTCACTGAGTCCAGATAAAAATATCTAAAACCTGTTCTCACTCTGAAACACTTTTCAATATTCGTTTTCATGAGGACCTTATTGTTCTTCAGAGAACGCATTATCAGGTATGGCCCAAGTACAAGAAATATCATATAATCTGATATGGAGGGGAAGGACAGGGGCCGGGAATCATAAAGCGAATCCACTTTCCTCATATGACCGGGGAAATATCTTTCAACAAAGGGGCTGATTGATAGGAGCATTTCATAATACTCAGAGCCAAAGAGTGGTATGACATGCACTGCATCTGAGGCAACTACATATTCTGCATCCCTTCTGTACAAATTCTCGGCGAATTCTTCATCCATTGTGAGGGAGATGCATATGTCTTTGTCTCCCAGCATCCTTCTTGCCAGAAATGCTTTCAGCAGCACTTTCCAAAGTTTTCCACGTTCTGCTATGATGAAAATGTCCACATCATCCTCTTCAGATCTTGGCTCATATGAAACGGAGCCTGCAACGCCGATAAACTTCAGGTCCCTGCTTCCCAGTTTGTTAAAAAACAACTGAGCCTGCTGCAGTTTCTCAGACCTCAATGCGCTGATTTCAACATTTTGCTCCATTTAACTCCTCTTCAAGTAATTATTGTGTTTTTACGGGACAGTAAGTATAAAATGAAGCCTTTAACAAATATATAATCTTTATTGGTTCTTAGTTTTAAAGAGGAGCAAGTAAAAATGAAATATTAAAGCAAGGGAATTTCGGAAATGGTGCTTGACAACCAAGAAG
>JAKAUW010000088.1 GCA_021817455.1 Thermoplasmata archaeon | reverse complement strand
GATTTGCTGAGCTCGGTAGCGGAGTTGAAACCTGAAGTGGAAGTTCTTGAAAACGAGTTTATTATGAAATTCACGTTTTCTTGAACTAGTAAGCTAGTTCAAGTTTTAAATTATTAAAAACTAGAGTCCGGAATCAATCTCCTTCTCAATTCTCTTCAACTCTGAAGAGAGATTTTCCCTGAACTCATTGCAGTCTTGGCTTATTTTAAAAAGATTTTCCAGCATTGAAACATCATCTTCAAGCTGTTCTATCCTCCCTTTCATGTATCCCTGACGGTAAAGGTTTTCCAGGTTGGTGTAAGAATTTTTTCTTTCACTGAAGACTCTCATGCTGTTTCTATGACCTGATATGACCTAACTATAGATGGTTGGGATGTAAAATGAGAAAATGGTCGGGAGAATTTAATCGAATTGCAGACAGCCTATCTTTAAGCAGCTTTTGGGGAGGCAGTTATTTTTGGCTTCCAGACAAAACCCATGATCCCGCCTAGAAGAGTGATCACAAAACCCACAAATAATCCTCCTGAGGTGCCATACCAGCTTGCAAATGAAAGAAAGATGATGGCTGCTCCGTATATCCTGCTTCTCCTGTTGTCCAGGAAAAGAAGGGCACTGAACACCATTATCGAAATGCCCCAGGCAGTGCCGGCGATAACTTCTGCAATATCCGAAACAGCAGTATCCCCACCCAGGAAAACGAGCCTGAAACCCACCAACCCAACATAGAGGATTATAATTCCTCCAACCGCAGATACAACCGCAGCATCAAGATTCCTGTTCCTGTACTGGATACCCATTGATGAAAAGTGAATATGGAATTTGTATTTAACAGATTATAAAATTGAGGTTGCGCCTCCCATCGGCCAATGGGAGGCAGCGAGGTGTCTACGTCAGCGTGATTGCGTTGGTGTTGAATGCCTCAGGTGCCACGAAGTTGATAGTGGTCGCAACTCCCGTTTCCGGAGTCAGTTGCCCGATAACCTGCGTGTTCTGTGTAAGGTTTGAGCCAAAGGTGTTGGTTACATTCACCATAATAGCCACCTGTGCACCAGGTGTTATGACAGGGTAGGCACTGTTCAGCGCCCTTTGCGGATCTGAAATTCCCAGGACACCGAAACTTGTCGGGTCGTGGTGTGCGCTGCTCAGAAGCCCCCACTGGCTTACTCCGAAGAGATTGTTCGAGCCAGATGAAGCCATGTTTACGAACACGGAACTGTTATAGACCAGCACCGAGGTCACACCGTTTATTGTGAGCGTCAGAGTGGTGTTTCCCAGATCAACCGGGTTACCTCCAGTATTATCGCTGATCATAATAGCCAAGTACTTGATCCCGCCAGATTCAGCAGGAGAAGCACTATCATATCCGACTATACTGTTAACAACTAATCCTGTAGACACCTGGCTTATCGTGGATGTTCCCGTGCTCTGGGCCCTCTGCTGAAGAATACCAGCGGTATGTATCAGCACGGAGGCTGCAACGGCAGCAACCAATACTAGGGCTATAAAGATGATCAGGACGCCTATTCCCGACTCAGCCTTTACATCAGCCTTGAGGTTGAACTGTCTCTTGACAGATCTCGCAAGGCTAAACAGACTTCTCTTTATTGTCATTACATTAACCCCATTTGTATGCCTGTACCAGCCTATGTATATCCTTATGTTTGTATATAAGCGGGTTAACGCTGGGAACGAAAATATTTCGCAATTCTTTATATACATTTGCATTGGAGCCTACACAATCATGAACCAGGTATCTACAGGAAAGCCTGTATTAGCCGGTACAAAAAACGAATAAAGGTTACATATGGCATGATTACTGGATATCAATGCTAAGCACTGACGACAAGAGATTCATAATCAAAAGTGTCGAAAACGGATACAAGGTCAGTGATCTCGCTAAGATGTTCAATGTGACCCCCAGAAGGGTTCAACAGATATTGAAGGAAGATGTTAGCGTAGACAATGGCCGGCGCAAATTCTCCTCCCTCAACCAGGAAGAGGCAAAGGAGATAGAGAACCTGTGGGTGAACTACAAGATCGGTTCAAGGACCATCTATTACCTTATGAAAAGTAAGGGCAAGAACGTGTCATATTACCAGATCTACAACTTCATGCGAAACCACAACATGATCAGGTCCAAACGGAACTCCATGGAAAATGGGCGCGGGTCCATGCATGAAGAACCACTTTCAACCATATACATGGACTACCACCAGTCGGCAATGGATCACCCGTACGCCGTCGTCTGCGTCGACATGGCCACGAAGAAGATTCTTTCTATCGTGGAGTCAAGAAAGATCACAAAGGAAATTGTCGAATCTCTGGTGGATTCAATGTCCCACTTCACTAAGGACAACAACCTCAGAGTACAGAACATGCACCTAAGGAGCGGTGTCCTGAGCATTCTATATGGAGCAACCGACCTGAGATACCACATGAAGAAGCTTGGCATTGAGAATGTCGAGGCGGACAAACATGGAAACAGGGTGCACCTTGCCCTCTCCAGGCTTTGGCAGAACTATGACAAGTTCAGGTGGACATTCAGCAGTGCTGACAATTTCATGTACTGGTACAACAACAGGCCTATCATCAACAGAATGGACAATAGGGTAACCACTCCAAATGAAATCATGGAGAGATACCTCACGGACCAGTCTGCTTACCCCATACCCGGCGAGCAGTCTACCTGAAGTATTTTTCCGCAGGGGCGAATTTGTATGGCCCCGCATCTTCCAATACCCTGAATTTCACAGAATACGCCTTTTCAAGGTTTTCTAGGGTCAGCACATCTTCCTTCGCACCACTTGCAACAACGCCCCCATTCCTGAGAAGCACAACGTGGCTGCATAGGCTGTTAAGCATATTAATATCATGTAGAACAAGCACTATGGTTCTTCCTCTTTCCCTTAGATTATGAATGATTTCCCTGACCGTCTGCTCCTTATCTACGTCGAGAAAGGCAGTGGGTTCATCCATTAGGATCATGTCTGCATCCTGGTATATTGCTGCGGCAATGGTGACTAACCTTTTCTCGCCACCGCTCAACTCAGAAAAAATTCTGCCTGACAGATGTGGGATGCCACAGGTCTCTAACGCATTCTCCGGGGTTATATCATCGTTTAACCGAGAATAACCTGAGAGTTTCACAACATCGAGCACCGTAAAGTTGAACGGGTCTGAGATTTCCTGGTTCACTACTGCAATCTTCCTGGATATTTCTTTCGGGGAAAGGCCCGTCAAGGGAATGCCGTCCAGTTTGACTATACCTCCATGCGGCCTGTAGAATCCATACATGAGTTTCAGGAGTGTTGATTTACCTGACCCATTCTGGCCGCCTATGCCAAGAATGGTGCCACTGGGTACCGAAAATGTAACATCCCTAATGGAAAATGTGCCGTTATGAAAATTTAGTTTTTCTAGTTCAAGCAGCATAATTTCCCCTTGAAATCCTTGACAGCATATACATGAAGAAAGGCACCCCAATTAATCCGGTAATTATCCCTACAGGAAGTACCTCATTATGGACAACTGAACGTGCCAGGTCATCGGAAAGCAAAAGAAAAATGCCGCCTAAAATAGCAGACATCGGCAGAACTTTCCTGTTAGAACCTCCAAAGATCATCCTGGCAAGGTGCGGGATCACAAGCCCGACAAATCCTATGAGGCCACTTATGGAAACTGCTGCGGCAACTCCTACGGTTGTCACAAGAAGGGCCAGAAGTTTGGTTCTCTCCACATTAACCCCTATTGACCTGGCATGTGCTTCACCCATCTGGAGTGCATCAAGTTCCTTCCATAGCGTACTCAGGACGATACTGGATCCTGCGACAAGAAGGGAAACAAGGCCAAGCTCCTGCCAGGTTACTCCACTGAGGGAGCCTAAAAGCCATGCAAAAGCCTCATTCTGCAGCCTCAAGTTGGAAAACAGGATTAGTCCAACAAGTGCAGATATAAAAAGGGAAATTGCAATGCCGGTAAGAAGGAGATACACTGGCGGAACTCTGCCAGTTCTGAAAGAGAGAAAATAAACACCAGTCACCACCACAATAGAGAATATGAACGCCAGAACCTGCACTGAGTAGACGCCAAATAATTGTGTGTTTGAGGCCAGCGCGATTACTGCCCCAAGTGTCGCACCGCTCGATATCCCGATAATGTACGGTTCAGTAATTGGGTTCCTGAACACACTCTGAACTGATGTTCCACCTATGGCAAGTGCAGCCCCGACTATTACTGCTGCAAGAATTTCTGGTTCCCTCACAAGCACGATTATTTCATACTGTGTTGCAGTGTAGCCTGCAGTTATGAAACTTCCAAAAAAGGGTATCTGCCTGAGGTAGATATTGGAAATGCTTGATACAGGAATATAAACAGAACCTAAAAAACTGGAATAAATAATGGAAATTATGAGAAAGACCAGGAGGAATCCTGCCTTGGTGAAAAAAAGTGAAAATCTCCAGTGTCTTTTCTCAGTAATTTCCGCATCCACCATTATGAATTTACTCCCGTTTCAGGGTTTTGCTTGAGGTCCAGGTGCGTATAATTATTGAAATTTGTCACGTCGGTAAGATTCACATTGTTGGGATAAAATTGTTGGGCGAGCCAGTATATGGAGTATATTATCCTGAAGTTCGGGTCTGTGAAGAATGTATCATTTGCCACATCAACCACCCTGCCATTTTTTGTTGCGTTTAGCCCTGGAATGGTCTGGTTCAGTGTAGATTCA
>JAKAUW010000009.1 GCA_021817455.1 Thermoplasmata archaeon | reverse complement strand
TGCAGGTGAACAGGTAGGTTACCTGATTTCCGGCATTGTGATTTTCGGAGGTTAGAAAGTATATGAAAAAACTGGATTTTAGGAAGCCCCAGGGAAAGGGGCTAATACAAACGGTCGGGCACAACTTGGACTACATGGTATGCTCCGACCGGGATTCGGACCCGGGTCGTCGGCTCGAAAGGCCGATATGCTTGGCCGGACTACACCATCGGAGCAGAGCACTCCCTTAAGCCTACAAGCTTATATTTAATTTTCTGAAAAGCAGCGCTCTGCCTTTCTAATTATTCATCTTTAATCTTATATCTCAGGAGGGCACAATAACCACCGAAATTCTTCACAATGTTTCCCTTCTCTCCCGTCAGGCTTAGTATGTGGACTGAAGTTCCAAAATCTTCAGCAAGATCCAGTAGCTCTCTGCCAGGCTCTGTCCTGAACTTCTCCTCTGAAATAATAAGGATTTCAACGGCACCAGTTTCAATGGCCTTCTTCACCTCTTCGTATCCGTATGTGGCCTCTTCAGTGGTCTTGAGCCTTTTCAGGAACTCCTCAACCAGCCTGGCATCACCAGATAACCTGAAATTCTTCAGGATACCTTCAGATTCTGGGGAATTGAGGAATTCCCATATGGCCCCTTCATCAGATCTAGCTGTGGGAAAAGTAACAAAAATCAATTTGGTCTGCTGCGATTTTGCGAGCTGGATGAATTTATCACGAGTGAAACCACTTCCCAAAACAATGACGCTGGAGCCTTCCGGAATAATTCTTGCCAGGCTATCATAGACTTCTCTTAGATACTTGTCTTCCGAGTAGTCCGAGGCATAATTCTTCCCGGTTTTGTGTGAATCAATCTTTCCAAGTGACTGGATACCATAACTTTTGAGGCTTTCAATGAAGGCTGTTTCATCATCAATTATTACAAAGTAGTATCTGTCCGAGAACTTGTTTTCAAGACTTTCCTGGAATAGTTTCTTCTGTTGCCCGGTCCACTGTTCCTTCGAAAGCATGAATGTATCTCCAGGTGAGACAGCAAATGACTGGTGCTGCCCAATTGCATCTTCCGAACCCATGATTACAGTGCCAAGTATTCTCAAGGTCCCTGAGAATTCCTGGAACTCAACGCTTTCCACATTAATTGTCAAAGTGACTGGTTTTCTGGGCACTTCCTTGGATCTGGTCATATCAAGCTGCTTTTCAAGCCTCCTCATGACAGTCATTTTTACCCTGTCGCCCGGGGATATGATATTGTGAAGATACCATAAGTCATCATCTGACTCCGCATGGATGCCCGTAAATTCCACATCCTTCTCTCCTTCCAGTATCCTCATTTGCCGTTCTCCTGATTAATCTGGTTTAACTTTTTTAATATTGCTTGAAAATGGCTTCCTTCCCAGTAAACCTTTCCACATTCACCACATACATATACAACGTTTTGCCTTATCCTGACCCCTTCGGGCAGCTGCCCCTCATAATCCGGAGTACTGACTCTGTTTACCTGGCCGTTGCATAACGGGCACCTTGAAAAATAAAGCTTAGGGTCTGGTTTGAATTTGGCAGTAAAGGACCTCATTTGGTCGACGTGGTTGTCGGATTCCATATATAGGGATTTTCTGTATCTTACTGCCAGTTCCTTGTCCCTGGTAATTAGCAGGAGGTCATGGTCTTTGCAGCGTTGAATGATATCTCGGTCAGAAAGATCAGAAGTTGCATACTCCACACTGAAACCCATCAGTCGAAGCCACTTGGTGAGTTTTCCCAGCATGCTGTCCGCATAAAATTTTTCCTTCATAGTTAGCCCCAAGAGATTATTCTGTGTGCATTCGTCATGGAGATCAATAATGAAGTGGAGTAATAAAAATTGGGAAAATAAGTTTCTATCTCTTGCGGTTGAAATAGAAGTAAAGCACAAATGTAACTGCTATAATCCCAACAATTATTGCCGCATCCCTGTAATCATCAGACACAGGGCTGACTTTGATCTGCGACCAGGTAAATCCAGGGTATGCCCCAGCATTGAGGGCCTGGATGTTGGAAAGGGTAGTGCCTCCACTCTTAACCAGTGACGGGTCATTCTTGGTGGCGTTGAAAGCCTTGGAAAAATTCTGTACTGTAGGTGTGCCTATGAATGAAAGTTGATTTATCAGTGCAAGACCATATGGATTCAGCCCGGTGTAGGACAGGTCGAAGACAATGAGATCCTCAGTGAGGTTCTGGCTCCAGTTGTAAGAAATCAGTGACTTGTTGTTTATCACATCATTGAATAGCAGTTGCCACTGTGGATTAGATAATGTATAGTGGTTTTCAGTGCCGTTGATGTAATATGTTACTATTGGCAATGTAGCAGGAGGGAGGGAAATTGTTGGCGTTTGTGCTGCAGAAGAAGCTGGCGCTATTGCAATCAGGAAGACCGAAAACAAAGCCATTGCAGCGAGAACCTCTATTTTCTTCATGAGTATCTGGCATTGCGGAATGCATAATATTCTTAAATAAGTTTTTGAGTCCTGATCAGAAAACGCAAATAATAATGAACTCTCTTTGCGAATCAATCAGGCAAATCCATGATTATTCGTTTGCAGCCTTAGGATCCATAAGGTAAACCACACCATCCGGGTCCCTAAGGAGAAGCACTTCATCTGCCTTCTGCATCGCCGCTATTGTGTCAGTCAGGGTGCCAATTCTGACGCCTGCCTTCCTTGCCGTTCTGTAAATTTCCTTTCTTTTCATCCCTAAGTTTTCCAGTACTATTTCTCTAGATAACGAAACATCTGTACTTCCTGAATACTTGCGGTAAAGAAATGCCCCTATAATTGCCAGGGAAGCTGCAAGTTCAGGTGCAAAACCTAAGGTGAAGATACGTTTCTCCCTGTAAATAGTGGTAGAATGATAATGCAAAGTCAGTACATACATGTGGCTTCCCGGCATCACAAGAGCCCAAAAGCTGCTTCCAGACCCAATCTCCTTTCCATTTTCGCTCCACGTGATATTTACAGTTTCAAGGTCTTTCCCCGTTAATCCCGAATTGAAATGAGCAAATCCCATTAAAATTGAGACTTCTGGAACAAACGCAGTGATGTGAGGATAATAGAAACTTTTCACAGCCATTTTCATGGAGATATTGCTGTTGCCGCACAGATCCATTGCTTCAATGGTCAGATTGAAAGTTCCGTCCTGGTTGACTTTGTAATTCACCATCCCACTTGAGGCGTTCCCCAAATGAACAGTTACATTGTTCACCAGGAGTTCAACTGTGGAAAGCTGCACGGGATCAGCAATTCGGTAAGTAATAGTCAGGTTTCTCGACCAAAGGAGCCTCAACGGAGTTGCATTGAGTAAAATTGAAGGGTTCCTTTCAGAATAAATGATCCGAAGGGGGGTCTCATTGTAATTTCCCCAGAGGTCTCTTGCATTGAGAATGATCTCGGTGCTTAAGTTTCGGATTCTAAGGAAAGGCTGAGAGAGGGAAATATTGCTTTGATTCGCGCCCACTGCGCTGTACCAGTAACTTGTGTTGCTTTCAAACACTATAGGCAATTCAGCGTTTGAAGTATTGTAATAGAGTGTTGTGTTTATGGTCAAAAGGTGGGGAATAGAATTGTTTATTGAAATGGTGAAGTTGCGTGAGGAAACTCTTCCGCTTCTTTCCATAGCTACTACTGAAAAGTTGTATAGGCCGTCAATGCGTGAAATCGCAGAACTCCTGCTGATGGTGAAATTCAAATAAGTGCCATTTCCATTGTACAGCGTTTCGCTGCCTTGCGGTCCAGTTGTATTGACCCATAGCCTTGAAGTAACATTAGTGCTAGCTTCAATGCAGAGGCTGTTATTCAGTGAGTCCCCGAAGAAGGAAAAGTAGTTCCCAGCTGTTCTGTTAACTGCCAGTGAAGGATTGAAATCCTGGACATAAAAGGTCTCCTCAAGCAGTTCCTTCGTATTTCCAGATGAGGTAGTTGCATTAAGGTACAAGGCATATTGGCCTGAACTGAGGTCAAGCCTTGTGAAATTCTCCCTCGTCACGATGTTTGATTTTAAGTCTCCTGAAGTAAGAGTGACATTATAGGTTGAAGCAAAGGACACCTGCATCCAGCTAAGATTGAGGTTTCCGCTCCTAAGGTATGAACCAGGTGCAATGTTTGTACTGTAGCCTGAAAGGTTCGGCGCGTCGATCATGTAAGAAAATGTGAAGTTGTAACTTAAGCCGAAGCGATCCACTAATTCAACCGTGATATTGAAGAAGCCAGATTCGCTCGGCGTACTCACATTGAAATTATAGCCAGAATAATCCAAAGTGAAATTTCCGGGCTCTTGAACAGTTATGTGGATAATTCCTGTAATGTTGGATATTTCAAAACCAATTTGGGAACCGGAAAGCAGCAGTGAACCATTTGCCGGGTCCGATGCAACAACGGGCAAGTAATTGTCAATGGAAACAGATTTTGTGAAGGTTGCAAAATAACCCGCAATATTTGAGGCAGTAATGGAAAATGTGTAGGTTCCATTCCCAAACATTATAGTGTTTATGTCCACAGTATTATTGGAATGGGGAAGGGAAGTGTTTCCAAGAGTTGCACTGACAGTGTAACTGACCTTTGAATGGACACTGTAGCCCAGTGAAATGTTTCCTCTAATTACATCTGGTACGCTAATGTCAATGCTGATATTGTCATGGGAGTACGTTTCATTGTTTATAGAGTATAAAGTAATAGTCGCATTGTTGATGGATAAACCCTCGGTGAGGTTTGGATTA
>JAKAUW010000064.1 GCA_021817455.1 Thermoplasmata archaeon | reverse complement strand
TTCTCATGCACTCTCGAAGAAAGCTGACACGGTAATAAGTGCCCCGTTTTCCCCGGCTGCAAGGGAGTGCTTAGAATTCACCGGGAAGGACACAAAGCCTCCCCCATGGAGTGAAAGCCTCCTGCCGTCTATCTCCACATTCATATCCCCTGAGATGACGCAAAGCCATTCAGATCTGTCCGGATGAAAGTGCAGTGGGTACTTTGCTCCCGGATCGAATTTGAGGAACTTCACCGTGCCAGACTTGGAAGTTCTCGCAAGAAACTGTTCAATGCCAAGTTTTCCGTCTGAAACTGGTTCCCAATTTACATCTTCTTCAAGTATATTGTCCGTGTTTAACCTAATGGATTTTAATATTAATATCATGCGTACACTATATAGCTAATAAAAACAGAGTATGGTACATACATTTACAGGGAATTGAAGCGTTTTATCCCTTAATGAACTACAAAAAGTTTAGACTCCTTTTCTAGATTCAATTCCGGTAGTGTGAATCGAAATGAGGATAAATTATGGTGAACTTGAACCCGGAGCCGTGAAGGCAGTTTATGCACTCAAAGAATATGTCAGTGGGACTGGCCTCGAACAGTCACTGATTAGCCTGATTGAGATTAGGGCTTCGCAGATAAATGGATGTGCATATTGCCTTGATATGCACACACAGGATGCTATTGCAGAGGGTGAAACTGAGCAGCGCATTTTCTGCATTTCCGCATGGAGAGATGCCCCATTTTACACTGAGAGGGAACGTGCCGCACTTGCATTGACTGAAGCCGTTACACTGATTTCCAAGGATGGTGTAACAGACGAATTATACCAGCGCGTCATGCAAAATTTCAATGAACATGAGTACGTTGGGCTCCTTATGGCCATAAACACGATTAATTGCTGGAATCGATTATCAATTGCTTGTGGAAGAACCGCTGGAATGTATAAAAGAAAAAAATCTTGATCAAAGACTTAAATGCATAAGGCACGCTTTAGATTGGAACTGGAAATCTGTGTTTCATGATTGAATGTATTGAGGTAGGTATTTTCGGCCGGATCTGAGATCCTTGCTCCATTACCTGAAATTGCTTCCGTTCTGGAACCAGGGAAAGGACAAAAGCTCCACAATTCAATAGTCTATCAGCTTTTCAGACCTTTCCCGTAAAACTTTGGGATTACGGAAATGAACCTTCAACTGATCTCAACCATATGAAAGATACGAGAATATTACTGGAAAATGAACATGAAGAATTGCTTGAACTTCTCGGAGAGATAGCACGCAAGAAGACTGAAGTGGGCCACCTGTTCTCTGAGGTCCTAAGGATTTTCAGGTATCACCTGGTTAAGGAAAATGAGTCGGTTGTCCCATTACTGGCATACATGAAAGACCGTTTGGGGGAATACAAAGGAAATGAGAAGAACTTCCTGAACCTTGCAAGGGCAAAACTGGAGGACCTATATCCAGAGATGATTTCAGAGCATAATGAAATGGGCAAGTTGATCAGGCTAGCACAGATCAAGTTGGAAGAAGAACCAGATAAACTGGCTTCAAAGCTCGCTGAACAGCTGCTGCACCATGTGGAGTTGGAAGAAGAGCTTCTCTATCCTGCTGCATTTGCTTCAGGAGACCTTGTGGAGTATGAACTGGAGCTACTTGGTGACAAGATCAGGTACTGAATTTCAGTACCTAGCCTGGGCCATTGCAAATTCCCAAATGGAAATACCCTAAGCAGTTGGTTTCTTAGCAGCCCACGCAAGAATTTGGGGCACTGGAACCTTTTCGGGAACCATAATTTTCACAACTGCATGAACTTTAATTTTTTGGCCCATACTACTTTTGTGCTCCTTTAGTAGATAGGGGGCCGCTCCCCGAAATTTTTTGGGATAAATGGTAAACTCTGCAATGCATAACAGAAGCAATGATTGATCATATTTCATTCCTGGACAGAGAACACACTGAATTACTGGAAAAGCTGCAACAGTATGCACTCAATAAGGGCAGATTGGGGGCGATCTTCTCGCAAATTCTTGCAATATTCAGCTATCATCTGGATCGCGAGGAAGAAACAGTTATCCCACTTCTTGCCTACCTAAAAGAACGGATGGGGAGGAAGAAGAGGCCTAATCTGGAATATTTTAGAAAGATTTCCTCTGAGTTCGATAATGAGTTTGAAAACATGATAAAGGAACATCTGCAGATTGAGGATCTATGCCAAGATGCAATTACTCTAGCTGGAACAGACTGTATTGAGATCCACGATTTGTCTGGAAGCCTCAGACGCCACATGCTCCTTGAGGAACAATTGTTGTACCCTGCAGCACAAGCAGCCACTTTTCTGTTGGAACGTGAAGTTTCTGGTGTTATACAATGATCTCAGGAATGCTTCTGCATGGCAACCGGCTTAATCACAGGGCGTTTATGAAATAAGATGCACCATGGAACTCCCACTGCTCATTCATGTTCATTTCCACTTTTTCATATTCCCCGGTAGCTGTAGGCTTAAAACTCGATTTTCAACTGCACTTCCTTCTCCAGGAATTCACCATATAATGCAGCAGATTCCCGTATTCCTTCTATTTTTTCCCTCTCGGGTTCAGCAAACGGGTGGACACTGACTTTTACCCCCTTTCCTGACCTCTGTTTTTTCCATGTTCCCATAACCTTGCCGTTCCAGAGTAAAGTTGGCAAAAATACTCCATTGCGGTGTATATATTTAGAAGTGGCCACGCTGCCTCCTTTTCCTCCAGAACTTTCTCCAGTGAGCAGTGATCGGTCACTGTAGCCAAGAACATACTCATCAAAAGCAGGGAGGAGTATTGCTCCACAATCATCCACTGATGAACCAGGCGTTGAATATGTGTGGTAAAAATTCCCATTCAAATCGAATTTTTTCAGTATTTTCCCTGCCATCTTAACCCCGTCTCTTGCCTCTGATGCCTTGAGTCCGGACCACCATGCAAAATCCCTGATTGTTGCCGGCCCATGACCTGAAAAGTAGCTGATTGCCATATCCCTGAGAATTTCTTCCTTTCCGGGTGACCTGAACCTCTTCACCCATTCATCCAGCAAAACAAATGTCTGTTCCTTTCCCTGTTGAGGCCCCATGCATATGAGGCCATCCCAGGCAGCCCTGTAAAGCATGTGGTACCCAAGGTTGTTCCCAGTTGGTACTCCCATTTCCACCATTATCCTGTACATTTCCTCTCTTGTGAGAATTTTCCCTCCCCTTAGAGCCTTTTCCATGGCATTCATTGCCTTCTCCACAATTGCAGGGCCGAGACCGAGGTGTTTGTCCCGCTTTTCTGCAATGCCTCTTAACCGCAATCTGGTGGGCTCAATCATCCACATGATATCCTCAGATGCAGACATGTGCAGTGTACCACGGAGGAGCCATGTCCTGGTTATTTCACGTTTCCTGATGGAGTCTTCCACGTCAGTTCTTGTGACCTTCCTTCCACATCGTAAGCCAATTGCCCACAGAGAAGCTTCATAATCCTGGCTTTGCACTGCCCCAAGGGCTTTGACCACCTCAATGGGCGTTGATGCTCTACTTCGAGAAATTGAGTGCGCCCTTAACCTGTCCTGAAGAATGCCTGATTCCATGAATTAATGCCCTAGCCAGTAGCAAAAAGAGGGAAAAATCATAAAACCTTGCATCCATCCTGCAAATTTTGGATGTAAATGTGTTTAATTTCTGGTGTGCCGTTCCAGCCACCTTAATATGGTATTCAATGACTCATCATCAAGTATACTGTCTGGTGAGTTGTAATGCTTGCCGGCATATTCTGCAGTGATCTTTTCCACAGGCTGGATCTCATGCTTCAGAACGTGGTTGGCATTGTCCGGATAGGCAAATTCCGCATCGCTGTTGCCTGAAAGAGCTTTCTCGAGAAGCCTCCCGTCATCTTTCCAGTTTACCTGGATATCCTTCTTTCCAATGATTACGAGCACTGGTTTGCTGATATTCCCTGCATATTCAGATAGTGCGTATGTCCAGAGTTCCCTTGAAAAAGGGAGATTATGCGGACTTTCCAGTGATCTAAGCATTAGTTTTATCACTTCAGGCAATGAATCCTCAAGATTCATGGGCTTTCCTTCCAGGAACTGGCCCACAGAGCTGTCATACTTTTTCAGGATCTCATCAGATCCCGGAAAGGACTTTGCCTGTGATGAAAGCTGGTTTCTGGCTACATCTCCAACTGATCTGCCGGGAGCGCCCGTCATAATGATGCCGTTGAATTTCGGCGCCCTTGAACTCAATTGATAATTTGTAGCATGTATTGCACCTTCGCTGTTTGTGAGTGCGTAAACCTCATCTTTTTTAACACTGTCCTGAGAAATCAATGCAGAAAATGCCCCTGCAACTTCCTCACAGTGGCTTTCCATGCTTGCTTTTCCGGAGAATTTTGGCAAATTTTCCATAACGTGAGGCCCGGATGCCATTTTGTCATACCGGAGAGTTACGTATCCTTTCATGGCCAGTGCCTCTGCCAGAAGCTTTCCGCTTCCATTGTTGCCAGGAAGTAAAGGTGAACACCAGTCCCTATCAGTTGGACCACTTCCTGCCACCATTATGATCCCGGAGTGGGCTAAACCATCATCAGGATATGTGACGGTTCCATAGATCTCAATATCAAGCACTTTCCATGAGACTTCCTTTGTTTTGAATCCTTTTGAAACCGTTACCTGCCACTCTCCAGATTATTGCTGATGCAGGGAACTGAACAGCAATAGATACTGTAGAGAGACATAACGGCGGAATAAAGAGTTTTCATGACCATTTTTTACTGACAACGCAACAAAAAAGATTTGTCGGGAAGCAGAAAAAAATCAAAAGGGAAATAGATTTTTGGTTCCTGGCAGAAACCGCTACTTAAGGTCAAACCTGTCAAGATTCATTACCTTAGACCAGGCAGCAGCAAAATCCCTCACAAATTTCTCCTTTCCGTCACTGCTTCCATAGACCTCGGCCACAGCACGCAGCTCAGAATGCGCCCCGAAAATCAGATCAACCCGCGAAGCCGTCCATCTGGTTTTGCCCGTTTTTGCATCAATTCCCTCGAATAGTGTCTGCATTTCATTTTTCGGTTTCCAGACTGTTTCCATGTCGAGCAGGTTTACAAAAAAATCATTTGTTAGGATTTCCGGGCGAGCAGTGAATACCCCGCATGGGGATTGCCCATAATTGGCGTTAAGCACTCTCATTCCCCCAATCAGGACTGTCATTTCCGGTACCGTCAGAGTGAGAAGTTGGGCTCTGTCAACTAGTAGGAATTCCTCATTTATTTCACTTGTACCTGAATTGTAGTTCCTGAATCCGTCCGCCCTTGGTTCAAGGTTTGCAATGAAAGTTGGATCGGTCTGTTCCTGCAAGGCATCCATCCTTCCCGGGGAAAAGGGTATTTTCACTTCATAACCTGCATCCATGGCAGCTTTCTCAACTGCAGCATTCCCGGCCAGGACTATCAGATCAGCAAGGGATATTTTCTTCCCGCTCCTTGAGCCAGAATTGAAATCCTTTCTGATCTTTTCCAGGGACTTCAGCACTTTTTCCAGTTGGGCAGGTTCATTGCATTTCCAGCTTTTCTCTGGATCAAGCCTGATTCTTGCCCCATTTGCTCCACCTCTCCTGTCGCTTCCCCTGAAGGTCGAAGCAGATGACCAAGCAGTATATACCAGTTCCCGAACTTTGAGCCCTGACTTCATCACGGCCTGCTTCAGTTCCTGTATATCCTTTTCGTTGACCAGCTTGTGGTCAATATCTGGGATTGGATCCTGCCATGTGAGGATCTCCACCGGAACTTCATTTCCCAGGTATCTTGAACGTGGTCCCAGGTCTCTGTGCGTGAGTTTGAACCAGGCCCTGGCAAATGCATCTGCGAACTCATCTGGATGCTCCAGGAAACGCCTGGATATATTTTCATAAACTGGATCCATTCTAAGGGAAAGGTCTGTCACCAGCATTGCCGGAGCCCGCCTCTTATTTGGATCATGAGGGTCAGGGACGTCATCCTTGCCCGCCCCGTTCTTTGGCACAAACTGGTATGCTCCAGCAGGGCTCTTTGTAAGTTCCCACTCAAATTCAAAGAGATTCTCCAGGAAATCGTTGCTCCATTTGGTCGGTGTCGAAGTCCATATTACTTCTGGACCGCCGCCAATTGTATCATTACCCTTCCCAGACTTATATTTGCTCTTCCAGCCTATTCCCTGATCCTGGATAGGTGCCGCCTCCGGCTCAGGCCCAACATTAGATGCAGGTCCTGCACCATGAGTCTTTCCGAAACTGTGGCCTCCAGCTATGAGCGCAACTGTTTCCTCGTCATTCATGGACATCCTGGCAAAGGTCTCCCTGATATCTTTGGCTGCAGCAACCGGATCAGGCTTTCCGTTTGGCCCCTCTGGGTTTACGTATATGAGCCCCATCTGCACTGCTGCGAGAGGTTTCTTCAGATCCCTGTCTCCTGAATATCTACTGTCTCCGAGCCATTGGCCTTCCGGGCCCCAGTTTACAGACTCATCTGGTTCATAGACATCCTCCCGGCCTCCGCCAAAACCGAAGGTCTTGAATCCCATGGTCTCCAGAGCAACGTTTCCCGCAAGGATCATGAGATCTCCCCATGAGATTTTCCTACCGTATTTCTGCTTCACAGGCCACAGAAGCCGCCTGGCTCTGTCAAGCAGTATGTTGTCTGGCCAGCTGTTTACCGGGGCAAATCTCTGCTGGGCTGTTCCGGCTCCCCCTCTTCCATCGCCTACTCTGTAAGTTCCTGCAGCATGCCAGGCCATTCTGATGAAAAGCGGGCCATAGTTCCCGAAATCAGCGGGCCACCATTCCTGGGAAGTGGTCATGACTTTTGCAATGTCATTCTTTACCGTTCCAAGGTTCAGGCTCAAGAACTCTTTTCTGTAATCGAAATCCCTGTCCATGGGATTGGATTTTTCTGAATTCTGGCGAAGGACCTTAAGATCCAGCCTGTACGGCCACCATTCCTGAATGCTCTTTCCCAACATGTTTCTCTTATCCTGTGAATGTTTTCCTTCTTCCATAATTGCTCCTCCAGAAATTCCATTAAATGATTCTCTAGCAGGTTATGGCTTATAAACATTGTAATAGCTTCAGAGGCATCTGATTGCGGCATTTGTAGCACTAGTCACACAATGCCGCTTCATGGCTGCAGTCAGAATTCAAAGATGCCGGGCCAGAACGGGTTCGTATATGCATAGGGGATCAGATTCCATGAAGCTGCCTGTCTCAACAAATGCCCGTGACCTTGAGCCTCCGCAATATCCCCTGTATTCGCACCTGCTGCATTTTCCCCTGAGTTTGAGGGGATCCCTGAGCTCCACGAAAGTGCTGTTGGTCCTGTAAACGTCTACGATGCTTTCTTCCGGATATTTGCCAAGGTTTGCCTGCAGAAAACCACTGGGGCTTATTTCCCCATTGTATGAGACAAACATCACACCTTTTCCATCCCCGGTTGAATTGAGTCGCTTGGGTGCCTCCCTGGTTGGCTGCCCAGCTAGTTTCCGTAACCTGCCCACCAAGAATTCGTACAGAGTTCCACCCGTCAACTGCCCGTTCATGGATTCCCTGAGTACTCTCCTGAATTGTGGCCCCTCAGAGGTCCTCACAGTGACTCCGTATCCTGATGCAAAGACCAGAAATTTCATCACATCTTCGACTTCTTCCGGTGTGGGATTTTCAAGTGCTGCTCCCCTTCCTGTCCTCACCAGGAAAAAAACTTCCCAAGCTGCTACCCTGTTAACGAGGGCCATGTGGAAAAGGTCTGCGAGCTGCTTTAGGTTGCTCTTCATGACTGTGGAGTTGATCTGTATCCTGAGGCCAATTTCATTTGCCTCCCTGAGCACTTCAACACTTCTCTGCCACGTGCCCGGAACTCCCCGCAGGGCATCGTGTGTCTCAGGGTCTGCGCCGTCAATGCTAATGGACATCACGCCCACATCCAGATCCCTCAACTGTTCCATGGTCTCCTTAGTCAGGAGGTTGGTTACGCTGGAGGCAACAGCTGTGTAGATGCCAAGATCTCTTGCATGTGCAATCTGTTCCATAAGATCCGGCCTCATGAGAGGATCGCCACCGGTGAACAAAATTGCTGGATATGGCTCCCCAAACTCAAGTATCTGTTCTATTAGCTTTTTTCCCTGCTCAACGGAAAGCTCCCCGGGCAGTGCCCTCTTGATTGCCCTAGCTCTGCAGTGCCTGCATGAGAGATTGCAGGCCTTGGTCATTTCCCAGCATACGAAAAGTGGCCTCTTTTCCGGATCTCTATATCCAAATGCCCACGGCGGAGTAACTGTACCCATGCTAATGTCTCCTGAGTTGCCTGATTCACAGACCTTTCTTCAAGGGAATTCAACTCTTCAAACATCCACCTAACATCTTAGGAGCTTCGGATGACAGCACCCTATCACGTCCGTTCAATAATTAGATTAATGCCAATGTGCATTGCAAGTAGCGGGACTTCAGTGATCTTGGAGCTTTCTTTTAATTTGGAAGGAATGTCCCAGGCAGAGTCTTTTGAAGAATTCATGAGTTCCTTAAATGAGAGCCCAGAGCGTGCTGGAATAAGTGCAACAGCAGGTATTGGAGAAAAGATCGAGGAAAATGGCAGGGATTCGGTAAAGTAAATTATATTGTAAAGAACCAGTTGGTGAGGTTTTCCTGGAATGCTGCCGGTTCTTGGAGCCCTGATATGGTGAAGTTACCCAGGAAGCTCAATGAGGATGCTATCAAATCCAGTAAGGTAGAGATAACCCTGTCAGATGCACTTAGCCTGTTCTTAGGTGGTTCAAGCTTCACCTGTGCAGCTTCAAACCTAGTGTTCATTTTCATTGACCATCCGGTTAAATTCCCCAGAGAAATTTACAGAGTGCTGAAGACTGGCGGGAGACCTGTGCTTTTCACAGTTTCTGAAAAGCCAAAATGGACAATTGCAGCACCTGAACCATGTGCTTCCCTTGGGCATTGCGATTCCAGCAAAAAAAACTTGCTGAAATGGCTGGTGTAGCTGGCCTTTCAGAAGTGAGGGTGGAGTCTCCCAGCCTTGAGCCATTTGCAAGGGAGGGGGGAGCGCCTGATGAGGTGCTTGAGTTCTTCAAGGGATCCGGGGAAGACAGGCAATTTCTGATCGCCCGCAAATCCCATTAACCGGATCGCCTTTCAAGCTGCCCTGAAATCGCGAAAAGTGTATATTCTGCCTTAAAGTTCGCTATACGATGACAAACAACCTTCTGGTGATAGTATCTTCCGGCAATGAAGCGCCTGACAAAGCCATGACAGGCCTAATGTATGCCATTAATGCCAAGAAAAACCACTGGCTCGATGACGTTCAACTGATGTTCTTTGGCCCGAGTGAAGAAATGGTTGCAAAATCAGTTTCAGACAGCCAGCTAGGCAAGGTGCTAAGACAAGCCTTGGAACTGGGACTTACACCTGTTGCATGCAAGGCAATCTCTGACGGAAACCATATAACGACCGAGTTAAAGGGCCTTGGAATAGAAACAGAATATGTGGGGACTATCATAAGCTCTTACATCAAGAAAGGATACCAGGTACTTACATTCTGATGCTTTTACCCCTACTTTATAAACCTGAATATAGAGTATAAATAGTTCTATTTTCCTTATATTGATTTTTTTCATACACATAAAAAGTATTGGCTGATCACATGGATAAATCCAACGCAAGTGAATTGCTAGGAATGATGGATCAGGCCCCCAGCGGCAGATTCCACCTGAAAACCATATTAGTTGCCGGAATGGGCTTTTTCACAGATGCTTATGACCTCTTTATCCTGGGCACAGCATTGCCAATAATTGAGGCTGTCTTCCACGTGACAGACTCCACTACAGTGGGTCTCATTGGGGCATCAGCCCTGTTCGGGGCATTTGTTGGCGCAATCCTGTTCGGGCAGATTGCCGACAGGATCGGAAGAAAGGCCGTCTATGGAATAGAACTGATGATAATGGTTGTCTTTGCCTTGGTCAGTGCATTCTCTGTGAATGTTCCCATGCTCATTGCATCAAGGTTTCTCCTGGGAATAGGGGTCGGTGGAGATTACCCAATCAGCTCAACATTGATGAGTGAATATGCAAATGTGAAGAACCGTGGCAGGATGGTATCCATGGTCTTCGCAATGCAGGGTTTTGGGCTTCTGTTCGGTGCCCTCGTGGGACTCGTTTCGGTGCATGTAATGTCAACCGACATAGCATGGAGGTTCATGCTTGGATTCGGAGCAGTACCGGCTCTTAGTGTGGTATACCTGAGAAGGAAAATCAGCGAAACGCCAAGATATTCCCTCCACGTGAAAGGTGACGTGAAAGAGACTGCAAAGGTTGTAAAGGAAGTCACCGGGAAGGAAGAAGCTGTTCCTGAAACTGTCAGCGTATCCAGCCCCAGATATGGCTCTCTCCTGAGAAAGTACTGGGTTTTCCTCATAGGCACAGCAGGATCCTGGTTCCTATTCGATATGGCATTCTACGGAACATCGATCAACAACGGGCTTTTCCTGACCTCTTTCGGTTTGGCGGGAGGGGCAACACTTACTGCAAAAATACAGAATATAGCACTAGGAAATGCAGTCATAGCCCTTGCATTTGAGGTCCCGGGATACTGGATTGCAGTGGGGCTCATAGACAAAGTTGGCAGGAAAGCCCTCCAGTGGATTGGGTTCCTGGTCATGGGCCTTGCATATCTTATAATTGCCCTGAGGCTCGGGTATCTGCAGACTGTGCTTCCACTATTCCTGGTTGTATACGGTGCGTCTTTCCTCTTCGGAAACATTGGCCCGAACACTACCACATTCATATTCCCCACTGAGCTTTATCCAACACAGATCAGGACAACCGGGCATGGAATATCGGCTGGAGCAGCTAAGTTCGGGGCTGGGATATTTACGTTCCTGATACCGGTGCTGACTGCCTCCCTTGGTACGTCGTCCGTGGTAGGGCTGCTCGCCATGATTTCTTTCATTGGAACTATTCTTACACTGATCACACTGAAGGAAACCAAGGGCAAATCCCTGGAAGAGGCGTCGGGCCAGGCAAATGTGTCCTGAACTCGATAAAATATTTTTTTCATTTCAACTATTTTCCCTATTTTTCCTTTTCAAAAAACGATTTCATCCAAGACGCTATGAGGTTTCATGGAGTACGGAACCCTTTCTGGAAGGAGAGGGCGTGTGGCGGTAGCTACAGCCCTTTACTGGATTCTTTTTCTGGGGTTCCTGCTCAGTTTCCTTGCGAGTGGAAATGCCATATCCATGGCACTGACATCAGACCGCATAGTGGATGCTGCAGGGATGACCATCGCACTTGCCTCCTACAGCATTGTCCGGTTACCGCCCACAGGCACGTTCACCTACGGCTACCACAGGTTTGAGAGCCTCTCGAGCGTTCTCCTTATTTTTGCATTCATCCTGATGCTGCTCTATACCGCCATCGTTTCAGTTCCAGATATTTACAGTCCACTAGTGCATTCTCCAATTTACACCTTATACTCTTCAGTTCTCTCACTGCTTCTGCTACCGTTTATCGCTTTTCTTCTCCATGGGGATGAAAACCTGACCGCCAGGACCATGGGTATCCACACTCTTCAGGACGTTTTCACCACTGCACTGGCCCTGGGAAGTTCACTTATCCTGATATTTTACCCTTCCGGGATAGTGCTTTTCCTGTCTTCCATTGTGATAATTATAGTGTCCATTCTCATGAACTGGGGCCTGATTGCAAGAAACCTCAGGCTTCTCATGGAAGGTACTGACATAAATGCAGCTGAGATAGAAGCGGCACTCAAGGGGAGGTTTCCAATGGTCCACCACCTGCACGTATGGGACGTTTGTAGGCATTACCGTGTAGCCACTGTTCATGTGTATGCATCAGAGGAAAATAGCCTGCATGACCTTGAGCCGGTGAGAAAAGAATTCGATGATTATCTCAGGAAATATGGTGTAAATCACCTGACGCTACAGTTCGAACCCTCTCCTGGGAAGGAACATTAAAAGCTTTATATAGCCAGAAAATGGCAATATTATGAGATGTCCCACTTGCCTTCTTCACATAAGAGGCGGTTATGCAGAATTATCTGACCACATATACAATATGCTTGGGAAGACAGATTCCAACCACATTATGTGGATAAACAGATATGTAACAAGGAGCCGCACTTCAAAGAAGGAATTGGAAGGCCTTGTAAAGAGGGTTTTTGAAACGGGCGACCTGAAAGAATGGATCATTCAGAAATTCATTGGGAAGTTCTTCTCCAAATCCCCCCACCAATTCCTGGTGAAGATGCAGAAGCCAGACAGATGGACTCTCCTTGGATATGCCTATGAACACCACCACTTCCTCAAGCAATGGGTGAAGTCCTGTTCACTGATCATTATAAACACAGATTTTGAGGAGATTCACCACTACGAGATTGACAACATCATATCTGAATGGCATGGGGAAAAGGGCAGGTTCCCGGCACACCATGAACTTCTCTTGAAAATGGGGCAGTCATATGGTGCCAGCCTGGATGATATCTACAGAACTGAGCCATTGGAGCCAACATTGCATGCAATACAAACCTGGGATCACATATGCAGGAATTTTTCTTTCGTGGAAGGGATGGCCGCAATGCATTCCCTGGAACTCATAGCCAACAGAAAAATGAAGGAATACGGCGCTTCAATTGGTTATTTTGATCCCGTTATCCTCAGGGACGGAAGCGTTACCAGGGAAACCGTGGATTTCCTGAGGGAAGGTTATGAAGCGGACGTATCGCACTCTGAAGTTGCTCTTGCACTCATCGCAAAATACTCTTCGATGCTGAATCTGCAACAGGAGGTTCAGGCCGTTTTCTTCAAGTCAATCGAGGAATTTGACAATTACCTTAATGCAAGGATAGAGAGAGGTGCCATTCTTGAAAACAAACAACACTGAGGGTTGCGGGCTCTGCAATGCAACCTGGGGAGAATACTGGAGGGAAATTGATGGTGACAACATGTACTTCTGCTGCAACATTTGCGCAGACATATTCGAGACCATGGTCAAGAAGGTCAAGGAAATCACGGGATGGAAGAAGATAGACTATGTTGAGCTTGTAGGAAATTACAGCTCAGGCAGAGAGTGCGAGGCGAGGAATGGAGAAGACGCGTTCAGATATTACTTCAGGACTTACTCCAATGGTAAATTCATTACATTTGAGAAGAGGTGATTTTTCATTGCCCTGGGGCTCACAAATTACAAAACGTGCGTCTGCAATCTGGAAAGGGAGTGTGCAATATTAGTGGTTCGCTATGAAGTAGAGGACTATTGACATGGTCCCAAATGCAATTATTATGTAACCCTGGAACAGCCTGAGGCTCACCTGCGGTGCCCTTGCCACCATCCACGAACCTGCAAAACCACCGATCATTGCTCCAGCTACAAGTGGAAAAGCATAGATTATGTTCACCAGGCCAGTATAATGGAAATGTATTACTGTACCCACCACTGTAACTGGAAGAGTTGCAGCTACGATGGTTGAAATGGCTATTTTGGGCCTGGACCTCTTGATTGCTGTAAGATAGCTTCCAACCAGACCTCCAATCCCGATCCCTATAAAGCCTGAAACCACTCCTGCAATGATTGAAACCATGCTGGTCCCGCCTGTGCTGACCGGGCTGGTATCATACTCTTCCTTTCCTCCCCTGGTTTGCATTCTGGTAGCCAGAATAGAGAAGGACCCAAGGCCAATAAGGATGAATCCGAATACGCCCTTGAAAGTGCCTGAAGGTACATAATCTGCCAATACGGTGCCTGCAATTGCGCCGCAGACCGCCATGGTTGATATCATAACGAACATTTTGGAATTTACCAGACCCCTGCGGAAATTCTGAATAAAGCCCACAAGAGAGCTAAAAGATATTGTAAGAAGGCTCAGCCCTGCTGCTACTAATGGATCAATCTTGAAACCATATACAAGGAGCAGAATAATCATCACTCCCCCGCCAATCCCTGATATGTTCCCAATGATCCCTACCAGGATGCCAAGGAAAAAAATGATCACTAGAAGAATATACTGCACTGTTCTCTAAATGCAGTACCTGTTATTTAAAAAAATAGAACTGTTGATGGGTTTCCGCACAATATCATTAAAAGGCATAATAAATTGAATTTGAAAATAGGCATATCTTAAACTCATTTCCAGTTATTCAAACCATAATATAAAGGGAGAGGGGGGTGTCCGATCTATGGAACTATTTTTGGTTTACCCATTGTCCCCTTTTCCATTCTACCCCGGATGGATATTTCAATATCCTGCCCTGCCTTAATGCAACTCCGGTTGACAAAGCCAAGGGCAATTGCAGTGTCGAGCATTGGAGAAAGTGTTCCGCTTGTTATTATTCCAATCTTCTTTCCATCCATAAAAACTTCAGATCCAGCTCTTGGAATGAGCTTTCCATTGAGCCTGAATCCTCTGAACAATTCGTTGCCTTTGTTCTCTATGGCTTTCTTCCCGATATAATCAGATTCATTATTCACTATGAATGAAATTGAACATTCATAAGGATTCCTGTCCCTGCTGAAATCTGTTCCCGACAGAAGCATTCCTTTCTCCATTCTTAAGGTGTCCCTTGCCCCAAGCCCGCATGGAAGGCCAGATTTGTTCTTAATCAGATTAAGGACTTTCTCCCACATCTCAGCTGCATTTGTTGATGAAAGAAGAAGTTCAACACCTCTTTCACCCGTATATCCTGTTCCAGAAACTATAACTGATTTATTTCCTGTTATTTTGTTTTCATTAAATTTTCCTTTTATCTCTATGAATTTGAATGGCTCAGGAAATTCAAGTCCAAGCTCCATTATCACTTCCTCACTTTTCGGGCCCTGGACAGCGATGCATGATATATCATCTGAAACATTTGTAATTTCAACATCAAACTTTCCTTTATTTTCTAAAGCCCAATTATAAATAATATCAATCATGGATGCATTTGGAACAAAGAAGAATTTATTCTCACTGAGCCTGTAGACTATAGTATCATCTATTATCTTTCCTTTGTGGTCAAGGAATGCAGTGTAAATTGCCTCTCCATCTTTTATTGCGGAAATTTTTGTTGGGAACATATGGTCAAGAAATGCCGCAGCTTCCTTTCCTTCAACAATAATATCACCCATATGGGAAACATCAAAGATCCCGACATTCTTCCTTACAGCCATATGTTCTTCCAGTATTCTGGTGTATTGTAGAGGCATATCCCATCCATGAAAATCTATGATCTTGCCATTCAGTTTTACATGCTCTTCATATAGCGCAGTTCTTTTGTTTTCCATACATACCCACCTACATGTTTCCAGAGGAAGGGTACCCCTCCCCCTCTATCATCCTGATAAAATACTCATGAACTCTTGTATCTTTGGTAAGCTCCGGATGAAATGTCAGGCCCAGCACTTTGCCTTTTCTTACCATTACCGGCTTACCTGCGTGCTCCGCCAGGACCTCTGTTTTTCCAGGAACTGAAATAATTGGGGCCCTGATGAACACTGCCCTGTATTTTCCAATGCCCTTTATTTCTATATCTTCCATGAAGGAATCGATCTGCCTACCATAGGCGTTCCTCTCTACTTCTGTGTCTATGAGGCCCATGCCCTTCACCCTATCATCATTGGTCTTGGAGGAAATGAGGATCAGGCCTGCGCATGTTCCCATGACAGGAAGCCCATTCACTGCCATCTCCCTTATCCTGTCATACATGCTGTAGAGCTTGAGAAGCTTGAACATGGTAGTACTTTCCCCGCCAGGTATGATGATGGCTTCAACAGAACTGAGCTGTGCCAGGTTGCGGACCTCTTTTACTTCCACTTCAGTGCCAAGCTTGTTAGCAGCCTTTTTCAGGAGCTCAGCATGCTCAGACACATCTCCCTGGAAACCAATGATACCTATGCTTAGTGGCATATGCAGGATGCATCTCCGCAGCACTCATAAACATTCAGAATAAAGGATCACCTGTAAAGCTCTATGTATTTGTACGCATCAAGATCGCCAAAGCAGTACTGGACTTTTCTGAATCCGGACTTTAAGTTGTGCACCTTCTCCCTTACCTTCGCGGGGTCAGGCATTTCCTTAATTGCCCAAGCCATTATTGATGCAAGTTCCTTCACGTCTGATTCCTTGAACCCAATTCGTGTGATTTCCTGTGTCCCAATCCTTATTCCGCTTGGGTCCTGGGAGCTCTTGTTGTCATCCCATGGAAGGAGGTTCTTGTTGAGCACAATGTTGCACTGTTCCAGGTACTCGGCGATCTTCTTCCCTCCGCCATTAGCCCTTACATCAGCAACCAGAGTATGCGATTCCGTGAATGCCCTTGATTCTCCAAGGACCATTATTCCTGCTTCATGGAGCCCTGAAGCCAGTGTCCTGGCATTCTTGATTGTTTGCTTTGCATAAGCTTCCCCATATTCAAGCTCCTCAGCCATTGTTACCCCCAGGGCGGCCATGGCATTCAGGTGGTGGTTGCTCAGAGTTCCGGGAAAGACCCCTCTCTGAATGGATCTCCATGTATTGTCATCGGCGTTTCCCAGTATGATGCCGTGCTGTGGCCCGGGCAATGTCTTGTGTGTTGATCCAGTGATGACCTCTGCGCCTTCCCTGAGTGGATCTTGGAACTGCTTTCCAGCAATTAGCCCAAGGACGTGGGCCCCATCGTACCATACCTTAGCGTCTATTTCCTGGAAGGCGTCCCGCATCTCCTTCAATGGCGCAGGGAAAAGAAACACCGACTGACCAACAAGGCATACCTTTGGCTTTTCCCGGATGATTAACTTTGACGCCTCATCAGGAAGTATGGTCATAGTTTCCTGATCATACGGGTAATTCACTATGTTAAGCCCCCTCAGGCCCACTGCACCGAATTTGGCAGCACTGATATGCCCTCCTCCTGAGAGGTCCGGGGTCGCGATCTTGTCACCGGGTTTGAGCAGCCCGTAAATTACAGAGGTATTTGCATTGGTACCGGAGACGGGGCGGGGATCGGTCTGCCTTGATCTGAACAGCCGGTTTCCAAGTTCCATGACCTTTTCCTCAATCTGGTCCACGTAGAAATTTCCCTGATAATACCTATGGTGCGGCAACCCCTCGGCATACCGGTATCCCAGATCCGTGATTAGCATCTCGAGGGCCAGCGGGCTCATGATGTTTTCAGAGGCAATGAGCGGAATACTATCCCCAAAGAATCTGTTGTGTTCCTTCGCCAGTTCCCTAAGCTTAAGCGCCTCATCCAGGTTTCCAGTCATGAGGTAGGATCATTCCCAGTTATTTGTATATTCAGCTTAACATGGAAATGTACCGTAAGATGGAAGCATCTGATACACCTACACTCACTTCTACAGCGCGAAATACACTATCATGTCATTGCTATGGTTAAATACTGCGTGTGCCATATAATCACTGCATGACCTAGATGATCCTCTTAAATTACCACCTTCTGGCAATCTTCCCGCTGATCCTTTTCACGGTGGGAACATCAGTGCACTTCACGTCACAGAAAAGCCTAGCCGGAAGCCTGGACGAGGAATCGAGGGAAAAACTCAATGACCAGTTCCTGTTTGTCTTCAACCTGGAATCCATTCTACTCGCAGTTGTCAACGGGATCATACTTGGGGAACTCTCAGGATCATTTGCAGCTGGAATGGGCTTTCTCATCGCGGGCCTGGGAGTTGGCATATTCACAATGTCGCTTCTGAGGAGCGGCTACAACGATCTGGCTGAATATATAATAGCCATTTTGATGATGCTGTTTTTCTACGAGTTCATATATTTCCTCGCAGCGGGGAGCTACTTCATAATTTTCGGTTCAGTCATTATTGGATGGCAGATTGCAGTCATATGGTACTTTGGGATAATAGGGGTCGCCATAGTAGGGTTCGTGCTTTACATACTGCTCATGAAAAGGCTTAATCCTGAATATTAATTATAAAAGAAAGCAAAAAGTTAACTTTATGAGGTCTTTGAGAAGAAAACCCTCATCCTGTCCATTGCCTCAGAAATGGTTTCCATGGATACCGAATAGGACAATCGGAGATGGCCCTCGCCCTTGCTGCCAAACACGGAACCAGGCAGAACTGCAACGTTATACTCCTTAAGAAGAGAGATGGCTATTTCGTAGGAGCTCCTTTTGGAATCAAATGCGGGAAACATGTAGAAAGCTCCCTCCACTTTGTTTAAGTGAAGCTTCTCAACTTCTTTCAGCCGCTCCAGGGTGAATTCCCTTTTCTTCTCAAGGTCTTTCCTGAATTCTTCCACCCTGCCGTCCATGGAATCAAGTGCCAGGGCGGATGCATGCTGGATAAACGGAGGAAAGCAGGTGAATGTCTGGTCCATGAACCGTCCCAGCCTCTTCACAAAATTCTCCTCGGCAACAATATATCCTGCCCTCCACCCGGTCATCGCGTAACTCTTTGAGAGGGTGAACAGGGTAATCACATGTTCGGGCTCCCCCTCAAGGGATCCAAGGGAAACATGCTTTCCCTGGTACACCAGATCTTCATAGGCCTCATCCGAGATGATTTTCATAGGCTTTCCCTGGCACAGTTCCAGCAGCGCCTTCAGGGATTCCCTGCTGTACACCCTTCCGGTTGGGTTTGATGGTGTGTTTATGATGATGGCCCTGGTTCTGGGAGTTATCTTTGAGGCAATTGCATCAATATCTAACCCATAATCCTCATCCAGTGTGTATGGAACAGGCTTCAGGCCGGCTAGTTCAGCAGGTTCGGTGTAAAAGTATCCGGGATCGGGAACAAGAACTTCTCCACCATCCCTGTCCCTGAGGGCAACCAATATGCCATAGATAGCCAGTTTGCTCGACATGAATATGACATGCTTCTCCCGGCAGATGATCCCGTTCTTCCGCTTCACTTTTCTCACAATGGCTGCCCTGACCTCAGGAATTCCAAGGGAAGAAGTATAATGGGTCATGCCCCTTTTCATGCCTTCATAAGCTGCTTCAGTGATTTCCCTCGGTGTGTCATATGACGGCTCCCCTATAGCCAAGGAATAGACCTTCTCGCCAGTTGAGGTCTTTCTCAGAACTTCGCCGACAATCTCGTAGGTTGGTGATTCAGGGAAATCGTAGAATGGCATGGTGCAAGATTATGTGCCTGTATTAAAATTCTCACAGAATTGCTTTATGCATACTGTTTATTCACCTTATGATGAGCGGCGAGGTCAAACTGCGCAAGTCCGGAAGCATAGCTTTCCTGTCCCTCAGCAACCCCGGAAAATTCAATGCAATTTCATCCGCCATGCTGGACCAGCTAGTACTTGAAGCGACTAAAATAGAGGAAGATGTGGAGATCAGGGTGGTTCTCATCCATGGCGCGGACGGAAATTTTTCATCCGGTGCGGATCTTGAAGACCTCTTGGGAATGGATGCTTCTTCAGCTCTCGCATTCCACAGGAAAATGAACACGGTTTCCCACCAAATGCGGAACTCTTCAAAGATATACATAGCGCTCCTGGAAGGATTTGCTCTTGGAGGCGGATTTGAACTCTCCCTCTCTGCGGATATGAGAATATGCGCTGAAAACGTTAAGCTTGGGCAGCCTGAGATCAATATGGGCCTGAACGCCGGCGCAGGAGGCAATGCAATCCTCCCCAGGTATGTGGGTAGAGGAAATGCTATGCATCTCATACTCACTGGAGAGAAATTCGATGCCCGGAAAGGGATAGAACTCGGAATTATACAGAAATCTGTCCCCCGGGCAGAACTTTACCAGGAAGGTGAAAATCTTGCCAGAAGGATCGCATTGCTTCCAAAAGAATCTGTGGCCCTCACAAAATTGGCAGTAAATGCTTCAATGGACTCATCCGTGGATTCTGCAATGGATACCGAAGCCTTAGTATTTTCATGGCTCAACGGTAAGGAAGAAATAAAGGGAAAAATAAGAAAATTTTTGGAAAAATAAAAAAATTACTGGGACTCAGCTTCAAGTGCCATCTTGTCGACGGTTCTGTCAAGCTCTTTATGCCTGTCTTCAGTGACAAACATCAGGAGTATGATGCCCACAACAAAGATCAATGCACCATATGCCAGTGAGGTTCCAAGGGACCCGGTTGCTGCAGTCAGTGCGGATATGACGAAAACAAGCCCAGCTCCGGCATACCTTCCAAGTGCAGTAATGAGCGCAAAACCACCAGCTCTTGCCTCTGTCGGGTATATTTCCGGTACCCAGAGTGAGAACACTGAGAAGTCAGCGCCTCCAATTCCCAGAAGTATGAGAAGCGGCAGGAACATGTAGAGGTTGTGTGCATTGTAAGCCACGCCGAATGCAAGCAATAGCCCAATTATCATGAAAACCATGAACAGAGTCAACGTTGCTTTTCTTCCAACTCTTTGCACCATGTAGGGCATGAGCAGGCAGAAGAGAAGAGTGAATGCTGATATGGTTGTTCCACCAAGAACAACATACCATGTCGCTGCAGTTCCTGCGGCAAGGCCTCCGTGTGCTATTGAGTAGTTTACAAGGTTTGTGATTGCGGTCGGGGCAAATAGGGTGCCTCCGTACAGACCCGTAATTACCGGGATCATTACAAGAATCATCAGCAATGTGGTTTTCCTGTACTTGTTCGAGAACAGGACCTTGAAGGACATGGACAGACTCATCTTATCTCCATGGAGCTCTTTCTTCCTCTTCCAGACTTCAGGTTCCTTTGCCCTTATCCTTATGTAAGCAAGAATCCCTGCAGGTATGATGCCGATGAAGAAGATTGCTCTCCACCCGTAGCTTGCGGGGAATACATACTCAAGGAGCAGTGGTGTTGTTACAGCTGCAAGAATGAAACCAGCGTACCACGCACTGTGGAATCTTCCGGCCCATATGTGCCTGGTTTTCTCAGGGAATACCTCAGAAACGCCGGTGCCTCCTATGAACCATTCTGCGCCCAGTCCAAAGCCCGCAATGAATCTGGCTATTCCAAACTCAAACACGTTATATGACAGGCCCGAGAAGAAAGTTCCAAGGGCGTACAGCAGAATTGCTATTCCCAGTGTCTTCATTCTTCCAATCTTATCAGCCAGGGGGCCAAAAATAAAGGCAGTTCCCCAACCTATGAGGAAAATAGCAAAAAACATCAAACCGTATGAAGGCAGAAGAGTTTTGCTAATTCCACTGTTTGGCAGTATAAACAGTAAAGATGCGACTAGAACGAAAGCATAAATTGTAGTGTCGTACCCGTCCAGGAGCCAACCAAAATAACTGGCCCAGAAGACGTGCTTTGCGGATGCGTCCATCCTATCGCTTGGTATAGAAGTTTCGGTCATTTAATTGTTATAAAATAACATGGCTTAAAACTTGTCAATTTAGTCGAATATTCAGTACGTCAATTGTTCACGGAATGGATTTCCAAAATTATTTTGGCAGCAGAAGTTTCATTAACGGGAATTAACGCTCTTTTTTATGTCCAGATGAAAAACTGCAGGTGATTCCAAAAATAATATCAGGGATTTATGGCTTTAGACTTTCATCATGGAAAACCATCCCCCACTACACGGCTTGAAAGTACTTGACCTTACACAGGCAATGGCTGGCCCAATCGCCACAATGCTGATGGGTGATCTTGGCGCAGATATTATCAAGATTGAACCTCCAACGGGGGACCAGACACGAACATGGGCCCCTCCGTTCATCAATGGCATCTCGGCTTACTTCCTGAGCGTAAACAGGAACAAGAAGAGCATCTCCCTTGACCTCAAGTCACCCAGGGGACAGGAAATACTGAGGAAACTTGCTTCAAGGGCAGACATACTAATGGAGAATTTCAGGCCCGGAACTCTGGACAGGCTCGGCCTCTCATATGAAGATGCACAGAAGGAAAACCCAGGCTTGATCTACTGCAGCCTTTCTGGTTATGGCCAGGATGGCCCTCAGAGGGACTGGCCTGGTTATGATCTTACTGTTCTGGCAAACAGCGGGCTCCTGAGCATCAATGCTGAGGAAGGCAGAACACCAATCAAGTTTGGAGTTCCCATTGCAGACATTGTTTCAGGAATGTTTGCCAATACAGCCATCCTCAGTGCACTATACGAAAGAACAATCAGTGGCAAGGGACAGCATATCGACATGTCCATGCTTGACGCAAATTTCACCATACTCACCCACCAGGCATTCAACTATTTTGCCACAGGTAAGAATCCCAGGAAGCTTGGATCAGCCCATTCAAGCATAGCCCCCTATCAGGTATTCAGAACCGGGGACAGTTTCATAGCCTTAGCTGTAGGAACGGAGAAGCTCTGGAAGGTATTCTGCAGAAGCATTGGAAGGGATGATCTCACAGACCATGAGCTGTTCAGTGAAAATGCCCTCAGGGTGCAGAACAGGGATAAACTGGTGGAAGAGCTGGAGAAGACCTTCAGCAAAACAACAACTTCAGAACTGTTTCAGAAGTTCCTCAAAGCCGGTATCCCTGCAGCTCCCATAAACACCATAGAGGAAGCCATTGAAAATCCTCAGATCAAGGCCAGAAATATGGTTACTTCAATGGACACCCCTTATGGAAAAATACCTGTCATGGGCTCACCTTTCAAGATGTCAAGGACTCCCGGGAAAGTTTCAAAGGCACCACCTCAGCTGGGGGAGGACTCAGAATCAATTCTTGTAGAAATCGGATACAGCCGTGAGGAAATTGAGTCGCTGAAGAAAGATGGGGTCATAATGAGCCCAGGCAATCAATAGTGTATCCCTATTCTGGCTCACACACTGGGCCATTCTCATCCATTCCAATCCTGAGGCGATCGCCTCTCTTAACATCTGATGTCGTGCGGCAGAACCCCCTAGCTCCATTACCACTCTGGAACATTACCACTCTGTAGTCGTCTGGAAATGGTTCAGGTGTTGCAATAAGGTGCACGCTGTCAAGGGCCACAGCGCTTTTTACTTCAACTGAATCGAATCCTTTGGAGCCGCACTTAGGGCATACCGCCCTCCTGAAAACATATTCACTTGAACATTTGCTGCATCTGTAAAGTTCCATCAGGCCACCTCGTAAACGAAGGAAGTGGAATTGTTTCCGAAACCTGCCATACTTAAACTGAAACCGGTGCTTACATTTTTTGCCTGCCTCTTTCCAGCTTGCCCTGTAAGCTGAAGGTAAATCTCAGCTGTCTGGGCGACTCCGCTTGCACCAATGGGATGCCCCTTTGAGTTCAGCCCCCCGCTTGTATTGATGGGGAGTCTTCCGTCGATGGAAGTTTCACCTGTTTCAAGTGCCTTCCAGCCTTCCCCTTTTTTGAAAAAGCCAACATCTTCGGACTCAACGATCTCAAGGATGGATGCCATGTCATGAAGTTCCGCAATGTCCATGTCCTGAGGGGTCTTTCTTGCTGATTTGAAAGCTTTCTTGGCGGAATTCTTCACTGAATCAATGGAGACCAGCGATTCCCTGGAGGTTATGGAGGATGTGCCTGAGCTTGCTCCAGTTCCGGTGATCTTTACAGACTTGTTCCCAAGGCTCTTGCTATTTTCATCTGAAGTAACAAGAAGGCTTACCGCGCCATCGCTTACAGGGCAGTATTCAAAGATCCTCAGGGGATCGGCAATAATCCTGGATGCCATTACCTTCTCCAGGGGAACATCGGCCTGGAAGTGTGCATAGGGATTTAGCGCTCCGTTATGGTGGTTCTTCACTGCAACCATAGCTATGCTTTCCCTGGTGGGTGAAAACTCTCTGATATAGGATCTCGTCATGAATGCAGCAAGAGATGGAAGGGAAGGACCGCCACGCCTCTCTTCAGGAGGCAGCAGGGAGGCGATTATTCTGGTTGATTTCTTGGTGGGGTATCCCGTCATCTTCTCTGCCCCTATGACAAGAACGTTCTTTGCTTCATCTGATGCAACCAGGGATTTGGCCACAAGCACTGCTGAACCTCCGCTGCCACTGGTGTTGTCGACTCTCATCGAGGGAACATTCTCAATGGCCAGGTGAGTCGTAAGGAGGTTATTGAGGCCAGAAATATCATTGAACTCACCTGAATATGAGTTGGAGACCACTACAAAATCTATTACATCGCGGAATTTATCCACAATTGGAAGCGCAGATTCAGAGGATATAGCAAAGATATCCTCGTCTCTCTTGCCAAATCTGGCAAAATTGGCTGCTACGATTGAAACCATGTATAAAGAAATGGTTTGGCATTAAAAAATCATGCCTATCAGAACCCGCTGGAAACCTGTGAACTGAAACCGGCATCCACCTCAAGTATCTGGCCGGTAACGAGACTGTTTTCTATGAACATCTTGACGGCTTCCGAAACATACCTGGCATCATGTCTTCCATTCTTTCCAAGCCGGTCACTGAAATCTGCATTGCCGCAGTTTTCCTTAATTATGAAGCCTGGAGAAATCGCATTGACCCTTATGTTCCTGTCGGCCAGCTCATGGGCGAGCAGCTTAACCATGTAATCGATCGCGCCTTTCCCTGCTGCATAGCCAACATGGCTGTTCATGTAAACGCTCCTTGCCGCTGAAATCACAACGATGGCGCCTCCAGACCCTGAGAAATGTTTCACAGAAGCCTGTACCACATTGTAGAATGTGGTTGCATTGCTGCTCAGTGATGAACCGAAGTAAGATGGTTCTACTTCCTCAACCTTCTTTGTGCCAAAGAACCCTCCTGCAAGGTGCACCACAGCATCCAAGCCTCCAAGTTTCTTTGTTAGCTCGCTTATGGCCCTGGAAGTATCTTCGCAATTCATGAGATCACAGCTGGAGTAGTGTGCGTCAATTTCACTAGCCACTTTCTTGCCATTCTCTCCTCTCGAGATTATTGCAATGTCATGGCCTGAAGCTTTAAGCAGCTTAGAGGCGTTACAGCCCATTCCGCTTCCTACACCTGAAACAATGATTCTTGACATTGTTTACATAAGCATCTTCACATATTTTACATGAATGATTTTGCCTATCATGCCAGAAAGCAAAATCAGAATGTACAATTCTTTAAAAAAGGTTAAAAAGTGGAATTTTTGAATTATTTTATTGGTATGCGATCGCATGTCAAGGCAATGAAATACAGGGTACGGTGAAAATTTATTCTTTGCGAAGCCGCATTTTAAAAGGTTTCAATAATATGTCCTTTTATTTAGACGCAAATCGTATAGAAAGTTTTAAATTAATTATTTGCTAATATTTGTCGTGTCTTCTAACAAATTGGAAAGACTTGTAGTGATCTCAGTGTTAGTTATCATTGCAATAATGTTGCTGGCACCATTTTCCACAGGACTTGGAGGAAACGCCACTCCTTCCAAGGCACTCAAAACTTCTACCGCCAGTACAAGCAATGCACCAGCTTCACCGAGCACACCAACTAATTGGACCTACCCAACAACTACTATGCAGGAACCCGGTTATACGAATGGAACGTATACCGTAGGAGCTACAAACAATGTTGGTCACCTAAATGAATTTAGAGCCTCCAGTCTGTACTCATTCCTTCTCCTGGATGAAATTTACGACTCACCGGTACAGACTCTTCCAAACGGAACCAACGTTCCGT
>JAKAUW010000068.1 GCA_021817455.1 Thermoplasmata archaeon | reverse complement strand
GGCATGCTGAGAAAATGTATAGAAATACTAAAATCTTGATCTTCTAGAGAAATATGGGGGAGCCAACTATTAAGAACATGAGGTATCCCATCAGGATGGCCACCATGAATGGTATCCTGTAAGTCATGAACTTTGTTCCATCCTTTTCCCCAACCTTGAACGCCTCCGGGTACCTGTCCGAAAGTTCCACATTGAACCTTATGGCAAGAGGTTCACCTTTAATGCTCACAGTGCCGTGCTTGCTTGCCAGATAAACAGCATATAGAAGGATCATAACTGAAAAAATGGCCACATTGACCATGATTGATAAAGAAGTTGGGACCTCCACGTATGCCAGGTGTCCTAAAAGTACTGTTTCCGCCGCTGGGCTGTAAAGCGGGGATGAGAACATTAAAGCAATTATTCCCTTGATGTCGCCTATCCCAAAGAGCCTTTCTGTGAATCCAAGTGCGTATACGACGGATATTACCAATATCTGAAAACCCCAGTGGAAGCCAATGAGGAAAACAAATACAATGGAGACTAACAGGAAGATTCCCGCAAGAATTGCATAAGCATAGGTGTCTGGTTCAAGAAAAGTAAACAGGAATATCACAACTCCCACCAAAATGAAAGGGCCTGGAACATGAATGATAAAATTGATTGAAACCCCTAGTGCCATAAGGGGAACAAACAGAAGTGCCTTCACCGTTCTCCTCTTCACGTCTGTATAAGAACCATAGATGAGCGAAGCTGTTGCAACCGCAATGACTGCATATTCCAGGATTGTGAAGGCGTCAGTCATGGCTTTCCTATGAACTCCCTATCAGGAACCTGAAAGATCTTACCACAGAAGAGAAATCCAGGTTTCCCAGCCCAATGGACATGGCGGCCAAATAATACTGGAGTGCATTTGAGCCCATTGGAATGGGTGAAGAAAGGTTTCGTGAAAGATTGCTTGCATACATTAGGTCTTTCACCATGTCCTTAAGGAGAAACTCAGGCTCATAGGTTCCAGCCTTGATGGTTCCGGATTTCAGTGCGACAATTCTAGATTCCGCTCCACTGCTCCCTATGATGTCCAGGGCAAGATCCTTATGGATTCCCGCCTTCTCTGCCAGCAGAATGGCTTCTCCTGCAGCCGCCAGATTGACTGCCATGATAAGGTTTGTAATGAGCTTCATTTTAATTGCGCTGCCTGCCTGTGGCAAATGAAATACTCTGGCGGAATATGTTCCAATCACGCCGGATACTGTTTTATAGAGTTCCTCCGGGCAGGAAACAAGGGAAACCAGCTTCCTCTCACGAGCCAGTGCAGTACTCCCCAATACTGGTGCTTCGATGTAAGAGCACTTCAGTTCCTGGAACCGTCTTTCCGCGGAAAGGCCGAATTCCGGAGACACTGTGCTCAGGTTCACGACGATGCTCTGTGGCCTTATTGTCCTAGCGATTCCCTTCTCTCCAAAGAATATGTTTTCACAGGCATTATCGTCGCTCAGTATTGCAAAAATGATATTGCAGCTTGAAGCCACTGAGAAGGGCTCTTCAGCAACTTTTACTCCCTGAAGTGCTGCTGCCTTTGACTTTGTCCTGTTATAAACCGCCTTGACTTCATACTTCTCCATTATTGCCCTGAGTATGGGAAGACCCATCTTTCCCAAGCCAATGAAGCCCAAATCGCTCATTACTGTGTTATTTGCCCAACATTAAAAAATTAATCTCTCTGAATTATGAAATGGCTGGAACCAAGTTCCTGAGTGGCGCATTCCAGTGAAGCGTACTGGATGTTCCTGTTCAATAGATAGTTCTTAATGGAGGAATATGCGGTGTCAGGGGTGTTGTTTTCCTGGCTGAGATGTGTCAGGACTATCCTGGTGCCTGGCCCTGCCATGGTTGCTATTGCTTCCGCTGACTGGTCATTGGAAAGATGTCCATGGCTGCTGAGTATCCTCCGCTTCAGCATTTCAGGATATCTTCCATAACGAAGCATCTCCACATCATGGTTAGCTTCAAAAGCGAGAATGTCAGAATTTCCGGCTTGCCTAAGAAGTTCGTCGGAAACTTTTCCCAGATCGGATACAACAGAAATGCGGGCCTTCCCGTGTTGGATCACGTAACCCACAGGATCAGCGGCATCATGAGAAACAGAAACTGCCTTCACCAGGAAATTCCCAATTGCAACGGAATCGTGGATAGAATATCCATCCCTGTATCTCAGCGCGTCCAGAGTCGCTTCCCTTGAGTACAAGTCAAACTTATGGTATTTCTTTACCATGCTGATACCCCTGGAATGGTCACTGTGCTCATGGCTCACGAACAGAGAATATTCCCTGTGGTTTATGTCGAGTTTGTCCATCCTCTCCCTGAACCTCTTCATGGTTATTCCAAAGTCGAAAACAAGGAGAGTCTCATCGTCCCAGACTAGGCTGCAGTTGCCTTTGCTGCCGCTTGAAACCATGTTGAAGTTTACGGGGGGCATCACTCTGGATAAGACTTTGCCATAATTATTACTTATTCTCGTCCTTCGAGTCAGGGTCGGCCGAATCCCAACTCAGACATTTGTGTAAAATGCCTTAGTCCTGGGCGGTTTTGTTCCCCTGCCGGGGTCCTGGTTCCTGTTTTCATAGGCCTTTATGTAATCAGGGTCGCCAAATATGTCCTCCAGAAGGTCATCGTGTGCGTCGACCGTCAGAAGATATTTCCCTTTCATATTTTTGAGCATATCCCTCAGGTCTTCATAATCTGTCTCCCGGAAATTGCTTCCGTACCAGTTCCTTTCGCTGTAAGGAGGATCCAGGTAGAAGAATGTGCCGTTAGAATCGTACTTGTTAATTAGAGTCCGGAAATCGAGGTTCTCAATTGTCCAACCAGAGACTTTCTCACTAATCTTCTGCATCATTGAGATTGTCTTTTTTAGATAGCCCTTGGCTGCCTTTTCCTTTGTCCCATAAGTGTCGCCCATACCCCCAAAGCTCATTGTGAACCTGAGAATTGTCTGCGCTGCCGCTCCAACATCTGGAACTTTCCCACGTCTTCCTGCCGGGATTGATGGTTTCATGGTTGCAACTGACCTTGGTATCTTGTTTTCAGATGTGCTCTTCCGGCCCCTTCTGAATTCGTATGAATCAAGCGCTTCATACAGGAGATCTACAAGGAGAGCTGAATCATGCTGTATTGCCCTGAAGAGGTTTACCAGTTCCGGATCAAGGTCGTTATATATCACAGTGCCAAACTTCATGTTGAGGGAAACTGAGCCCGAACCACCAAAAACATCTACAAAGGACCTCTTTCCAGACCTTTTGAAAACGTCATCTATATCAGGAATAATGGATGTTTTGGCTCCGGGATACTTCATCAGCCTCAGGTAATTTACTTGCGTAGTCATTGCAGTTGCAGAGTCCTCGGAAAGGTTATGGTGAAAGCACATATTTCCTTTGCCTAAGGACCTGGCCCTAACCTAAATGATGGATGAGTTTGCTATGCCTGCTTGTTGCATTTCTTAAATTACCAGTTGCCCGGTTGACGATTTGAAAAGGCGGGAATAGCAGTTATCGCAAGATTATCAATGTACTACTGAATTTTACTTACAATGCTGTGAAGCATCCCATCCAACTTTTTGGCGAGGTCCTGCAGTCCTGAATAGGAGGAAAAAAGCTCTTGAGCACTCTGGATCTCAGCGTGCGTTTTCCCGGTTTCTTCAAAGACATAAATTCTCAAGGGCGGAACAATTCCGGCCCTGATATCCTTTTCGAACACCTCCCTTGCAAGATTAGGATGAAATACCTCCAAAATCTTGTTTCCCCCTATTTCAACACCAATTTTTTTCAGGTTTTCCTGCGCATTGATTGTTGCAACAATCTTCAACCCGGAAGATTTAACCTCCTCCATTAACAGGTTTACCGTGCTTTCGAAATCAAAGCGCGAGACTACCTCAATGCCTTTCAATTAAATCTAATTGAAATATGTAACTTGCCTATATAATTAGCGAAGCGATAAAAGTGTAATGATTGTGATATTTGCAGCCTGATTGAGTGGCCCGGTAGATATTTGATTAAAGCTTTAAGGGAATACCATTAATCTCTGTTTAGTGTCCAACGATGAGCCTTAATAGAAATTCCAGAAACCAGCCTCGAATCCAGTCCAAGCGAAGTTCACGAAATGAAACATCGTGGGTTTCGCTCAGTGTTTTAATGGTATACGATTCTGATCATACTATCTTTCGTATATTTTGCTTCTGTGCCCAACCTTTAGGATCAATATTCTAACAGATTCATGCTTGATGTCGAGAATCACCCGATAATCTCCCACCCTAAGCCTGTAATAAGGATATCTCACTATCTTCTCAACGAACCTTTCAGGATTCTGAAAAAGCTGATTCACCTTTTCGTGGATTCTCTTGGCAACAGACCTGTCGAGACTTCTCATCTGATCTGCCGCCTTGATTGACCAGATTATTTCGTATTCCATCAGAGGCCGAGATCCTTTTTGAGTTGCTCATGTGTGACGAATTTGCCGGATTCAATCTCCTTTCTGGCCTCCTCAATATCCGCTATGGTTTCTTCACTAAGTTCGCGGAGGTCCTCTAGTATCCTTTCGATCACTTCCTCGTAAGTCTCTCTAGGATGCAATTTCATTGACTGCAATGTCTTCTTGGTCTCTTCCTTTATCTGTATGGTTGAAATTGTCACAGTTGTCTATAGTGTTCGATAGAATAAAGTTTTGTCTTATAGAGTCTATTGTTCAACCACGCCCACAAGAATACTGAAGACCCTATACAACCATCTATACTTTCTTCGTTGTGAATTTAGGGAAATTCCAAAGAAGTTCATACAAATAAAGATGCATTATCTTTCACTTGTGAAGAGAATTTCAGATTCCCGGATCATTAGATATATGTATATTCGTAAAACATAATCAATATTGTAGAGTGGTATGGCTTAGGAGTATCATTTGAAATACCCCCAAATGTGAGCATGA
>JAKAUW010000040.1 GCA_021817455.1 Thermoplasmata archaeon | reverse complement strand
GGGCAAAAAACACGCTGGAAAAAGTCATTGCAAAGGAACAGCCTGTTCCGTACTTCAGATACCTTGATTCAGTTTCCCACAGGAAGGGAACTGGGCCAGGAAGATACCCAGTGAGAGCTGCAAGGGTATTCCTTGACCTTCTCAACAACGTGGAGGCAAACGCGGAATTCAAGAGTCTGGACACAGACTCTCTGAAGATACTCCATATTTCAGCTTCAAAGGGGAGAGTTATCAAGAAGTTTTCACCAAAGGCCTATGGAAGGGCTGGTGCATTCTTCAGGGATTTGATCAATATAGACATCGTAGTAGAGGAGGTTACAGAATGAAGGAAAGAAAATTCGTGGCAAACTCGGTCAACAAGCTTCTTGTTACTGAATACCTGAGAAGCGCCACAGAAAGTGCAGGATTCGGGGGCCTTGAAATGAAGAGGACACCGTTCGGCACAAACATAACACTGTTCGCAAACAAGCCAGGCCTTGTAATCGGAAGGCACGGCAGCAAGGTTCAGGAGATCACAGAAACTCTCGAGAAGAAATACAAGGTTGAATCACCACAGATTGAGGTCAAGGAAATCAACGAACCTGATCTGAATCCGCAGGTTGTATCCAAAAAGATAGCACTCTCCCTTGAGAAGGGCTGGTCCTACAGGAAAGCAGGAAACACCTCTCTCAGAAGAGTTACGGAGAGCGGAACCAGAGGCGTCATGATCAAGATTTCTGGAAAAATATCCGGAGAAAGGGGAAGATCCCAGAAATTCACGTACGGTTCAATAAAATATTCGGGTGAACCAGCAAGAGCCGGAATGGAAAGAGGTTTCTCCATAGCAAAGATGAAACTTGGTGTGATAGGCGTGAGCGTGAGGATGCTCAGAAACGATTACAAACTCCCAGACGAGATAGTGGCAGACTTAAGGCCACAGGTCAAAACCATATCAGAGGTGCAGGAAAATGGAGCTAAGAGCGAAACAGCTAAGACAAATGAGTAAGGGAGAGGTACAGGATAAGCTGAAGTCTCTCAAGGAGTCACTGCTTAACGAAAGGGCATCAGTGGCCATGGGAGGAGCTCCTACAAATCCCGGAAAGATTAAGTCCATAAGAAGACAGATCGCCAGAATTTTGACAGTTCTGGGCTCGGAGGACAACAAAGAATGAAGGATAAGAATTTCACTGGTTTGCCTAAAGAGCTGCAACCTTGGGAAGGATTTACAAGGGACAGCCAGGCAGTGAAAGTCAGCGTAGATAAGAGAAGGTACGGTAAGAACGTGACAATAATTGATGGAATTGACGCAAAGTCTGAGAATATCTGGGACATCGCCAAGGAACTCAAGAGAAAGGTCGCCTCAGGCGGCACTGTGAAGGATAACAGGACCATAGAACTTCAGGGTGACCACAGGGAAACTGTGAAAAAATACCTGGAAGACATTGGGTTCAAAGTGGAGCTGGTTTAGGTGGATGCAAAGGACTATACGAGAGAATTCATCGGATGCAGCATAACAGTGCTGTCTCATTCCAATACCTCTATGGGCGGAATGGTGGGTGAAATCATGGATGAGACTGCAAGAACATTCAAGATACTGTCACAGGGAAAGCTGAAAGTCATACCAAAGGCAACAGGAAAATTCAAAATCAAGTCTGAAGGGTTCAGCATAATGGTACAGGGAAACTCAATAATAATGAGGCCTGAAGAACGCCTGAAGAATCTCAGAAAGATTATCAAAAATGAAAGCAAGGGTGATTACAATAACTAAGAATATCGGTTTCGAAGTCACTCCTCCTACAGAGGAGTGCCATGACAAGAAATGCCCGTTCCATGGGGAATTAAAGGTCAGAGGTCAGGTCATTGACGGGACAGTTGAATCCGCATCAATGATACGGAGCGCCACCATTGTAAAGGAATACAAGAAGGCACTAGGAAAGTACGAAAGGAAGGAAACACGTTTCAGCAAGTATCATGCCCATGTTCCAGAATGCATTCATCTTGCATCTGGAGACAGAGTAAAGATCGCTGAATGCCGCAACCTTGCAAAGACAGTCTCCTTTGTTGTGATAGAGAAGGTGAAGCAATGAAGGGAATAGCTGGAAGACAGCACAGGGGGCTCCCTCTTGGGGCAACTATGCCTTGCGCCGACAACAGCGGAGCAAAGATCATCAGCCTAATCGATGTCAAAGCTTATCACGGAGTTGCTTCAAGAATTCCTGCAGCTGGAGTTGGTGACATGTTCATAGCAAGTGTTAAGAAAGGCACTCCCGAAATGAGGGCTAAAGTTGTTTATGCAGTTGTGGTAAGGCAGAGGAGGCCATTCAGAAGAGCAGATGGCACGATGGTGCAGTTCGATGAGAACGCGGCTGTGCTTGTTACTCCTGATGGGGAAGTAAGAGGATCCGAAATTAAGGGCCCGGTGGCAAGGGAAGCCGCAGAAAGGTGGCCAAGAATTGCCGCCATCGCTTCGACCATAGTGTAAAGGTGAAAGAAGATGATTACCAAAGTTAAAGTGGCACTATCCGGCGACTTGAGGAAGAGATACGGGATAAGGGCTTTCCCCATAGCTGCTGGCGATGTCGTCAAAATAAAGTCAGGAAATAGAAAGGGTGAAGGAGGCAAGGTTGTTGAGGTCAACCATGTCAGTGGCAGAGTTTCGGTCGAAGGCATTACAATAGCAAAAGAGGATGGAAAGCAAACGGAACTTTACCTCAAAGCCCAGGACCTTACAATAACAAAGCTGGATTTCTCCAGAGAAGAGAGATTGCAGAAAATACGGCAGATCGCTGCCATAAAGAGAATCACAATCCAGGAGCCGGAGCCCGAGGAGGTAGGGGAAGAACCTGCTGAAATGGAGGCTGAGGCATCTGAGGTCAAGGAAGCCGATACCCTTGATGAATCTGCGGATGAGCCTGATGGGGAGACTGAAGAGGAACCTGAGGGAGAAGCGGAGAAAGAAAAATCGGAGAGTGAAGAGGAATGATCAACAAGACAAAAAGATTGGTTATCCCAAGGGTCACCAAGATAGCCAGGAAGAATTTCTTCTGGGGCGCAACACCCAACCCGGGAAAACACACTAAGGAGAGCTCCGTGGCTCTTCTCACAGTTCTCAGGGATTACCTGAAGCTGGGCGACAAGGAAAGGGAAGTAACCAGGATGCTTAACAGCGGTTTCATCAAGGTAGATGGAAAGGTTGTAAAGAACAGGAAGACAGCAGTTGGATTCATGGATATAATCAGCGTAGTTCCCACTGGCGAGCACTTCAGGGTAGTCTATGACAGGAAAGGAAGGCTTATTGTCAACAAGGAAAGCGAGAAAAACTCATCCCTGAAGCCAATGAAGGTATACAACAAGATAACAACAACCTCCGGCAAAACTCAGTTGGTTTTCCACGATGGGCAGAACTTCATAACTGATGATAAAAGCATTTCCACTGGCGACGTTCTTGTTATGTCAGTTCCTGAAAAGAAGATCCAGCACATTATAAAGATGCAGCCGGGAAACAAGGCATTTCTAACTGGTGGAGCGCATGTGGGAAACATTGGCACAATCAAGAAAGTTGAGGTCAAGGAATCATCAGGTAATAACCTGGTGCATTTCGAAGAGGATTTCTCCACGATCGCTAACTATGCATTCATGATAGGTGGGCCCAAGTATTCCTTCGAAGTCGTCGGAGGTGAGCAGTAATGCCAGCAAAAAAGGCGACAAAGAAGGCAGAGGCCAAGGTAAACCCGATGCAGGAAGTAACGCTTGACAAAGTAGTCATAAACATTGGCGTGGGGCAGGCCGGCGACCGCCTGAACAAGGCAGTCAAGGTCATAGAGATGCTTACCAACCACAAACCTGTTCTGACAATTTCAAAGAAGACTGTGAGAGATTTCAACATCAGGAAGGGCCTTCAGATCGGGGCAAAAGTAACCCTTAGGGGCGACGATGCCGAAGACTTCCTCAAGAGGGCTCTCTATGCGAGGGAGTACAAGATTCAGCACTATTCATTTGACAAGCAGGGCAACGCATACTTCGGGATACCGGATTACACAGAGTTCAAGGGAATGAAATATGACCCTGACATTGGAATTTTCGGCCTTGACGTTGCGGTGGTAATGAAGAGAAGAGGCGGCTACAGAGTTCGGAGAAGGAAAATTGGCGCAAAAAAACTCCCCACTTCCATAAGGATACCAAGGGAGGAAACCATGAAATTCCTATCAGAGAACTACAAGGTTGAGGTTTTAAGGTGAACTAATGTCACAGATCAAGCTCGAACCAAAGAAAAATTTCGGTCACAAAGACGGATGCGTACGCTGCGGAAGAAAGAGAGGGATGGTCAGGAGATACGGACTGAGGCTCTGCAGGCAGTGTTTCAGAGATACTGCACCGGAACTGGGATTCAGGAAGTACAGCTGAGGTGAAACAATGAGGCACGACCCACTTAATGATATAATCAACAGCATCAAGAATGCATCAAAAACAGGAAAGAGAGTCATAGAGGCTGAACCAGCTGCAAGGCTGATCGGCAGAGTATTGAAGGTTATGCAGGACTACAACTACCTCAAGAGTTTCGAAGTGGTAGACGAAAACAGAGGAGGAAAATTCAGGATAGTCCTCAGCGATACCATCAACAACTGTGGAGTAATAAAGCCAAGGCTGCCCGTAAAGCAGATGAACCTTGAAAGATACGAGTCAAGATATCTGCCGGCCCAGGATTTCGGTATTCTGATACTCACCACCACAAAGGGTGTAATGAGTCATATAGAAGCTAGGAAACAGGGTCTTGGGGGCAAGCTGCTGGCTTACGTTTATTAGGTGAATTAAATGACAGACTGGAAGGAAACCTGGACATACGACATACCGGAGGGGGTTACCCTTACGGTCAAGGAAGGTGAAGTGAGGGCCAAGGGAAAGCTTGGTGAGACTTCACGCATCCTCAATGACAATTACGTTAAGGTGTCCATGAAAGGAAAGACGCTGAAAATTCATGTCAGCAAGGACAACAAAAGGTCCAGGGGAATAGTTGGAACCTGGGCTTCAGAAATCAAGAGTCTCTGCAATGGTGTTACAACAGGCTTTGAGTATGAACTGAAGATCGACTACACGCATTTTCCAATGAGAGTCTCCGTGAAGGGAAACCAGGTGCATGTGGAAAACTTCCTTGGGGAAAGGAGCCCCAGAATTGCAGAAATCAGAGGGGCAACCAAGGTATCAGTAAAAGGTGACAAGGTTATTCTTAACGGTATAGACAAGAGAGACCTTGGAGACACAGCCGCCAACATTGAGAGGGCCACAAAGATCAAAGGATTCGACCTGAGAGTTTTCCAGGACGGAATTTACATATTGAAGGGGTGAAATAGTTGGCATACATTAAACCAAAACTCACAGAGAACGAGAAGAGACTGCTCAGGATCAAGAATAAGAATGCAGTGAAGAGAGTGGAGTTCAGGAGGCAGGAATGGTTCAGATACAAGAAGCTCGGGGAATCCTGGAGAAAGCCCAGGGGAAAACACTCAAAGCAGAGGGAACATCAAGCAAGAAGGCCGCCAGTAGTGGACGCGGGATATAGATCACCTGCTGCTGTCAGGGGACTTCACCCATCGGGATTCTTAGAAGTACTGGTTCACACTCCACAGGAACTTGAAAAGTTAGACCCGTTGAGGGAAGCAGCAAGAATCGGTTCAACAGTTGGCTCCAGGAAGAGAGAACTCATCATGGAGAAAGCTGAGGAGCTTAAGGTCCGCATACTCAATCCGGAGGTGGAGTAACTTGAGACCAGAGACGGCAAAGAGAATCGCGGCAGAGGAATTTAAGTCGGGAATATCAAGAGTCTGGATCGACACAAACAATCTTGACCAGGTAGATGAAGCAGCTTCCAGATCTGATATCAGGGAACTGATTAACAGGCACATCATACAGCTTAAGCAGAAGAAGGGAAACTCAAACGGAAGGCTCAAGAAGAGAATTGTCCAGAGGTCCAAGGAGAGGAGAAGGGGTCCCGGTTCAATCAAGGGAACTAAATATGCAAGATTCCCGAGGAAGGACAGATGGATGAAGACGATCCGCGCTTTGAGGGATGAACTTAGGACACTCAAAGCCGAAAACAAGATCGATGCCAAGACCTACAGGAAGTTCTATGTAGAGGTAAAAGGCGGGTCCATAAAATCAAGAGCCCAGCTCAGATCCCATATGAAGTCATCGGGAAGCCTGGGTGATGAAAAATGATGAAATACAGTGTAATGAAGAGAAGAAGAGATGGCGTTACCAACTACCACAAGAGGCTGAAACTCCTGAAGTCCGGCCTCCCAAGGCTTGTTGTAAGACCTTCGAACAAGGGGGTCGTCGCCCAGATCGTTGAATACAAGGAAGTTGGCGACAAGATCGTGGCCACAGTCAATGAGAGAACCCTGAAGAAATTGGGACTTGAAGTTGACGGAAACAGCGTTCCTGTAGCATATCTTGTTGGATATGCGGCAGGCCTCAAGGCCAAGAAGAAGAAAGTCGGCGAGACTGTTCTGGACACAGGCAGATACAATATTATTAAGGGAGGCAGGATATCGGCTGTACTTAAAGGATATGTGGATGCAGGGGCCAAGATACCATATGAGAAGGGAATCTTCCCTGACAAGAAGAGACTTGCAGGCGAACACCTGAAAAAGCCACTGGCACTGAAACTTGATGATTACAAGAAACAACTGGAGGAGAAACTATGAGCGATGAAACCTGGGTTCCAAGGACCCAACTGGGAAAAATGGTTGCATCGGGCGAGATAAAGACCATGTCTGAAGCCCTGAGAACCAAACTGCCGCTTAAGGAATACCAGATCGTTGACTACCTGCTGCCTGAGCTGAAAGACGAGGTTATTGACATCGAGCGTGCTCAGAGGATGACAGACTCTGGCAGAAGAATGAATTACTCAGTTACCGCAGTGGTCGGTAATGAAGATGGATTCATTGGCGTAGGCAGGGGAAAAGCCAAAGAAGCAGCTCCCGCAATTAGAAAAGCAATCAACAATGCAAAAGTTAACATCCTGGAAATCAGGAGAGGTTGCGGGTCCTGGGAATGCGGTTGTGGAAGGGCGCACAGCCTGCCGTTTCTCGTCGTAGGGAAATCAGGATCTGTTGTTGTAACAATCAAGCCTGCACCCCAAGGCGTGGGAAGGGCTGTTGGAGATATTGCAAAGATTGTCCTCAGGATGGCAGGCATAGATGATGTATGGGGCTTTGCCAATGGCCATACAAAGACAACAGTGAACTATGCACTTGCAGTATTCGACGCCATGAAAGGAACAGCAAAAATGAAAGTAAATCCAGCGTTGAACCTTACAACGCCTATATACGTGGGGAGTGTAGCCAATGTTAGCAGTGATAAGAATTAGGGGAGAGACAGGAATCAGGCCCCAGGCAGCAAAGACTGCAGCCCTGCTTAGACTGCACAGGATCAACCATATGGTCCTTGTGGAGGACAATGAGATCAACAGGGGCATGTTGAAAGTTGCAAAAGATTATGTAACCTGGGGAGAAATTGAAGATTCCACAGTTGAACTGGTGCTCAAGCACAGATCGCAACTCAAGGGCCACGAATACCTTGACGAGGAGAGCCTTGAGGAAACAACGGGGTTCAAAAGTTATAAGGATCTTGCAAAAGCACTGCAGAAAGGCAAAGTAAAGTATAAAGATATAAAGGACATCGTGCCCGTGGTCAGGCTTAATCCTCCGAAAGGTGGTTTTGAAGCAATCAGGAAACCATTCAATCAGGGAGGGTCCGCCGGCTACAGGGGAAAAGACATTAACAGGCTCATACTGACGATGCTTAAGCCCGGAGTTGATTTAAATGGTAAGAACGAGAACTAAGAAACTCAGAGGAGGCCACTATGGCCGCGGCATGAAATCCGGAAGGGGGAAGGGAAAGAAAGGGGGCAATGGAATGGCGGGCCTAGGGAAACACAGGTGGGTCTGGCTCCTTAAGAATGACCCTAACCACTTCGGCGTGCATGGGTTCACCAGCCATCATCCCGGAATAGGAGACATACCTCTTACTCTAAATGAACTATCAGCCAAACTTGACTATTTCAAGGAGCAGGGCTTTGCAACAATGGAGGGGAAAAAACTCAAGATAGACCTGAAGAAAGCAGGCTTTACAAAGCTTCTTGGTTCAGGCACGTTCAAGGAGAAATCCACCATTATAGTCAGCAAAGCAACCGAAAAGGCATTAAACAAGCTTTCCCCTCTGGGAATAACGGTAGAGACTGATGGCGACAGTTCAGCGGAATAAAGGGGCAGCTTTTCCCATAATAGTGGTATTTGCCATAGTGCTGGTAGCATTCTGGTACTTCAGCCACTATACAATGCTGCAACTCTTCATTGCTGGGCTTCTCATATCGCCCCTTTTTGCACTTTCCTATCTTGTATTGAGTTATGTAGGGCCCAAGCAGAGCAAACTGTATGGGCTTGAATACCTCACTTCAAAACTGCCTGCTGTAAAGAAGGCGAAAGGGCATGTCCAGTTCAAGTACAAGTTGATGTGGACAGCAACTATTGTCATTCTCTATTTTGCATTAACTAATATCTACATCTATGGCCTGAACGTCACCCAGTCAGTGGATGTTTTCGCTTCATTCAGGGCGATATTCGCTGGTGCACAGGGTTCACTGATGGCCCTGGGTATTGGTCCGATAGTTACAGCTTCAATCGTTATGCAGTTGTTCGCAGGTGCCAAAATCTTCAACATCGATTTGCAGAACTCCCAGGACAGGGCAGTCTACCAGGGGGTTCAGAAGATGCTGGTAATCATAATGATATTTGTGGAAGCTATTCCCCAGGCATTTGGATATTTAGTTCCGGATGCTTCACTTGTTACACGCCTAAATGGATTTGCTCCGGGCTACGGAGGATTCCTCTCACAGGCAATCATAATTCTGCAGCTGTTCTTTGGTTCCTATCTGGTGTTCCTAATGGATGAAGTGGTCTCCAAGTACGGCATTGGATCAGGCATTTCCCTTTTCATTGCCGCAGGTGTTTCACAACAGTTGATTACAGGAACTATAAACTGGATACCTGTATCAAGCAGTATCGCTGTCTCACTTGCGAACCCGCCAGCAGGTGCTATCCCTAAGACAATTTTCATCATAATGCACTCCAGTTCTGCATACTTCATACAGACTGGCCTGCCACAGATCCTCTTCGGAATTCCAGGAGGCATACCTAACCCGATTATTGCACTCCTTGGCACGCTTCTCATATTCTTCATTGTTGCTTACTTCCAGAGCAGCAAGATTGAGCTGCCCATTGCACACGAGAGAGTAAGGGGTGCGAGGGGAAGATATCCGCTCCAACTTTTCTACGCTTCAAATATACCCGTTATCCTTGCTACAGCGCTGCTTGCCAATGTTTCAATGTGGACATTGTTGTTCTGGAGTAGTCCCGTTCTCAGCCATGTCCCGCTGCTGGGCCATAATGCGTTATTGGGGTCATATCCCACTGCCTTGCAGGTATCTCAGTTTAACATATCTCAGACAACTCCCACAGGAGGATTGGCTTACTACCTGTTCTCGCCAAACGGGCTTTCAGACTGGCTTTTCCCTATTCTTGAACCTGCATCTGCTGCAAATATCCTTTTAGGGCATTCAGCTTTCCAGGAGGCCATACACGTAATAGCGTTCCTTGGCTTCATGGTCATTGCAAGCGTTATATTCGCCAAGTTCTGGATTGAGACCACCAATATGGGTCCCGCTTCTGTTGCAAAGCAGATAATGTCAAGTGGAATGCAGATACCTGGATTCAGGAGAGATCCGAAAGTCATTGAAAAGGTCCTCCAGAAGTATATCCCTGCCATTACAGTATTCAGTGGCGCTGCTGTGGGCCTTCTTGCTGCGGGTGCGAACCTCATAGGAACGGTGGGTAATACCAGCGGTACCGGGTTGCTTCTGGCAGTAGGTATAGTCATACAGTTCTACGAAGCTATGGGCAAGGAACAGATGATGGAAATGCATCCGGTTATCCGGCAGTTCTTCGTAGGTGGTTAATTGCGTGTTGTAATAACAGGGGTGGCAGGGGTTGGCAAATCCACTGTCCTCCACATCGTAAAGACAAAGATAAACTATGAAATAATCAACTTTGGCACGCTCATGTTCGAAATGGCCCAGGCCGTTGGGCTTGTAAAGGATCGGGATGAGCTGAGGAAACTCCCCGTTGATACACAGATAAACCTGCAGAAGAAAGCTTCTGCTGCCATTGGAAAGATGGACAACGTGATTGTTGATACTCACATGACAATCAAAACACCTAACGGATACATGCCTGGATTGCCGGAATGGGTCCTTAGGGAACTAAAGGTATCCTCATATTTCCTTATAGAGGCGGACCCTGCCCTCATCCTGAAACGGAGAACTGCAGATCCTTCAAGACGCAGGGATGAGGACTCCGTTGATGATATAGTGGAGCACCAGCACATAAACAGGTCATACGCTGCCGCATATTCAATATACACCGGGGCTACCATCAAGTTCATAGAGAATGTTGAGGGAAAACCTGACATAGCTGCACAGAATATAGTCAAGAGGTTGATGCCGTAATGACAGACCCCCAGCAAGCACCGGGCCGCAGGCCGGGTATGCAGAAAACACCGCAGCAGGAAGCAATGTCAAAGATGATGAGGTTCCAGATGATCTACATGGTCATCAGCTTTGCCTCAATCTTCGTTATCACAAATGGAACCCTGAGAGGCTATATCGGCACGTATATCGGATACGTCCTCATGCCTGCGTTTGGTTTCAACTTCCAGTATCCTCTCCTCACAATTGTTCTCGTGGGCGTACTCATAGGCCTTATAACCTCCATTCCGAGATATTTCTTCACCGACTGGCTGAAGATGGGCAAAATGCAGAACAGGATGAGGGCATTCAACAAGGTAATAAATCAGGCTTACAAGAGCCAGCAGAAGGACAAGATCCAGAAGCTCCAGAAAATGAGGATGGATATGTCCATGGAACAGACAACCCTGAGCATGAACACCATGAAACCCCTGATGGTTTTTACAATATTCACGCTGCTTCTCATTGCCTGGCTGTATTACTTCCTCGATGCGCTTGCATACCAGGTTATCGCATTCCCATGGGACTTTGAGATCAATGTGGCTACTGCGCATCTATGGCTCATGCCCTACTGGATCATGGTTTATTTCATTGCAATCATGGTTTTTGGTTACCTCACAACCATGATAATCAAGATCTTCGATTTCACTTACAAAGTAAGGAAACTCGAGAGATCCCTGGAAAATGCGGATTACAATTAGCGGGCCAATCGGAAGTGGAAAGTCTACGGTTGGCAAAATTCTTGCCAAGTCCCTTGGCTACCAGTTTTTTTCCGGAGGGCATTTTTTCAGGCAACAAGCTCAGGAGCATGGTATGACCATTGAGGAATTCAACCTCTTCGCGGAATCCCATCAGGAGATAGACAGGAAACAGGATCAGATGGTGGTGGATTTCCTCAAATCCCATGACAATGTTGTAGTGGAGGCTCGGCTTGCTGGTTGGATGTGCCACATGAATGGCATCGATGCATTCAAGGTATTTCTTACAGCCTCGCTTGATACCAGGGTCTCAAGGATATCAAGGAGGGAAGGTAGCAAATCGGACCTCCAGGCGCTTCTGCGGATAAGGGAGGAATCTGAGGCAAAAAGGTACATGGAAATTTATTCCATAGACTATGCAACAACCGATATTTACGATCTTGTTATAAACTCCGATAGCCTCTCTGCACAAAGGGTGGCAGAACAGATACATGAGCGCTCAGGAATCAAAAGTCTCCAGCGAACTTGACGGTTTTATCGTCATAGACAAGCCCAAAGGCCCAACCAGCCATCAGGTTGATTACTGGGTAAGGCAGATTCTTGGCATTGAGAGGGTGGGCCATATAGGGACCCTGGACCCAGGTGTAACAGGTGTCCTGGTGATGGCGCTGGGAAAAGCCACAAAGCTGATCGACATTGCGCATGAACAGAAGAAGGAATACGTATGTGTAATGAGGCTCTACGGGGATGTCTCCGAAGATTCCCTTAGGGATGTATTCCACGAGTACCAAGGAGAAATTTACCAGATTCCACCAATGAGGGCAGCCGTGGCAAGGACCCTGAGGAAAAGGACAATACACAAGCTTGATATCCTCGAGATTTCCGGCCGCCTGGTCCTGTTTAAGGTGATGTGTGACTCCGGAACCTATATCAGGACACTCTGCACTGACATGGGGTATTCTCTGGGGGTGGGTGCGCAGATGGCGGAACTACGCCGCACCAGGACTGGCTTGTTCCAGGAATCTGATCTCGTTACCCTGCAGGATATTGCAGATGCAAAGAAACTATCAGATGGCGGAAACCCAGAAAAATTGATGAAGCTCATTTTCTCAATGGATTATCTATTCAGGGATCACCCTAAAATTATTGTGAAGAAGTCAGCAATGGCCAACATATCAAAGGGATCCGACCTATTCCCGGGCGGAATAAGGGCAATCATAGGCACTCCCGCAAAAGGGGAAAGGGTTGCTGTAATATCGGAGAATAATGAACTTGTTGGGACCGGTATCATGCTGGTGAATTTTGAAGAGATCAGGGACCTCAAAGTTGTGGATTTTGACAGGGTGCTCCTTGAAAACCCCGGGCAGTTAAAGCAAAAACAGAAGGAAGCCAGGAAAGAGGCAGTCAAGAAGCCAGTTGTTACAAAGTTCAGCCAGAACAGGGAAAGAAGGGAAAGGCCGCAATTCCAGAAACAGAGGCAGGGCCAGAGAAGTGGGGGTAGGGATGACAGGCGAAGAGAGTTCAGGAACCCGAAAAGGCGCAGATAAGTGGTATGGTACAAGAAAGGGGAACCAGTATCTTGTATTCCAGGACCTGGAAACCAATTATGCACAAATTTTTGATGCCTTGAAGGAAGGCAAAAATGCGGATGCAGAACTCATTGAGTCCAAAACGCCTCCAAACTTAAGGGAATTTCTTCTAAAATACGGAAAATACAGATTAAAGCAGGAATTCGCTGATGACCAGTATATTAGGAAATTGTATGCCCTTATCCCTGAACTCAACAAATCGCTTAACCTGATACTTGAAAAAGTTGCAGGTTTCGGCCTCATGACTGGCCTCACCTATGGAAACGAAGACCCGTGCAGCTTCTTCAAGAGATTAAGGGGACTGGATCTGCCTGGGCAACTTCCAGAAGTAATGGAGCAGATTTCCGACTCTGCAGATTCCATTTGCTCCCTCAAGGTCAACATCATTTCATTCCTTTCAGAAAGGGCCAGGGAGGTTATGCCTAATGCCTGCGATCTCGTGGGAGAGGAGATTGCCATTGAACTTCTTTATCATTCCGGGAGCCTGAAAAACCTTGCCCTGATGCCTGCAAGCGCAATACAGGTGCTTGGAGCAGAGAAGGCCCTGTTCAAGCATATTCTCTATGGTTCACCCCCGCCAAAACATGGCTCACTTTTCAAGGTCAAGGGGATGTCAAGCCTCAAGACATCTGAAAGGGGAAGGGTGGCACGGTATATTGCAGGCAAAACGGCTATAGCTCTGAGAGCAGATTTTGCAGGCCATTTGATCGATCAGGAGAAGTCAAAGGCAAGAATCCAGGAACTTCTAAGAAGAAAAAAGTAATTGTGAAGCTTCTAGGGCGTGAAGCTTTCAAGTTCTTTCTGCCTGGGGTATTTCTCTTCCGAAACTGGCATCGGGTATTCTCCGGTTACACAACCCAGGCAGAGGTTTTCCCTATCCATGCCGATGCTTTCCACCAGCCCTTTTATGGAAACATAGGCAAGGGAGTCTGCACCTATTTCCCTGCATATTTCCTCCACAGTCCTTCCTGTGGCAATGAATTGATCCTTGGTCTTCATATCCACTCCGAAGAAACAAGGGGCAACAACTGGGGGGCATCCGATCCTTACATGGACTTCCTTGGCGCCCGCTCTCCTCAGAAGACTGACAATATGGTTCATGGTATTTCCTCTGATGATGCTGTCATCCACAAGGATTATCCTTTTACCTCTAACCTCAGACTGGATCACATTGAGTTTCAATCTCACCGCAGCGGTTCTGGACTGTTGCGTAGGCATGATAAAAGTCCTGTCAGAGAACCTGTTCTTTATAAGGCCCTCGCTGAACGGTATGCCTGCTTCCTGGGCATAGCCAAGAGCCTGAGCCCTTCCGGAGTCCGGAACCGCAAAAACAACATCTGCTTCCACGTGCGACTCTCTTGCCAATATTCTTCCGAGTTTCAACCTCGTCTGGAATACTTCTGTCCTGTCTATTATGCTGTCCGGCCTTGCAAAGTAAACATATTCGAACATGCAATGTGCAATCTTTCTGCTGGGAACTGTGAGAACTGAGATAATACCATTTCTAGTGACTTCGACTAATTCCCCGGGCTTAACGTCCCTGAGAATTTCAGCACCGGTTATGTCAAGGGCACATGATTCAGAAGCCACCATGTATCCACTGTCCATTTTACCCATGATAAGGGGCCGTATTCCCAGCGGGTCTCTCATGGCATATAATCTGTCGTTTATGAGAAATGTGATGGCATATGCACCTTTCAAACGGTCAGCTGCAATTTTGACTCCTCCGTTTAGCCCATGAAGCGAAATGTCCCTTGCAAATTCCATAAGCAGAACTTCAGTGTCAGATGATGTGAGAAACGTCAGGCCCTGTTTGAGAAGTTCCTCTCTAAGCCTGTCTGCGTTTGTAATTTCGCCATTATGGGAGAGAGCAATATGCCCCAATGCATTTGTAACTAGAAATGGCCCTGCATTCTCCATGGCCTTTGAGCCGGCCGTTGAATATCTTGTATGCCCTATGCCGACATTTCCAAGCAGATATTCTGAGTCCTTGGTCCTTTCGTTAAAAACTTCACCAACAAGCCCCATGCCTTTGCGTGCATTTATGGAAGAAGCATGGAAAGTTGCAATTCCGGCGCTTTCCTGGCCACGATGCTGAAGTGTCTTAAGCGATGCTAAAATAAATGGATATGCAGGCTCCTCACCTATATATCCAACCACAGCACAGTGATCACTTGGCTTTTGCCCATCTATATGATCTAGTTCTGGCTGCGGGGAATCCACAGTGAGAGCACCTCTTTTGCCTGACGTGGTAGGTATGGTGTCCACATCTGCGACAAGTAATATGAACTTTCTTGTTGTTCATTTTTCCCATTACAGCTGTTCCATTGCTCATTGATTATCACCTTTTGATGGGGAAACGAAAATTACATTGTCTCCTCTGACGAGTAATCTCTCGTGAACGCCGGTGGTATGGCCGTTTATCGTCTCTCCGGCGTTTTTAATGACAAGGTTCATGTAAATGTCATATCCCTCAAGGATGCCTGAATAACCTCTGTTACCTTTGACATCAACCAGGACATTCCTGTCAATAGAGTTTCTAAGAACGTCCATCGGTTTCTGTGCGCTTGTCTGTGGCTTAGGCATGTCGATTCCACGCTAAATTGGAAGTTCGTATATAACACTATTGACCACATCCTCATGTTAAAGTTGTAGATTCCCAAACCTGCATCAGAAGGGCAGTTCCTCTCACACCCAGCGAGGGAGTCAGTAGCCAAAAACCTAGAAGGAAAATAAAGAAAACTTATATCCCTCCAACCAATAAGCCGAGAGCATAAAAACAAGACATAAGTGTTCATGCAATTTGAAACTGCTTGTGTCCTGCTTGATTACAGGTGAACACATTGAAAATGCCAAAGATCATCAGCATGTATTGTCCGTCGTGCAAAAAGCACACTCCTCACGAGGTAGATAGAGTCAGGAAGAGAAAGGCCAGTGAATTCAGGGCTGGACAGAGGAGATTCAGAAGAGCAACTTCAGGTTATGGAGGTTTCCCCAGGCCGAAATTCGAAGGAAGGGAAAAACCTACCAAGAGAGTATCTCTTAAATACAAATGCCAGACGTGCAAGAAATCCGTAACTCCGCCAAGCATACGAGCAAAGAAGTTCGAAATAGTGGAGGCACAGTAAAATGGCAGACAGCAGATTTTCAAAACCAAAGAGCATTGGAAACAAGTTCATCAACATTAAGTGCAAGGATTGCGGGAATGAGCAGGTCACTTATACAAAAATTTCTTCCGTAGTCATATGCAATATATGTGGCGCAACACTAGCAAGACCAACGGGCGGCACACTTGAACTGGCCGCTGAGATCACAGGCGACAAGCAATGAAGAAGGATCTTCCTGAAGTTGGTGACCTGGTAGTCGTAACCATAAAGGAAGTAAAGGGCTTTGGCGCAAATGTAAGGCTTGAGGAATACCCGGGCAGGGAAGGTTTCATTCACATCGCTGAAGTTGCAACTGGCTGGGTAAAGCACATCAAGGACTACCTGAGAGAGGGTCAAAAAACTGTCTGCAAAGTTCTCAATGTGGATACAGGCAGGGGTTATGTTGACCTTTCCCTAAAAAGGGTCAACGAACACCAGAAAAGAGAAAAAATATCTGGATGGAAGAATGAGCAGAAGGCAGAGAAACTTCTTGAAATTGTTTCGGCCCAGCTGAAGGTTTCAGTAAACCAGGCCGAGAAGGACTTTGCAGGCGACCTGAGGGTTCAGTATGGGGCGCTCTACGACGCATTCGAGGATGCCTCTGCCAGAGAAGACTGGTTACCAGAAACCAAGGCAAAATGGAAGGAAGTATTCCAGAAGGTAGCCAAGGAAAACGTTGTGCTGCCTTACATTAAAATCGGTGGTTATATGGAAGCCTACTCACTGGCTCCGGATGGAGTTGAACTTCTCAAGGAAGTATTTTCATCCGCAACAGAAGATAATGTTGAAATCCAGTATGCTGGGGCTCCCAGATACAGGCTAACAGTTACAGATAAAGATTATAAGTCGGCCGAAGATGTATTAAAAAAGGCTGTACAGAACATATTGGACTTATCCAAGAAAAAGGGCGTAGTAGCAGAGTTCACGAGAAAGTAAATCTGAGTTAAAAATGCGTTCATTAATCAGAAAATGCAGGAACTGCCAATCTTATACAATGAGAGAGGATTGTCCAAACTGCGGAGGTTTCTCTGACGTGGCTTTGCCACCAAGATACTCGCCACTGGACAGATTTCAGAGATTCAGGCTTAAAAAGGAGGAGGATTAAAAATGGAAAAGATCATAATTAACCAATACAAGCGGCCAAAGCTCAAGGACCCGATTCTAATTGGAGGGCTTCCAGGCATTGGCAATGTGGGCAAAATCGCTGCAGAATACCTCGTGGAGAAACTTAAGATGCAGAAACTAGCCGACGTGTTTTCCCAGTACCTCCCCCCGCAAGTCTTCATCGATGACGAGGGGGTTGTGAGACTTGTGAGAAACAGCATCTATTACAAGAAAACTGGCAAGGAAAACGATCTTCTGGTTCTTGTTGGCGATTTCCAGGGGACTACACAGGAAGGTCAGTACGAGATCTCCCACGTCATATTGGAACTGGCTGCAAAGCTAAATGTCTCATTTGTCTACACACTTGGGGGCTACAGCACAGGCAAGATCGTTGAGACACCTAGAGTGCTCGGTGCTGTCACTAACGTAGATCTTCTCGCGGGTCTGAAAGAGAATGGCGTGGTATTCCCCAAGGGTGAACCTGGAGGCGGTATTGTAGGATCTGCAGGTGTCATGCTTGGTCTAGGAAAGGAAATTTATTCCATGAACGGGGCGTGCCTTATGGGCGAGACCTCTGGTTACTTCGCAGATCCAAAGGGAGCAAGGGAAATTGTCCGTGTCCTGAAAGGGTTGCTGGATCTCAATCTTGACCTGTCGGATCTTGAGGAAAGAAGCAGGCAGATCGAGCAGATTACTGAAAAGATGCAGGAAGATGTCCAGGCCAAGGTTACTCAGAAGGATGATCTTGGATATTTCGGATAATTCCCAATTTATCTTTTCTTTACGACATGGTCCCCATGTACCCATTTTGTTAATACTGCAACAAATTTTGCAACAAAATAATTTAAGCACCATGCATATGGCAGTTTAATGCCTCCTCGAAAGGCCACCATATCTGAATTCAGGGAAGCATCAATTTCTGAATTCTTTGAAAAAAATAGGCACATACTGGGTTTTGACTCACCTCAGAAGTCCCTTTTCATGATAGTTAAGGAGGCCCTTGACAATTCCCTGGATGCCTGTGAAGAGCACGGGATACTTCCTGAAATCAAAGTTACCCTTGAAAAGTTGGAAGGGGAAGAATTCAACATAACCGTTGAAGACAATGGGCCGGGTATCGAAAGAAAGCAGGTACCCAATGTATTTGGGAAGCTTCTTTATGGCTCTAGGTTCCATTCCTTCAAGCAGTCAAGGGGACAGCAGGGTATTGGTATCACTGCAGCTATCCTATATGGGCAGATAACAACAGCCAGGCCATCGCACATTAGGACGCGAAGGAAGGAAGATGATGTTGCCTATGACTTCATTCTGGGAATCAATGTAAAAGAAAACAGGGCTGATATACACAGTGAAAAGCCAGTGATTTGGGATAAGCCCCATGGTACCCTAGTCACAATTCCTGCCAAAGGAAAGTACCAGGTTGGAAAACAGTCCATTCTCGAGTACATGAGGGAATGTGCTGTTGCCAATCCTAACGCGTCCCTTGCCCTTCTAGATCCAGATGGCAAGACCTATGAAATCAAGAGAGTAACTGATGCGCTATCGACCCCTGCAGTTGCCATAAAGCCTCACCCCCTCGGTCTTGAACTGGGTGATATAAGCAGCATGGCAAAAAACACAGCTGCAGGTGACCTTGTGCATTTTCTAAGGGAAGACTTCAACAGAATAAGTGACAAAGTAGCAGATGAAATTCTGGCATTTTCCGGAATTCAAGAGAAGAAGAAACCATCAGAACTTTCGCTTCAGGATATCAAGAAGATCAGCGAAGCATTCAAAGCCGTGAAACTTATGCCGCCTCCCACAGACTGCCTTTCGCCGCTTGGGCCGGAGTTTATCAAGAAAGGGCTGAAGAGCGTTTACGAGGAGAACCATCCTTCTCACTATGGAAAACCAGTTTCCCGTCCCATCACCGTTTACAATGGAAACCCGTTTTCAGTGGAGGCGGGAATAGTTTACGGAGGCGATCTGCCTTCAGATCAGCCTGTAAGGGTGGTGAGGTTTGCAAACAAGGTTCCTTTGCTATACCAGCCAGGGGCTTGTGCCATTACCAGGGCAATATCAGAAATGGACTGGAGGCAGTACGGTTTTGATCAGAAGGGCGGACAGGGCGTCCCTTATGGGCCTGCCATCATATTCGTACATGTCTATGGAATAAGGATACCTTTCACATCTGAATCTAAGGAAGCTCTAGCCAATGTTGTTGAAATAACCACCGAAATTGGGCTGTGCTTGAGGTCCCTTGGTAGGGGAGTCAAATCCTTCCTCGGTAAAAAGGACAAGAGGGCTAAAATATATGAGAAATTCAGGCTAGTGAACACACTGATCCCGGAAATCGGCAAAAAAGCCTCAGAGATACTTGGCAAGGAAGTGCCAAATCTTGAAGCTGTTATTTCTAAGATCGCCAACGTGGTTTTTGTTACAGAGGAATACAGGAAGAGTGAAGTAGGAGTTGACATAGAAATGAAAATAATAAATTACACACAGAAAAACATATCAATGAACATCATGGCAGATCCACCTACTAGGGATTACGAAGGGCCTGAACTTAGATGGGAGATAACTGACCTCGAACCTGCAAAAGAATTTGCTGCCTCATTTTCATTGAGGGGGAGAATACCTGACTATCCCGGCACTAATTACTACTTTACAGGCATCGACCCTGTAAGGGTGCAGGGCGCAGAACCCCTCCCCGCTGATTTCGGTACCGAAACTGTAAGTGTGGTTGAAACTGATGTGGAAGGTGATGAGTAATGGCAGTTGACAATACAAGCAGAAAGCTTGAGGACATGGTAAGAAGCCTCTATTCAATGCTGGCATCAGGAGATATACCTGAAATCACCATGCCGTCAAGGAACAAGGAAAACATCGTTCTTGATCCAATGCTTTCTGTGTGGAGGTATGGAGAATCCACAGTTACCCGTTCAGGCAAGGCCGTGGATGGCGCTGAATACATGGTGAAACTGCTCTACATGGTGGATTTCATAAGGGAGATGATCAGGGAAAGCAAATCTTCAACCCTCAGGGAAATGTACTATATTTCAGAAGGGTGGAATCTGGGCAAATTTGGCACACAGGATGAATCCAATCTCATGGCTGAGGACCTTGAGGTACTCAGCGCTCTCCTAAGGGAGGATTTCAAACTAAGGCCAGAGGAGAACGGAGCTAGCATCATGGGAGACATAACAATTGAAGAGAAGACCAGGAAGGGGGAATTCAAGAAGATCAACTGCAGGGATGATGTAGGTGACGGGGGTTATGGGATACCGTACAGTGTGGAGGAAGACAAGCTAAGGATAAAGGACGTCAATGCGAAATTCATACTTGCAATCGAAACAGGAGGTATGTTTGACCGGCTTGTGGAAAATGGATTTGATGAATCAAACAATTGCCTTCTTGTCCATCTGAAAGGGCAACCAGCAAGGAGCACAAGGCGCCTCCTGAAAAGAATTAATGAGGAGCACAACCTGCCAGTCTACGTTTTCACTGATGGAGACCCATGGTCTTTCAGGATCTATGCATCAATTGCATACGGTGCTATTAAAACAGCACACATTTCCCACTATCTCGCAGTTCCGACTGCAGAATATATAGGAATAACGGCAAGTGACATACTGAATTACAAGCTCCCCACTGACGATCTCAGTGACAAGGATATAGCGGCCCTCAACGCTGAGCTCAAGGACCCAAGGTTCCAGTCTGAGCAGTGGAGGGATGAGATTGAAACCATGCTGAACATCGGGAAGAAAGCTGAACAGCAGGCATTGGCAAAGTATGGCCTTGATTATGTAACTTCAACATATCTTCCGGAGAAATTATCTGACCTTACGGGATTCACGTAGTGATGGCAATGAAAGTCGCTCTGGTTCAAATGGCATCTGGAACGGACAAGAAACGCAATCTCGAGACTTCTGTAAGACTTTTCAACGAAGCAATGAAGCACAAACCAGCACTCATAATTTTCCCGGAGTACCAGATGTTCTCGCCTGATTACTCAGATCCCGAAGGATTGCTTCAGAACTCTGAGACGCTCGACGGGAACTTCGTTTCAACATTCACAGAGCTTTCACGGAAGAATTCTGTAACTTGCCTTATAAATATTGCAGAAAAGAACTATGGGACCTTGAAGCCATTCAACGCCTCAATCCTCATAGATGATCTTGGAATGGTGGTTGGGAAATATAGAAAACTTCACCTTTTTGACGCTTATTCGCATCTTGAAAGCAGCCTGTACGAGCCGGGACGGGCAGCCATAGCTACAATAAGAGCAAAAGGGGTCGGCCTGGGTTTACAGATATGCTATGACCTAAGGTTCCCGGAGCCGGCAAGGCTTGTGAAATTGATGGGTGCACAGATCTTGTCATACCAGGCAGGATGGTATGCGGGTGAAAGGAAGCTGGACACGTGGAAGACACTGCTTCGTGCAAGAGCAATTGAGAACGGCCTATTTGTCGCTGGAACGGCTCAATGCGGTAAAGACTTCACAGGGCATAGCATGTTCGTGAGCCCCTATGGAGACATTCTCGCAGAGGCTGAAAATGATGAAGGAGTAATCGCCTTTGATCTGGACTTCGGTGTACTGGATAAATACGCTGCAGATGTTCCAATGATGAAGCAGAGGCGGAAGGATCTCTACGAACTTTCCGGGTTATAGTTCAGTCAGAAGGCCCCTTAGCTCAAGGTAATTGCCCAGGCTATGCTTGGCAGCTGTCGGGCCATCTCCTATGTGTATTGAAAATGCATCCGGGTTTTCCCTGTATGCATCTTCGTCAGTCAGATCGTCACCCACAATCATTGCAGGCCTACCATTCCTTATGCCACGTATGGCCTTGCCTTTATTTACACCCGGAATCCTTAATTCCACTATCATCTTTCCAAGGTAGAGTTCCATCCCAGTAGCCAAAGACAGGTTTTTCACCTCAGCGGTGAGCTTATCAAAAAGTTGTTCTGGCACATGCCATTTAGTGAACACAAGTCCCCCATCCTTGTTAATGATCTGAACACCGGGGTACTGGTTAAAAAATTCCTCTCTTCTGCTGTAAATGCTGTCACAGATCTCCCTGTATTTCTGGTAGTCTTTTACAAAATCAGTGGTGCCATCATCAAGGGATTTAACTGCCCCGTGAAGTGCAAGAACATTGAAGTCGCCACCCATAAACTCCCTGATTTCCCTGAGGGATCTCCCGGTTACTATGTAGGTGTCATATTTTCTCTTTATTCTTTCAAGTATATTCATGATTTGCTGATCGGGGTAGGACTCCTCAGGATTCTTTATGATTGGAACAAGTGTTCCGTCGTAATCAAGGAAAATTATTGGATCCTGTGGTGAAATTTTCCTGAATTCAATGAGTATTTCTGATGCTTTCTGCAGAACCATTGAGTTTCCTTTCCAGCATATCCGCTGTCGATGAGATTTCGGCCAGCCACCAGTTGATATCCCTCTTCATCACATTTTCCTTCATGCTTTCCAGCCTGAACTTTATTTCATTCTCATTCATGTGAAGCGCATCATGCAACTTGTCTGCAACCTCATTGAGATCATATGGATTTACCTTTAGTGCAGCTCCTAAGGAAAAAGAAGCGCCGGCAAATCTGGAAAGGATCAGCACCCCATTCCTTGTTGCGGCCACAAATTCCTTGCTCACAAGGTTCAGTCCATCAATGAGGGGTGCAATCAAGGCTACATTGGCTGATCTGTAGTAGTTCATAAGCTGCCTATCTGTGACTCTCCTGTAGAGATACAGTATTGGCTGCCAGGTCAGGTCGGAATAGCTTCCGTTTATTCTCCCGACAGTCATTTCAAGGTCTCTTTTCATGTTAATGTATTCTGCCACCGATGTTCTGCTTGGAGTTACTATCATCACATAGGTGAATTTCCGTGCATCATCAGGGTACCTCCTCACGAGGTTCTCAATGGCGAGTGCTCTATTCACCAATCCCTTGGTGTAATCCAGCCGATCGATGCTAAGGATGAGCTTCCTGTTGTTTTTTAGTTCTATATTCTGTCTGTTGGCAGGATTGCCTGAATAATAGGATGTGTCGATGCCAAGGGAAAAGACGAATAGTTTCCCTTCCACGTCATCTTTCTTCCCCAGAAGGCTATCACAGGATTCAAGGAAATTTTTCTTGTACAGTTCTGTGTGGAATGTAATCATGTCAGATGCGATAATTCCTTCCAGCAATTCTTTTGCCTCAGGCAGAGTTGCATAGAATTCACTCGCAACCCACGGTATGTGCCATGTCATAAGAATCTGATTTTCAATACCTCTTTCCCTCAACATCTTTGGAAGTAGTGCAAGCTGGTAATCATGTATCCAGATTCTCTGCCCTGCCTTTACATTCCTGACAACTGCATCAGCATATTTTTCATTGATTTGCCTGTAGTAATTCATGCCAGAACTGGTCAGTTTCATCCGGTCTCTGAAATAATGGAAGAGTGGCCATAATGTGCCGTTGGCATAGTCATCATAGAATCCCTTTCTTTCCCTGCTGGACATGAAGACCCGGACTATCCTGTATCCATCATAGTTCTCATCGGGGTACCTGCCGTCAAGGTTCCCATCGCCCCAGCAAACCCATGTTCCGCCGTCCTGTTTCATAGCCCGGCTGAGAGCCGTAACAACGCCACCTACATTCTTCTTCACGGTCTCATTGCCACCTATTTTCTCATGTGAAATTGGGGACCTGCTTGTGACAATAAGATAACTCATGCTTATAACATAGGGTTCTTTGTACTTAAATGAGCACCCATGGCTTAGGCATTACGGAAATCATTTTATACGCCCCTACCATTTAGTGTTCGTGACGGTCATAGTGGCAGGGTCACACCCGGTCTCATTCCGAACCCGACGGTAAAGCCTGCCACGTTTCACACGCGTACTGTCTTCCGCGAGGGGACGGGAACTGTGATTCGCTGTCACATTTTAAACTCAAATTTTTCTCTGGATATGTGATATGTAAGGTTTGTAAACACTTACGGTTTATATATCCAGGGATTATTTCATTTAGCCGCCTTGAAAAATGTCGGGATTGTAACTTCATTATCCACATTGCGTGGGCTTGGTTATTCCTCTATCTGGATATATAGTGCCATTTATCTCAGGATAAACCTGAACATGTCAATACTGCAGGATGGCCTCATAATAACCTTGGGGAGCGCAATTGCTGCTCTCGTTCAAATTTACGCAGGCATTCTGGCGGACAGGTTTGGGTACAAGCGTTTCATTGTTCTTTCGGTGGCGATATGCTCGGTTTTATTCGGTATCCTGGTTGGAAGCCAGGGAATAAGGGATTCAGTCCTGTATTATCCAGTCGTCTTCATAGGACTTATGATAGCAAACGCTGCCCAGTCACCGGCAGCAAATGCAATCATATCCGAGTCCAGCAGCGTAAAGCTGAAAGGTTTCTCCATACTGAGGGTAGGAAACAACATCGGGTGGGGAATTGGCCCTGCCCTTGGAGGGTTCCTCATTATCGGCGGCAGTTTTTACTATCTGTTCCTTTTCGGTTTCGCAACAACTCTTGCAGGCCTTTTCCTATCACTGACACTGAAGGAAGTCAAGCCCCAAGGGCCAAGAATGATACAGTTTCATGCAGGCAACAGGCTTCTTATAATACTCTCAGTAGTTGCACTGCTTCTCTTCATTGTCCAGGCACAGGAAACCATAACTCTGTCAAATTATGCCAAAATTCTGAGGAACCTAAACTTCGATGAATTAGGCCTTGTCTATCTTACAAATGGAATTGTTGTCATCACCACTCAGGGGTTCATATACAAGTTGTCCAGAAGAATTGGAAACTACTTTTCATACGTGATCGGGGGTATTCTCTATTCTTTCGGCTTTTTTTCATACGCGTTCTTCTCAACGCTTTCTGGTTTCATTCTTTCTACAGTTGTACTTACCATAGGGGAAAACTTTTCATTTCCAGCCGGGAATGCAATGGTTTCACTTGTGTCAAAGCCTGAGAACATAGGTAGGAACATGGGAACTTACAATGCTTTCATTTCAGCTGGCAGGGCTATTGGCCCGTTAATAGGTGGAGTAGTCATGAGTCTTACAAGCAATTCATATGAACTGTGGGCACTGACTACAGTCTGGGGTTTCATCAGTGTATTGGTCTTCGTCGGGGCCTTCCGGAACAAAGCGGGTGTTGTGAAGCAGCTTTCTGAGCCTTTGCTCCAGTGAACCAATATACCTGTCAATATCGATCCTTGAAATCATCAGCGTTGAACATGAACTCAGAGAAGTTTTTTTCAGCTTCCTCTCTAGTGGGCTTCAAAGTTTCCAGAAATGCGCTTATGGTCTCCGCGGCAAGCTGTTTCATCTCCCCGCTGAGGATACCTCCTCCTTTATAGCTGGAATAAATGCCTTCAACTTTTTTCTGGTCCTGCTCAAGCATCCTGTATATGTTGAATGCAAAGTCGATATCGGGATTCGCACCATACTTTCTCTGTTCCTCTGCAGTTTCCCTTCCTCCGGAGAAAGCATACTTCATTAGTTTCTTCCTGACCTCTTTTGGGTTATCTTCTAGGTATATTCCACTGTTCATATCTGAGGAAGACATTTTTCCGCTCCCTTTAAGCGAGGGAATGAACTTTGAGATTATTGAGGATGGCTTTTCATAGCCTAGCTTTGGTATAACATCCCTTGCCACTTTAAAGTGTGGGTCCTGATCTATTGCATATGGTATAAGGCATCTTACAGTCTTTCCTGAAAGTGCGGATATCAGAAAGGCAGGAACAGCCTGCATGCTGGTGAAGAAAAATTTGCCT
>JAKAUW010000091.1 GCA_021817455.1 Thermoplasmata archaeon | reverse complement strand
TGCTGAGCCAAGTCTTTCCTGGATAGTGCTCTCCATGGTCAGTTTCCTCATAGCATTACTCTTCCTCGTCCTCTTCAGAAGGATATCACAACGAAGAAACAGTGTCAGTCGCAGTCCTCTTTAAACACTGTGCCCGGTGAACTATGTAGAAACTTTCTGCCAAGCATTAAATACCTGCTCTTGCGAAAATATTAAAATTGAAGAATTTGAAACGATCCCCCCCTGACATTACGCGACAAAAAAATAATGAAGGTACAGAATAAAATTTTACTGGCCAGATTTCCGCTTTTTTATGCTTCCGAGGAACTGTGCAATCAGGTATGCGCCCATAATGCTTGTTATATTGTTGGAGTCAAACGGAGGGGATATTTCCATTATGTCCATTGCTCTTGATATCTTCTGTTTCCCGAATTCATAGGCGATCTGTAGATAATCGCCAGATGAAAGCCCTCCGGGGGTCGGAGCCGCAGTTCCTGGTGCATAACAGATATCCAGACCGTCAATGTCAAAACTCAGGTATGCTGCCTCTGTGCCGTCCAGTACTATTTCTAGCATTTCCCTTATTACGTCCTTTGCTCCCCTCTCTTTGAATTCCATGGCTGTGATGTATCTGATCTTATTGTCGTCAAGGAATTTCTGGTTTGCAAGGTTGTTTTCCCAACCCCTCATGCCTATTTCAACAAAGTTCTCAAACCTGACAGGGTTCTCTATATCTGTAAGGAGTTTTCTGAATTGTGTGCCCGATGAAATCTCTCCGTGGTGGGATTCCCTCACGTCAGGATGGGCATCAACGTTTATGAGTCCAACTTTTCCCTTCGTTTCTTTGCATAGTGCCTTGACAGTGGCATAAGTGTTTCCATGGTCCCCTCCAATTACTGCAAGGGACATGCCACTTTGAAATATTTCAGAGGCAACAATTTCCGCCCTCCTATATGTTTCCATCACATTGGTATGGAGAACATCAATATCCCCAAAATCCACTATATCGATGCCCCTGGAGATGTCCACATTTATTTGCGGTTCGTAGGATCCAAGGAACTGGAACATTCTCCTGACCTCAGCTGGAGCTCCAGCGCTTCCTTTCCTTGCCGACCAGATAGAAGTGGTGTCGAATGGTATTCCCAGTATGCCCACATCCGGTTTCTCGACTTTCCTGAAGTCCTTTATAATGTTGTTTAGCTCGGTCTGGTATTTGTCCGGAGCAAAACTGGAAGGCAGGGATGCCTCCTTGAGGTACTCCATCGCTGTACCACTGAGTTTCATTCCTTTTCTGCTCCTTGCATAGCAGGTGCCATTGAATATTGTTTAACCATGCTGCTCGCCTGTTCCGGGTTAAGTGCTGAGAATACCCCCAAGGGGAAGAACACTGCAACTGACACTATCAGTACAGTAAGTGACGAGTAATAGAATGGTATTATGGACAAAGCGCCTACATCACCAACATATGTCATTGCAAGCAGGAAAGCGATGTAAAGTATTGCCCAAAGGGAATTCTTTACGTGTCCCCTTACCTTGAAGATAACTGCGAATACTGCAACTGCAATGGCTATGATTCCCACCGAATACGGAACTGATGGCCATCCACTCCAGAACACTATCAAGCCACCTGTGGCAAATGCAGCTACAGCTGTAACATTGCCCAGTGGCACCTTCTGTTTTGTCAGGCCCTGTCTCCTTGCGGCAAACATGGAAACTGCAGAGAATGAGTAGGCTATGTAACCTCCCACCAGAGCGTAATCGATTATGCTGAAAATGGAATGAACCGGGGCGGAAACAAAAGATAGTATTGCGCCTACAATTGCAAATACGAGCACGGCGTAGTTCGGTGTTTTGTATTTGCTGTCTATTGTTGACAGGACTTTGCTCACATATCCTGATCTGCTAGCAGCAAGCAGTACCCGTGAACCTCCACCGAGGTATACAAATCCAGTAAGGAAGGGCATAACAATTCCTATGAAGATTCCAATTCCTATGAGAATGGAAAGGTTGGAGTTTGTTGCAATCAGGATGAATGGGTTGGAAGAAATCGTAGCCAATGAACCCCAATCTCCGGGGCTGATGCCTAGTTTTACCCAGTTAATTCCTGCTATGAATACGTACTCGAACAGAACGTAGAATATGAGTTGCCCAAACACCAGCCATACAAAGGCATTTCTCAAGACACCCGGAGAAGTTGCTTCTTCTGCATAATCGGCGACTATCCTTGCCGAAGCATATGTAAACATCACAAGTGGCAAGGCTGAAAGAACGCCTGCTGCACCATTAGGGAAAAACCCTCCAAACTGCGTGAAATTGGAAGGGTCACGTACAGCAACTAGAAGGCCAATGCCAAGAATTGCGTATAGTATTACTTTTAAGAGCCCAGCCAGGAAATTTGATCTCCCCATGACCCGTGAACCGAAGTAATTCAATGGAATGAAAAGAAGCGTGATCACTATTCCCAGAAAGCCGCCCGGATATGTAGGGTAACCTGCGGCTGAAATGAAATACGGAAAATAGAGGTTAAGCCCTTCTATTATTGCAAACGCCTCAAATGGAGCTATGAAAATATACCAGACAACATTGGAAAATGTGTTAATCAGGTTGGCAAAGGGCCCATGGGTGTAGAGTGTGTATCTGCTTGGAGCACCGGCCTCGGGAAAAGTGCGTGAGAGCTCCAGCTGGCTCAGTGCAAGTGCTGAAAACATCAAGGCACCAATCAGAAAAGAAATCAGGCCAGCTGGCCCAGCGGAAGCAGTTATGCCTGCCACGTCAAATAGTATAGCAGATCCTAGTGCACCATTGAGGCCAAGCAGTGCAAGTGTGGGTGCGTTTGCTACCCTGGTCAATCGTTCAAAACCTTTTGTTTCAACCATCGGATTATAACCTTTAAAGTGGATGAACATTCGGTCCATAATTAAATTTTACTCAAAACTCAAGGCTAATGTCATCAAATGTTCAATAAAAATGTAAGAAATGTGAATTTTTTTGACTGCAGAACCCACATAATCATTCATAATGGTATTCCTAAATGGGCCATGGTATAACACTAGTAGCTTCGAAATAACTCAGGCCGAAGAGCGCAGGCGATATTTCCCTGAAAGTGCCGTGAACCATCACCTTGCTTCCATCGGAGGGGAGTGTTCCATTCCAGACGACGAATATAGACCCGGATGAATCATTAAGTTTGAAGCCGCTGAAATTTCCAACAGAAAACCTGCTTTGTACTGTTCCATAAATATAGGTTGTCTGGTTATTCTTCAGGTCTTTGACCTGTGTGGTTGCTACATAAGGGATCAGTGAATAGGCCACAACGGCTATCAAGACCACCACAACGGCAGCGATTGCAACCTTTGCGCCTTTGCTTAATGCCATCTTAGTTCGGATGATAAAACTGAATGGGCAAATATTAACCTTATGTAAGGAAGAAGAATATATTGCCAAAAGATCTATTCATATCAGATTTTATCCAAAATCCCTATTCTTCTAATTCATGACGGATTTTGTTTAATAGAACCGCCCCTTCTTCACATCTATAAATTAAAATCTAACTTTCATGACTGCGAGACCACTTAACAAACTTAAGAGAACTGTCCAGTGCCTACAGAAAAATAATTATCTCTACGCTGCTTATATTTTACATGGGAACTTACAGGGTTGTTGAGCACATAAAAGACAGAAGTGCCAACGGGCACGGCTTCAATGTAATGGCAATTGATTTCAAGGAACCATCTTATGTGAAGGTAAAAGCGGATTCACTTCCAAAGGTAGGGTCTCTATTGACGGTAGATGACGACAGGGTTTCGCTTGACGGGAAACCTCTTGGCAGAGTTTCCGAAAAGAAAAGTGCTGAGGATGTCAGGGTAAGCCTGAAATTTGACATAAAGTATACCGGCGGCTATTCAATGGACGGGAAGACCATCTACCTCGACGAGCATTTCCCTAAGTTTTTCACCGTCGAAGGCAAGAATGTAAGCACAGTGGAAAGCATCGGCCTGCATCATGAACTGCCTGAGAAATGGATGTCGGATAATGGATATGAATACCCCTATGCACATGAAATTGCCACGGGGATTGAGAAGATGTATGTGGAATCACTTGGCGTAACGTGGAAAGGGTATTGCGATGAGGTTGACAAAAATCTCAGGAGAGTTTACAGCAGGCTGCTTGAAAAATCACCACCATCCCTGGATCTTGCCCCATACCTTTACTGCAGGGACCGTGAAGCACTGAAGGAAATCAGGGATAGTGAAGAATAAACTGGAAATTTATCTCAAAAACACTGCCTTGGCTGTATTCGAATTCAAACCATTCAAATTTCTATAATGCGAACTGCTAAGGAATTAGGATAAACGGTCAAATAAAGTACAGGATTATTTAATTGCAGGCAGAGAGCCATGGACCCATCCCAGAAGAGCAGCGAGTGTTGCTTGTCCATGGCCATAACCTGCATGAGGGATTTAAATGCCAGATGACAGGGGTAAGCTTGCAATGGCCCTTGGCATTCCAGTCTGGGTAGCCATGTCAGTTTTTCTTATAGTTGGTGCCACATAGGGCGACATAAGCGGCTTATAAGTGGCATTCGGGGCCGTGTTTTTCGCAGCTATATTCTGGTTTGTGGCGGTCTCCAAGGTACTGGGGTAGAACGGTGAATCAAGGCTATATACTCCTTCCAGCGCAGAAAGCAGGCTTTCCTACATAGAGGACAAACTTAACGAAATTGCAAGAGCAAAGAAGGAATAGCCATGAACCAGCAGGGGAAATTGATGTTACAGCTGTCAGCAATACCTATGAAATTCAACTGAAAACAGCACAGTATTGGGGTGCGAGTGCAGTTGCAAATGTGTACATCCTTTCCACAATCACTTCCAACGCGCTCACTATTAGCCTGCAGAATGGTGCAATAACATCAGATGTGCCAAACGCGGTCAAGGTAATATCTGTGGAGACAACCAGTGGGCAGATTAGCATCAGGGGCCAGAATGTACTCAATGTAAATACCCAGGACACCAATGGAAACACCTACATTTCAGTAAACTTTTTTGCCGCTAAGCAGTGCAGTAAATGGCAATGTTCAGCTAACATTTGCTGGAATCACTTCAAATGGCTCCATTTCTCTGTCAACCACCGACCGGAATGTGAAATATTACACTAGTCCAGGCTCAAACCTCAGCATTTCAGCTACCACTGTAAACGGCGCTGTGGCAATATCCGGCATAACCTGCAATTCCTCTGTTTCCAAAACCTGGCAGCTTGTGGGAACCGTAAATGGCCGAGGTACCTGTGTTGCCCTTGCTACTGTGAATGGAAATGTCAAGCTTAGGTCAAGCCTTGCTGTAATATGATTCCTTTATTACTTTACCTGATTCAAGACTGACCCTCAAGCCTCTGTATGGCAATGTCCACGTATTTCTTTGATACGTCAAAACCAACATAATGGCGATTCAGCCTGCTCGCAACTTTTGTCGTTGTTCCCACGCCATTGAACGGATCAAGCACAATATCCTCCTGGAATGAAAACAGTTTTATGACGCGCTCAGCAAGTTTTTCAGGAAACATCGCGGGATGATTGTATTCTTTCATTTTCTTCTCCGGGGCTATGCTCCATTTCGCGTTGACCCACTCCTTGAATTCCGTATCTGTTATATCAGAAAGTGCACTTTCTCCAGGATGTTTTAGGTCTCCCTTTGAAAAGACCTCAATGAATTCCCATGTATACTTTAGGTAGGGATTGCTGGGGCTCTTCCAGCTGCCCCAGGCGGTGTATTTTGCGTTGTAGTTGTTTTTTTCCCAGAGTATCTCGTTCCGCCAGATCATCCTGTTCCGCATGAAGAAATCTGAGATTATGTGATGGGCTGGAATGAAATCTGAGTACAAAGGTTGGACATTAACTGCGATTCTGCCACCATACTTTGTAACCCTGATGCATTCCTTGAATATTGCAAAGAGTTTTTCGAAATAGAGGTTCCAGTCGACTCCGTCCCGGTGCTCTCCGTAGTCCAATCCAAAATTATAAGGAGGCGAAGTGAAAACCAAATCCACGCAGTTATCCGGCATCTGCTTGAGAGCTTCTTGAGAATCGGCAACGCTAACGGTGTCAAGGAATCTAGTTGGCAGGGAGTTGTTGACCGTGCTGAAATCATTCTCCTGCGCATAAAAGTAGGCGCCCCTTTCCAGTACTTTCTGCTTCCTTCCACTTACTTTCCTTTCCCTGTTGTAATGGACATAAGACCTCTTGCCAGCCTTAACACCATAGCTTCCAATGGATTCTATCTCCCTGACAATCTGAGATAGTTCATTATTCAAGGGGAGAGAATATTTGGTCTCAAGTGCAGAAACCACCCCCTTTAATTTCTCCAGGTCGAGCATGTTCAAGAACACAGTAATCTCATACTGAGAGATTTCAAGGTGGAACTGGCCTTTCAAAAATTCTCTGTTTATTGCCTCTATGCACTTGCTCATTACTTCCCTGTTTTCGGAAACAAGCACGCTGAAAGTCCTGAAATCTTCTCTGTATTCCATGGAAGCCCTTTGTATTAAGCCAATGGTCAGTTTGGATTTATAGACTTCCACTTGGTTTCCTGCAAACCATCAGCTCAAATCAATCTTTTGTCACTTGATAAAAGTGGTTTAAATTTATGCACTTTGCCATAATACCCACCAACGCAAAGCCCAAGGAAAGTCAGAAGCAGTGCCTTTTTTCTAGCAGAGATAATGGTACTGCAGATCATGGGCAACTTCACCAATTCATCCTATGCCCCGTTATCTCATTTCATTAAAAATGGCTTTCTGCTCAATGAAGCAGCTGTTGGCCTGATCACAAGTGCCGTATTTATCGGTTCAATGAGCGTCTCTTTCCTGTCAGGCCTGATTGTAGATTCCCTGGGCCCGCACAGGACATTGAAAATATCTTACGGAGTGCTGGCAATTGGTTCAATCCTGGCTTACTTCTCCCAATCCTACCTGCTTCTCATAGGTGCATACTACCTCATCGGTGCAGGGTATGGAATGGTAACTCCTGCAACAAACAGCACTATCATGGACCACTTCTTCCCCAGGCATGCCTCACCCATGGGCATAAAGCAGAGTGGGGTCCCAATAGGGACCATACTCGCAGCTCTGGCCCTTCCATTGCTAGCCCTGCATTATTCCCTGAGGATTGCATTCCTATTCCTGTTCTTTGTCACTGCCATTATAGCCATAATAATCCGCGGAGAGCAAAGAGGTTCCCTGGAGAAGGCTAGCCGAGGCAAGACGAAGGGAACAATCAAGATGGTGCTGAAGGACAGGAGGATACTTGTCATAAGCACAATTACCGCCTTCCTGTCATGGGGGCAGCAGTCAGTTTTCACTTACTTCGTCCTGTATGTGACTAGCATGAATTATGAGGTCCTGGTCGCTGAAGTTCTCTTCATTGTGCTTCTTCTTGGATCTGTATTGGGGAGGATACTCTGGCCCTCACTGACTTTGAGGTTGTTTGGTGGCCACAGGCTCAGGAACTATACATTGATAACTGCACTTGCTGGAGTCATGTTATTCCTTTTTCCCAATGCCGGGACTTCCATATATGCAATTTCAGCAATGGCAGTGGCCATAGGTTTCACTGCAGTTGCGTGGAACAGCAATTACGTCACGTTGATATCCGAGATTGCCCCGAAGGGGAGCGTAGGCACTTACAGCGGCACCAGCATGACCATCATCAGCATGGGATCCATCGTGGGGACTCCACTTTCCGGATACCTGGTAGATGCCACGGGTGGAGAATTCAGCATTATGTGGATGTTTCTCGGATCAGTTCTCATGATTGTTGCCCTTATCCTCTTTTTGAGCACTCCAAGGCTTATGGTTATGATAAACAAACAGGAAAGCTTTGGAAACCTGCAACTGAAATAAGTTCATTAGGCAACTTGCTGCTTATCTATGCATGTTTTCCACTGGCTTGCTTAATAACAGGACAATCCTCATAACAGGAGGCGCAACAGGCCTGGGCAGATCCATGGCCTTCAAGTTCGGTTCTCTTGGTGCCTCAGTTGGCATAATGAGCCGCAGTGAAAAAAGACTTTCGGCAACAGTTGATGATCTCATGAAAGCTGGAATAAATGCTGCATTTCATGTTGCTGATGTAAGAAAACCCGAAGAGATACACACTGCAGTTGATGCCATGGAAAATGAGATTGGCCACTTCAACACACTGATCAACAACGCTGCAGGTAACTTCATCAGTCCTCTTGAATATCTTTCCCCCAATGCAGTGGACAGCATACTTGGAATTGTCCTGCATGGTACATTCTACTGCACCCTTGATCTTGGCAAAAGATGGATAGAGAGAAAGAACGGAGGCACGGTCCTTAACATAGTAACCACATACGCGACCACTGGATCCGCTTACGTTGCCCCATCGGCCGCCGCAAAGGGGGGAGTACTGGCCCTGACAAAGTCGCTTGCAGCAGAGTGGGCGAAATATGGGATCAGGCACGTTGCCATCGCACCGGGTGCTTTTCCTACAGAAGGCGCGTGGAGCAGGCTTGCCCCTACGAAGGATCTATCCGACAGAATGCTCGAGAGAATCCCCTTCAAGAGGTTCGGCACCCATGAAGAACTTACCGACCTCGCAGCCTTCCTCATAAGTGACGGAGCTTCTTTCATCAACGGTGAAGCTGTTTCAATAGATGGTGGCGAGGCAATTGCCAATGCTTCACAGTTTGGTTTCCTCTCAGACCTCAGTGAACAGGACTGGAAAGCCATCAGGGAGCTTACCAGAAGGCCTAAGGCATGATCAACTAACCTTCACCCCATAAATATATTCAACACCGCATACTTTACTTATTTGTGATAATCAAGGAAATAAGTGGGATACTCGACAGGCAGTGCATTTTTTCATTTGCGGCAAGCTCCAGGATTGAGGAATTTCTCCTTGAGAACGGAATCACTTCCATTCTGAGGATCAGAGTAACCAGGGAAGGAGGTTTTGCTATCTTCAATTTCGAAAATGAAGGCATTGACGAGGAGGAATTGCATAAAACACTGAAGGACTATGACCCTCAGGTTACCTCAGATTCTGTCATGCTCACAATGGACCTCAAGGGAACTGCTTTTCTGGATGCTTTCAAGTCCTTGAACAAGGTGCCATCAGTAGTGATCGATGGTGTACTCTTCAACGGCGGCTATTACTACATCTATATGAGATTCCACTCTGTTGATGAACGCAAGGTAGGAAACGTGTTGAAGGAGAAAATGATCGACTTCTCAAGATTTGCTATACGATTCCTGGGAAAGAGTTCAGGGTTATTGTCGACCTTCAGGGAGATTTCTGCTGCTATACCTCTAAAATATGTGGAAATCGATACCTCTGTACCCCCATCATTCATGAAGATCGCCAACGACCCTGTGCTTAAGAATCTTGGAGTGAGCTGGAACCGTGAACTGAAGTATCTTCTTGAAGACGAGATAAGGGCGGTCTATTATGATAAGACTGCTCTGCTCAGGGGAAAAGAGGAATGGATCAACGAAATATCACAAAAGGACAGGATTTACGAGACAGCATTCTCAAATCCGCTTGTGCAGTATTTCATAAACCAGGCATCTGTAAGCGCCATTGTCACCCTAGGCGTTGAACAGAAACTCATAGGAAACACATTTTCCATTGCAACAGTGGTTCCGGAGATGGTAATGCCAGAATTCTTCAATGTTGTCTATAATGCCAGTAAGGAATTCAAGGACTGGAAAATAGACATTCATTACGTTGACCTGATCGAGAACCTCGCATCCGATTGAGGGATGCGATGAATTTTTCTAAAAATTCCAGTCGTTCTGTTTTCAATATCAGGCAATGTATGATGTAGAAGAACTGTCAAAGTTGCCTATTATCTTCATGCTCTGGCCAGTTCCTCCTGTAAGCATCCTAAGCTGAGGATAGAGTGACCAGAGATCACCGTTGCTCATAGTAAAAGCAGGATGGTCTTTGCCAAAGGATTTAAGCGCAACTCTGGCAGTCATTTCACGTGCTTCCATCTCATTAATGAACCCGAGTGAGTGCAGGTATTCGTGGGTAAGGATCATGTAAACGAATGAGTTGAATTCCCTGCTGGAACCAGTGAGTTTTGACATCGCGTCAATGAGCACCTGGTTCATGACTATGTAGTTGCCTCCAACCTGCCAGAATGCCCCCAGTGTTGCGGGTAGATCCGAAAGTGCTAGCCCGAGCCCAGATCTTTCCTTTCCGGTCACTGACCTGACTGTGCTCTTTACAACGTTGAAAATCTTGTCATAATCCATCTTCCTGTCCAGACTCACTAAGAATTCTGGATCATCTTGTGGCGCCTCACGCAGAGGATCCAGTATGTTAAGTGGCTTCCTGGTGAGTCCGTCATCGAAGTGGTCGCCTGAAGAATACATATTTGCCTGGAGATTTAACATGGTCTCTTCCATTCCGGATTAAACATTGGCTTTCAGTATATATAGTATACACCGGTTGGCCAGTGCAATGCCTAAGATCTGCTGCCAATAGAGTCCCATGTGCCAAAGGTCAGGATTCCCTCCCTCATAGTTGCAACTGGTTTTTCGAGCCTGATGCCTTTTGTGTCCTTTCCGTATTTTTCACCCTGGATAACTAGGTCCGCAAAATAACCTTCTTTGACCCTGCCCAAACAGCATTCCCTGCCCAGTAAGAATGCTCCTCCTTCCGTATATGCACTTACAGCTTCCTGCAGCGTAATCTTCTGGTAATGGTGTGGAGAGTTGACAGCCAGCCCTATTCCGTAGTTTGGGCCAATAGGCATTGTGTCAGAGCCAAATGCAAGGTGTTTTCCAGAATCAAGGATAACTCTGAAGGGGTTGTCCCTTCCAAACCATCCTTTACCTAGGGCATTCTCATACAACCCACCCTTTCCGGACCATTGCAGGAAGTTTGGTTGGCTTGACAGGATCGTGGAATCGCCCACCTTTTCAAGCGTTTCAGGTTCTACCAGCTCGAAGTGCTCAATGCTGTTCCTCATTGGCCCTTTTTGATCGGCAAGCGCCTGCACCGCCTGATTGACTGCCATCTCGCCTATTGCATGCATGGCAACAGGCATGCCAGCCTTCCAGAACATCTCCAGATGGTTTCTCAAAGCTTCAGATGAAAATTTAAGGTTATCTGGGGCCCAGCCCTCATGGGCAGCGCTCCTTGAACCGATAGAACCGTCAAGGAATGCCTTAATCCCCCACCAGCGTTCCTTAGTAAGGTTCTGCCTTGCATATTCCCTGTCATATAAGGCCCCAAAGACCCTGACTGGAAAGCCTATCTTCATCAGGAATTCCATTGTACGGTATTCCAGGATGTCTCTGACCGTTGTAATGCCTTCAGAGGCTGCTCTGAAGCCAGCAGATTTCAGTGCAGCAGTTATTTCTGCATCATCAGGCTTTGAAAGCCACTGAACATCTCTCATGGACTCTTCGCTGAATACTCCTGCTTCCCTGCTTATTCCAGAGAGTTTCATAGCGCTAGTGTTCAGAACTGCCATATGCATGTCCTTCCGGTAAAGCATTATGGGTTTTTCCGTGAAATCAAGTTCTTTGTGTGTAATGTAATCCTTCTCGCCCCACAGGGTTTCATCCCATCCATATCCGACCACTACCTTTGCATTTGATTTAGAGGCGTATTTCCTTGTCTTTTCCAGGGCGTCTTCCCTTGTGGTTTCCTGTGAGAGATCCAGCCGATTCATTGAGAGTCCGAGATTGAGGATATGCGTGTGGGAATCTATGAAGCCGGGCATCAATGTCAACCCATGCAGATCAACTGCCCTTGTTGACGCAAATTTCACTTCCGGGCCAACATAAACAATTCTGCCTCCTTTTACAGCCACTGTATCTGCATCTTCATTCCCCAAGACTCTTGCATTGCAAAGAACTAAGTCAAACATTTTTACGGGCACCTTGATTAGAAGCTAAGAGCGGTTTCCCTTGTGAAATTTTCGCTTATTGCGCCAATGAGGCTGGAAAGAATTGAATTTCCTGCAAGAAATTATGAAGAATAGCTAACTGGAAAATTGTTAAGTAAATTCAAGGGAAAATTTTGAATGCGGGAACGGACTGGATGAAGCCATGGCTCCAATGAGTCACCCATACTTGGCGTTCACAAGTTGGTGTTGATGTTGTCATCCTGGAAAAGCTGCCCGTTATCCTTGCCTGAATAGCTTTTCCTCATGCGGACCACATTGAGGGCTTCTCCTATGAATATGCCTGTAGTGGAGCATAGTATCAGATCAACAATGAAATCGATTGTCACCGTTGGAGGGATCGTAATCTCCAGCACCAGCCTTATGATGAAAGAAATCAGCCATATTATGAGCACTGCAGGGGAACGTTTGTAGTACACAGTGTTGTTTCTGTTGAAAAATGTAACCTTTGTGGCAAAGCGATATCCAAGCAGGAAGCCTGCAGGTATAAGGGCTAAAGTGGCCACAAGGATGGGTTCAAAAGTTCCAACCCCAATTACTGTGATTAATGTGAGAAATACATAAATCACTGGCACCCTGAGTACTCTGGCTGTGCTGTAGATTCTGCCGTTTATACCCCTGTATATTCTCAAGGTGACTATAATTGCAAGGAATATGAGCAGAAAGTAAATGCTTTGAACTGAACCTCCTGATGGAAAACCTGTTAGGTTCTGCTGGCCTGAGGCAGAACTGACCAAAATAGATTCAACGATCAATGCACCTGTAAAATTTCAAAGGATAAATAGTCTTATGAAGTTAGGACAGGCAATTTCCAACACGCTTATTCATATCAACATCCGCGAAAGACCAAAACAATGTTTAATTTCTGCCAATGGATATATATGATGATTCACTCACTGAAACATGGGCAATAACCTTACAGAAGAGGCAAAGGACGTTATTGCTGACATGCTGGAATACTACGGGTTTGTTGTTAAAGTGGACCAGAAATTCCAGGGAATGCAGGATGTCATCGATGTTGCCGTGCTTGAGGAAGGCAAAAATGAACCTTCCATTGCAGTCTTTATCACTCCGGAAATGGAAAGGTCTAAATTTATAAGCAAGGTCTCAAGGGCCAGGGAATTCAGCAGAATTATTATCCTGGGGGGAGCCCCTTCTGACCTTTTGAAAATGAAGCTTCATGGAGATATAACTAGAATGGAACTCCCAGACGAAAATCATATTGAATTTGAAAGCTACCTTAGGTCCATCTCGATTAGGAAACCTGTTTTCCCGTATTTCAGCACAGTCTCAAGGAAGATTTCTGAGCCAGAGGCAAAACCCACATACCTGCAAAAGTTCGAGACACTGGTGAAGGACCAGGGGCTTGACCTCAGGAGGGCGCAGTATGATATTTACAGGACAGCAATAAGCGGCCTGAACATCCAGTATGGGAGATACATACAGTCGGATGATGGTGGCCCTGCAGTGTTCGAAAGAAACCGCGAACTGACGAAGGAGACCATTCTTCTCAAAGCTGCAGGATACCTAAAGGAGGAAAGGCTTCCCGACAGGGGGCTTGGGCTCGAATCGGACGGGAATTCATTCCTTGTACTTTCAAATGATGATGAAACAGCGAGGGTGGCACAGGAAATCGTTGACGATTATGTAGCAAGGAGCCGCAACACCATAAGAAAAATTATGGGCCAGTACCCGGATATGTTCAATTTTGCCGCAATAGTAGGTTCATTAGGCTACTATGCACCCCGGACAATGCTATCAATAGAGAGGCACCGGAGAACTTGGACGGGGGTTATCAGGGCAACTGTGCAATCAGAAAACAGCTACCTGGTTGAAGTGATCAGAACCATGATCAATAATGTGGGCATATCTGAGCAGACATGGAACAGGATCAACTGCCTGGTGACATTCCCTGACCTAAACAGCATTCTTGAGAGATATTTTTCGGCCTTTGAAAAATCTGGCGTGGGTGTGTATGGATACAGGGGGCTAAGGAGGATATACATCCCGGCTAAGCGGATTGCCACCCACATGAGGCTGGGTGATCTGGCTGAGAACATTGACCACAAATCCCTTGAAGAATTTTGCATCTATGATTCAATACTCAGGAGCAACCACACTGGCTTTGACTTTTACTCCAATATTACAGATCTTGGGCTTGATGAAGGGAAAATCGCTGCAAGGATCAGCGATATGGCTGCTAGGGGATTCTGTTCAAAACTCCTTCCGCATGGAGCAGACTTGCCCATAGCAATATACCATCAGGCTAAGTTCTCCAATTACTGCCTGGACAGAATGAGAGACATGACCTCTGCCATCCTTGATATTGAGTGGTGAGACATTTTATGGCAGAGTGGCTTATAGTAAACAGAGAAAACATTTTATCTAGAAAAATAAGAGTTTTTAAGCTTTCAATTAACAAACTATTTATGAATATAAATTATCTAACACCCTAGCGGAGGAAAAGTCCAATGACAAAAATAGTATTAGTTTCAGATTCAACTTTAAGCTATGAATACAGGAATTTTCCACTACTTGACTTTCTTCCATGCGCTCCAGGGAACGCTGTTCCTGGAAGAATTTATAAATTCCTGAAGGGACCTGCACCTCCCGTCCATCCAAATGGTGCAGCAGTATATGCCCCATATGCGCTGAGAAAGCTGGAGGCGGCGCTTCTTCGGAAATATGACAGAAGAGACGTGGTCGTTGCGCATGAAGACTACCTTGAGAATTTCATTGACGAGAATACAGAAATTATCGGAGTTACCACCATGGACCCACTGGGAATCGGGCCCACAACCATGTCATATTATGCCCTATTTGGGGGCGAGATGTCCGCTTGGGTCAGGCGCGAGTGGGATTCCCTCATGGAGAGGATTAACAAGGTCAGGGCCGGAAAGAAAGCCAAGCTTGTTGTGGGTGGCCCGGGCGTATGGGAATTCACCATTCTGAGGGATGAAATAGAGAAATACAAGTTTGATTACATAGTCCAGGGGGAAACAGATGATATTGTGGAACTTCTGTTTGAGCAAATTACGGAGGACAGTATTGACAATACCCTCTTCCACCGTGGTTACATGACTTATGATGACGGTTTCCGCAAGGTGGTGAAGAAGGATGACCTGTTCATCGCCAGGGGAATTACCAAGTCAGCTTACCCAAGGCTTGAGGATATCCCTGAGATAGTAGGACCCGCAATGAAGGGGATGGTGGAAATGATGAGAGGATGCGGGGTAGGTTGTGACTTCTGTGAAGTTACCCTGAGGCCTCTCAGATATAACTCAGTTGAGAGAATAACAAACGAGGTCCGAGTTAATGTGCGCGCGGGCCTGACCAACGCATGGCTGCACTCAGACGAAGCTTTCGGATACAAGCATGGGAATATGTTTGAACCAAACAGCGAGGCCCTTGAAGAATTGTTCACCTCAGTGATGGCAGTTCCGGGAGTGAAATCTTCAAATCCCACTCATGGACGGATATCCATCCCAGCGGGATACCCGGAAATGATGGAGAAGTTCTCAAAGATACTAAAAGCAGGCCCAAGAAACTGGATCGGCATCCAGACTGGAGTGGAGACGGGCAGCGATGAGCTGGCCAGGAGGCATATGCCAAACAAAACACTGCCGCTCAGGGTCGGGCCGGATGGAAGCTGGGAAGACATTGTCTGGAAAGGCGTTTACGTGGAGACTTCAAATTACTGGAGGCCGGCTTTTACCATTCAGGTAGGTCAGGAAGGTGAGACCGTGGAGGATGAGTGGGACACCATTGCCATGATCAACAGGCTCAGCAACTCTTTTGCAGTTGGAAGGCCATTTGAATTCACTGTCACACCCCTGGTGAATGTGCCTCTTGGAAGGATCAAGTCCAGAAACCTGAACAAGGAACTCCTTAACGTTGACCAGCTTGCGGTTTATTACGCATCCTACAGGCACCTTGCCAAGATGGCATCCAGAGACGGATTCAGGGACAGCACAGGAAACTTATTTGCAAGGCTTGGTACAGGCAGCATCATTTCAGGCGGAGGCTACCTCATGATGAAGTTCGTTGAGAGGCTTGCAGCAAAGAAAGGCGTAGACATCGACAAGGTTAAGAAGTGGGGACTTGAGCAGAAGAGTGAGTTCACGTCACTGCCCTCATTGAGTGGTGCCTGACCATAACCTATATTTCCCTTTTTTAATATCCACCTATCTTGATCATTAAAAACCCCGATCCACTGGATTTCTCTTACGTGCCTCAGAAACTAAGGTTCAGGGAGAAGCAGATAGAGAACATACAGCGAATAATGCTGGAGCCTCTAAAGGCAGGCATTTCCTCCAATCTACTTGCATTCGGGGACTCAGGCACAGGCAAGACTTCCACCATGAGATACCTGGCCAGGGAGGAGAAGAAATTCTTCATGGTTTACCAGAATGCCTTATCATTCAGCAGCCTCAGGGCCCTTGTTCTGGACTCCCTTGCCAGGCTGGGGAGAGTTACAGGCACAAAGAATCTCTCCTTTCCCGAGATTTTCAGGGCAATGAAGAAAGTGAGCGATGAGAGGGGAAGAAACATCGTTATTATCGTCGACGAGGCCACCAACTTAATCAAATTCGACAGGGACGGAATCTACAACCTTCTGAGGGCAAACGAGGTGTATGGTGCCCCGGTTTCCTGTATGCTGGTATCCATGGAGGATCCTTCCATATACATGACCGAGAGGGACAAGAAATCCCTTGGCGTTTTTTCAACCATACATTTCAACCGGTATTCACAGGATGAGCTCTTTGAGATCCTCAGGGAGAGGGGCAGGATTGCCCTTGAGCAGGGGACTTATGATGATTCTTCCCTTGAGTATATCAGCGAGGTTGCAAAGCCCTTTGGCAGTGCACGTGTTGCAATAGAGCTGCTCCAGAAATCTGCCTATGTGTGCCAGTACAGGAACGGCGAGCGGCTTGAGAGTGAGGATATCAGGGCAGCCAGCTCCATGATCAACCCCTATGTCACTGAGAGCAAACTTGGCGAACTTGAGCCGGAGGAGCTTGCGGTCCTGCTGTCGGTGTGCAGGTGCCTCAAGGACGAAGCAAGCACTGAGTTGTCCTGCGTAATCAGGGAGTCGAAGGTGGTCGCTGAGCAGTACTCACTGGAGATAGGAGCGGATTCCATGGTCTACAGGATCATCAAGCGCTTAGAGGACATTGGCATTGTTGAAGGCAGGGTAGTGGGGCGCGGAGACAGGAAAGGCGTCGCCAAGATGGTGGGCATAAACGATGTTCCTGTTGGAGTGCTGGAAGAAAAGGTCATGGAGATGTTCAGGCGAAAGTAGACAGGGTAACCCGGTTGCTTGGGGGGGCGCATGTGGAAAGTATGAAGTCTATGGGCTCGAACGATCTCTCCAGTATTCTCCTGTAGTACTGGATATCCACACTGCTGTATTCGTCTCCAAGGTCAATCTTTCCCTGGCCCTTGTTAACAATTATTGCCCCCACGCGATCTCCAGGATTGACCACATAACCCATATTTTCAGATGCCCGGAGAAGTTTCTTCTGGATGTTGTTGACCCTGTACTCCTCCATATTCCTTGTGATATGGATTCCCACCCTGAAGTTCTCCCTCGGCTTGAGAGGAAGTTCCTTTACGTATGCCCTTTCAAGTTGCTTTATGAACTCCCTCTTTCCCCATATTTCCTCAGGTGAAATGCAGTTCCTCAGGAGGTTCAGTGCATCCATCTGGAAATCCACGCATATTTCGGGGACATCTGATCTCCTTACCTCTATGCCCCTGACTTTGAACGTCCCGTCATCCCTGAGTCCAACGTACCGGTTCAGGGCGCCAAGTCCGGATCTTGCTGGCATGAATGCGATCCACCTGTAGTGTCCGTCCATTACTATCCCAATCCTGGTTTCCCTCTCAATATCCCTCAGGAGGGCATTTATGTCGCCACTCCCCTTTATCCAGAGTGAATCCACTATCCCATGGATGGGCTGGAACCCATGCATTATTGACAGGGAGATTGCCCTGGACAGTGCCCACCGGCCAAGTGCAGTGATTGATTCATGGGCCTCAATCTTCCCGAATTTTGCATTCTTGTAACCCGTATAGCCGAATGATGTGAGCAGCATCCATTTCAGTGCTGCATCCCTCTGCTCGTACACTGTGTCCCTTGACTTGATTGACTTGTAGAACAGCCTGGTCCTAAGGAGCTCCTCAAGGGCCAGTGAAAGGAATCCGCGCTTATCCGTCCTGATCCTGTATGGAAGCCCCGGCACCTGGAAATCCCCCGCAGAGCCAATCGTTTCGGGAGAGAGGTTGTAGTTCACCATTATGCTTGGATACATGGAAGAGAAGTCTATCTCGTACACATCTGTGTACAGGCCTGGCTCAGGCTGGAGCACCATGCCTCCCTTGTCTGTCTCCATGAGAGTGCTGGATGGCTTTGCCTGCTCATGGTCATCCTTGTACAGAGGTATGAGGATCTGCCTCCTGATGGCGTGGGATTCCTCCATGGACGATACTGCAGTTCCTGCCGTAACAGTGGATGCTGTGGCCATTGGAAGCGAGGATATCCGTGACATCTGGATAAGGCCCGGCAACCCGGCTTCTGAGTATGTGAATGAGTCAGCTTCAATTGCGATCCTGTTGGACAGCCATACCCTTGGATTGCTGTAGTATACCTGCCCATACGACTGGTACGAGCTGCCGTTCTTTCCCCTGGATGCCCCCATATGGTATCCGTTTGAGGAGAGCAGTTTCAGAAGCTTTTCGAACAGCCTGTCGTGGTTGTTGTAAACCACGACAATGCTTTTCATGATGGCATCATTTAGGTCTTCGAGGAAAGATGTGTTCAGGCTGCCGTATTTCCTCCCGTCAATGCTCACATCAACGGGCGTTCCAAGGCGCGTTTTCCCCCCTATGTGCACATGGGGGATATCCGGGTCATGGTCTTCCGGCGATGCAAGCTGGAAAAACCTGAGGTTACGCTCCGACATGAACCTGAGGACAGGGTTGATATCAGCATTGTAAATGCTGTATTTTCTCCCAAGGCCTATATTCTCAATCGCAGCCACCAGATCGCCCATTCCGGATGGATTGACCTCAACCCTGATTCCATCCACCGGGCCGTAGACATTTTCTCCAGCGGATTCTGCATAATTATACCTGCCGGAATCGTCCAGCTGGCGTACGAGGAAGTCCAGGTCATACTGTGCCCCTGATACAAATATCCATGAGCGGTTCCTGAACCTCCTGAAGTGCAGGCTGTTGTTCCTGAGGCACCAGAGCCTGATGAAATCGCTGCCTGTAGCGTTTACAATAATATCACTCATGGGGCTTCTCTGCCTTAAGTTCCCTTATCTCCCTTTCCAGCTCAATGATGATGGAGATGAGGAAACCATAACCCACTTCAATGTCAGAGTAGGAGACCTCATGTGCATGCCTCCTGCCCTTTACCAGCACTGATGTAAGAAGCTCCGAATCTCCTGAATTCATTATCTGTGCCATCTTCTGCAGTTTTGCTGACAGTGCTTCCATGCTCTGCCTTACTGTTGGAACTGTTCTTCCCATGAATACAGGCCTCCCCTGTCCTCCACATTGTTGCGCAACAGTATCCTGTTTCCGAGGTACTTCTCGAAAACGCCGCCATGGCCAACGATGTTGAGGTATACTATTGTCCCGTGGTACTGCGTCTTGATCTTCAGGATGTCATATATGCTCTCAACAACCGATGAGGGCCATGTTTCAATCACTGACGATGTAACAGAAATGAAGTATGGGTTCCGATCGGAGTCCATGAGGATTTTCTGCATCTGATATGACGTAAGGATCCGCTGGACCAGGACCATGTGCATGATCTCCTGAGGGATTATATCCCTGAAGTTGAGCACTATACCATCCGTCAGGAGAAAATGGACTTCCCCGTAGCTTTTCAGTGTAATCCTGATAAACTCCCTCAGATCTTCCACACTGAATTTCGATGTCCTGAATATCCTGAGAGTTCCGCGCATTGGGCTGTTTTATCTATCGAATAGATATTAAGGGCGCCGGCTCGCTGTATAAATGAGAAAATGAGAATTCCGGGTTGAAAGGCTAAGCTAATGCCTTCCAGAGGCCTTCTTAGGGTTCGCTCTGAATGTGGACTTGAATTCCATGTTGAGAAGCACTGCTGCCCTGATTACTCCAAGGTGGGTAATTGCCTGGGGGAAGTTTCCCAGCTGTTCGCCGGTGTCAAAATCGATCTCCTCTGCAAGTAGGCCAAGGTGGTTTGCCCTTTCCATGAGGGAGTCAAAGATATCCCTGGCCTCGTCTATCCTGTTGAGATGCAGGAGAACCTCAACATACCAGAAGGAAAGGAGAAGGAAAGCGTTGTCCCTGCCTTTGAGGCCGTCATCTTCCCTATACCTCTTGAAAAGGTGGTCAGTAACCCTGAGGTCCCTGTCAATCTTCTCCAGCGTTCCCATGAATCGCTCATCGCTGGCAGGGATGAAGCCCACCAGAGGCATCCTGAGAAGTGAAGCGTCCGTTTCCTTAGAGCCATAATACTGGACAAAGGAGTTCAGTTCAGGGTCGTATCCATTTGCCAGGACATCTTCCTTAATTGTGTCTGCAATGGCCCTCCACTTCCGGTATGGCCCTGAGAAGCCCTGTTTCTTGCCCAGGTCTATGGCATTGTTGAATGCAGACCAGGAAACTATCTTGGAATAAACGTAATGCCTTGGTTCAGTCCTGAATTCCCAGATACTGGAGTCTGGCATTTTCCAGAGTTCTCCCAAGGTGTCCAGGGTCTCCCCCACGAAGTTCCATAGGTAAGAGTTGATGATACCTCCAGCATTGCCAAGGGAGTGGATCGCATTGACAATTGAACCGTACTGGTCCACCTGCAGCTGTGTGGAGGCTTTGTTGCCAATTCTGACGGGCCTTGACTGCATGTAGCCGTCATAGTCAAGCTCAATCTCATCCAGGTCATCCATCTGGTTTATTGAATATATGGTCCTTATCTTGTTCTCACGCTCTATGATATCCATCATATCGTACAGGAACTTTGTTGCTTCACGTTTGTATCCGATCATAGAGAGCGCTTCTATGACATATGCAGTATCCCTGATCCAGGTGTACCTGTAATCCCAGTTCCTTTCGCCACCAATGCACTCAGGCAGGCCAGCAGTGGGAGCCGCGACCATCAGTCCGGTTGGTTCGAAGAATAGACCTTTCAGGATAAGGGCTGACCTGAGAACATCGTTGTTGTATAGTCCCTTATATGTGCCTGTATTGCTCCACTTCTGCCAGTATTCCGTGGTTTCCTCAAGTCGTTCGTAAGACTTGTAATCAGTTATTGCGTCAAGATGGGAAATACCCTGGAGTGCGATAATCCACCTTGATGACCTCTTTGGAACGTTCACAGTACCCCTGACTAAATGGTCCTCTGCCTTCAGTGGAAGTTCGCTCACAATTCCTACATTTGTGGATGGAGATTGAAAAATGAAGCCGTTCTTCCTGGTTTCTAAGTCAACGTGGTCCTTTCCATAATTTAGGGTTGCCTTGAAGGACACTTCAACGGGCACCTCATCAGATCTTGTTTCCACAAGGCGGTGTATTTCGGGGAAACTTATGGTAGGATAATCAGAATTGGGAATGAAGTCAGTGAGCCTTAGAAATACCTTGCCCTCCCTCATGAATTCAGTTATGAGGACGTTTGTAAGTTCCTTGTAATACTGAATGACTTCTACCCCATCGGTTTCTTTTGGCCTTATGGAAAAAAAGCCACCTTTCTTATAATCCAGTATTGAGTCGAAAACTGGGGGCGAATTGAAATTGGGAAGGCATGCCCAGTCAATGGTGCCGTTCAGGCCAACCAGAGCGGCTGTCCTGTTGTTCACAATCACGCCGTGGTTGGCGATTTTCAGGTATCCGTTCTTGGCCAGATCGTTGAATTTCTTAGAGCCTTGAAATGTCATTGATATGAGGGTTTTAGAATCTGAACGTCTTATTAAAATGTTGGTACTTTGCCCATATTTTTCTGTCTCTGCAAACGCTTTACCATATGGCAATTATAGGGCTCTGTATGCTATTCTATTTCATGTTACGCGAAATTTAGAACAATTATCATTTTAATTAGGGAACTTAAATTGGTGCCACTTTGGCATAAGCAAGTAACTCATCATATTTATTGTCAGGTCATCAATATTTTAGGCACAATTATTTATTATTGAAAAGCTATTTATTATGGGAAGCCACAATGGGAAGCAACGCAGAACGGAATACCTTGACCATCAACTCGAATGATGTGCCCATAGTGGTGGGTGACAACGTTATAGAGCGTTTGGTTGAAACCTCCCAGAAATACGACAGGGTTGTTCTTATCGCAGGAAGCGAATGCTACGATAAGTTTGGCGAGCACGTTCCAGATCTAACAGGAATAAGGGGCGAATTCACCAAGATAACCCTTAATTTTGACGAGAACCTGAAGAATATAAGGAATTACCAGAAAATTATCAGGGTCATGATAGAGAGGAACATCAATTCCGATTCCCTTCTCATAGGGCTTGGCGGGCCAAGACTCTGTGATATTTCAGGATTCATTGCGGCGACCTACAGAGGGGGAATTGACTACATTCCAGTTCCTACAATGCCCCTTGCACAGGTTTCCCATGCAGTATCAGGACTGAATGGCATCAATTTCTCTAATTTTGAGGATGCCATGGCCACACGATATGCGCCTAGGGAAATTGACATAGACACGTATTTCACCAGGAATTCAGATAATGATCAGTTCAGGGATGCCATTGCAGAAATAACGAGATATGGGCTCCTGGGAGATCATTCACTGCTTACCATGCTTCATTCCCATGATGACATAAAAGAACTTAGGGGAAGCGATGGCCTTATCAGGCTCCTCTCAAAGGCAGTCCAGTCAAGGGTGGAGCTTTCTGAAAACTCAGAACCATTGCACAGGAAGTCCCTTAATTTTGGGAAAATCATGGGAGATACAATTATGCATGTTACAAAGGGGAGGGCCAAGTATTACGAAGCAATAACTTCGGGGATGCTTGTGGAACTCTTTCTTGGTGAACGTTCGGGCATATCTGCGCGTGGGGCTAGGGAGAAGATTGTTTCTGTCATGGACCAGTATGGAATGAAAAAATCCAATATCAAGGAGATTGGAATAGATAATATACTGAAATCACTCAACGAAAGGTACAACATAGAAAACCACAACCTCAAGTTTATCGTTCCTGAAGAACTGGGCAAACCTGCTGTTTTTGAGATGAGCAGTGACCGCATAACAAATGCACTCAGGGCATTCACTGAACAGTATGAATTCAATCCGGTAGTTTAGGAAACCAGTGTTGAAATAGAAAGCGTCAAATAAACTCATACAATGAACACGGCATGCTTCTCTTCGATGACTACTGGAAGAAGATTTTTGAGAGCATCCAATCAGCATACCCGGAGGTAACTGAAGGAGACATTGCCCTGGACAAGAGCGGGCACTGTGATCTCACATTCAGGGCTTTTCAGGTAATGAAGAAGAGAGGGCTGTCCCCAGATGCTGTGTTTTCAAAGGTAAAGGAAACCTTAGGCTCAGCGGATTTCATTGAGAAAATTGAATCGGTAGGGGGCTACGTGAACTTTACCCTGAAGCCTAAGAGGCTCATGGAGGCCATTTGGAAGGAAATGGAGGGGACAAACCAATATCCAGATACTTTCCAGGATCCAGAGAGAGTATCTGTAGAACACACCAGCACTAACCCTACGGGGCCAATTCACATCGGCAGGATCAGGAATTCCATCATAGGGGATTCCCTGGCCAGGCTCATTGCCAGGTATGGTTACAGGGTTACCACCCAGTACTTTGTGAATGACTCCGGAAGGCAAGTTGCGTCCCTTTATGCCGGCTACAGGAAATTCGTCAAGGTTGACAAACCCACGGCTTACGACCTTCTGGAGGGCTACAAAAAGGCCACTGAAGAGATGGAGAAGGGCACGGGGATGAATGATGAAGTGGACCAGGTCATCAGGGATTATGAAAAGGGAGAACCGTCAACTATTGAAGGCATAAAGAAAGTCTGCAGCATAATACTGGATAGCATTAACACTTCACTGTCAAACCTTGGAATAAAAATAGATGATTATACCTGGGAATCAGATCTCATAAGGACTGGTGACGTGGACAGGGTAATGGAGGACCTCGAAGAGGAACTCCAGGATGAGGACGGCGCAAAGTACCTCATGAGCAATGGAAGGAAAATGTTTCTAACAAGGAAGGATGGTACTTCCCTTTATTTTTCAAGGGATATAGCATATCACCTTTACAAGTTTCAGAATTTTGACTGGCTGATCGATGTCCTGGGAGAAAACCACAAGGAACATGCGGGCCACATTGAATATGTAACAAAATCATTGCTGAACCAGGAGCACAGGCTGGACTTTGTATTCTATTCGTACGTGTCCCTGGAAACGGGAAAGATGTCCACCAGAAAAGGGCAGATCATCACACTGGACGAGCTATACGACAGGGCAATGGAAGAATCATTTAAAATCGTTAAAGGAAAACGCCCTGAACTTCCTGACAAAAAACTGAAAGAGATAGCTGCAGGTGTAGCAGTATCCGCAATCAGGTTCCATATCCTGAAATTGAATTCTAACAAGCCAATGGTTTTCAAGTGGTCTGAAGCATTGAATCTCGAGGGAGATTCTGCTCCATTTGTCATGTATTCCTATGCCAGGGCCTCAAGCATCATGAGGAAGTTAGAAAACCAGAAACAGTCAGTGGGATTGGAATACAACAAGGAGGAAGGGTCACTAATCCGCCAAATGTACCTTTACCCATACGTGCTAGTGGAATCACTTAAAGGGCTGAAACCTGAGAACGTGGCAAACTACCTTCTGGAATTGACCAGGAAATTCAATGATTTTTACACCAACTGTCCGGTGATAAACGCTGCAACAGAAGAGAAAGAGAGGCGAGTGCTCATCATAAATGCGTACCGTACCATTGTAAAAGATGCGGCCAGCATAGTGGGCCTGAAAATCCTTGAAGAAATGTAAAACCAATAATTATTTCCAATTTCTAGCTTCAGTAAAAGGTAATTTTAAAAAAAATATAAAAATAGAAGTAAATGTTTACTTCTTCTTTTCCTCGGTCTTCTTTGCTGGGGGTGCCTGTTTCTTTTCCCTAGGCTTGGATGTGCCTCTGGAGCTCAACCTGTAGTAAACTGCACCAATCACAATTATTATGAGGATAACTCCTCCAACTATGAGCGGGGTCTGGTATCCTGGCGGGCTTACTTTCTGGGTTACGGTGAGTGAACCGCTCTTTGCAAAGAATGAAGGCTGCGTAGAGTTCAATGCTTCAAACTGGACCTGCACATTTCCCTGTGCGGGAGATGTCAGGTTGAACTCAAACTGCTTTGTTGTTCCAACTGGAAGTGGGCCATAGGATTGGTTGTTAACAACATTTCCATTGACTATTGCTATAATGTAGAATGAGTTCGCATTAACTGTTCCGTTGTTCGAGACATTGACATACAACAGAGTCTTGGAACCCTGTGCAGGTGTTGTCGGGAAGTAAACACTGTCAACCACAAGCCTTGGGGATACCACGACCATCGAGGTTGTGAAGTTAGTGTATGAGGAAACATTTGACGGGTTTGTAACCTTCACCGAGACTATGAGGCTGTTCAGTGTGTTGAATTTAACCCCGAGATAGGAAAGGTTTGTATTGTTTCCAACAAGTTGGTAAGTACTGGTTCCCGCTGGAACTTTAGTTCCGTTTGCGTACACGATACTCCAGCTGAAGGACAGATCGGATATGGCATAGTACTTGTCAGTGGATTTGTTTGCAGAGAAGATTGTGACCTGGCCCGCCACTGGCTGCGAAATGGCTGCGTGAGTTGCATTCTGCAGAGTTATCTGGCCGCTTGGGGCTGTTGTGTCAGTGACATTCAGGAGAAGCTGCGTGCTTGCCACTTTGCCCGCTGCAGTGCTGACATTGAGGTAACCGGTGACCATTGCCTTGCTTGCTATGTACGGCGTA
>JAKAUW010000074.1 GCA_021817455.1 Thermoplasmata archaeon | reverse complement strand
AGTGGGGTGAAAAGCACTTTTCCAAAAAGCTTGATTCAAAAGAATGAGTTAATCATCCAAGTTTAGGAACTATTTCCAAGCAGGAATTCAAGATTTTTCTCAAGCAAGCCTTCAGAATCTTCCGGGCAATCATCCGCTATTCCGGGTATTACCTCAAGCCTGCAATCAGCGCCGTTATTTTTGAGCATTTCGAACAGTTTTTTCGTGCCACTGATGCACTCAGTATCGTTTTCGCCGACTAACAGGTAAGCTTTCCCGCATCTTGAGCAGACTTCTTGCACACTACTTTCCAAATCAAGAGTTTTGCCAGATACGACCCCATTATTGCAATTCTCTTCACTGGTATTGCCTGATCAAGGCATAACTTAGCAGTGAGTCCGCCTCCCATTGAAAATCCTGCGATGATAAAGTGCTTGTCGTCTATTCTGTATTTATGTTTTAAATTTTCAATGTGTGTGCGTATTTCAGGAATAGCCTCGGGGAAGTCAGTCCAGAAAAAAGCATTGAGCATTGATGCCTGACCTGACTGAGGGGCAACGACTGTCAAACCTTTCTCCACCATGAATTTCCATTGTTCAATGGCGTCCTCTGCGGACTGGTTGTTTCCATGGAGGATTATAAGCAAAGGCGTATGGCTACCTGTACTGGACTTTCCACTGGAAGGCTCAAGAATTATCAATTCTGGTTTTTGGTTCTTCTTCCCGTCAATTGGCAGTTCCACATTCTTCTTAGAAAAGGCCCCGAATCCTGCATTGTCGTGGAGATTCGCAAGATCAGGATCGTTCTCCAGTTGTTTTGGATCTTTCCAGTACCCCTTTCCGCCGGCTTTTTCCATAATATCCAGTGCTCGGGCTGAATCCCCAATAATATTTCTTATGCAGTATGCGTAATTGTAAAACGAGCCCGCCTTCTCCGGAAACTTCCCGTCATCTCCGATACCGATTGAAAAATTGCTGAATAATCCTTATTGCTGTAGGATTCAAACATCCTTTTTTCCAATTTGTGATATTGTGATGAAATGTGCAGCATCCGAATTACTCCAGGAAATGCGAGGATTTCAATATGACTGCCCGGCTATTTACAGAAAATGAACTTTTAATGTAAAAATTAATATTTGAGGAATGAAAATGACAACTGCTTATTTCTGTGGGCCTATTCTCCGCATTATCTGGCCCATGCCTTTCATCAAAGCCATCATAACCGACATGGAAAGCATGATATCCTCGTCACCCATCAGATTCCTAAGTTTTAGGGGAGAATATTTCTTGGGGTCCCCGATTGCATCGTGAATGTTGTCAGTGATGTTCTCCATGTTGAACATCAGCCCCTTTATCATATCTGAGTTTTTCTCTGAGCCCATTGCACCCATTACAGATATTAGGACATTGAGGGTCTTCATCATTGACACTGTAAATTCCTTTGAAGAGAAGAATTTCCCCAGAAAATCTACGTCTGTTGGGAGATAGTCATTAACGAGGCCGGTCATAAGATCGATAATCCCGGCTGCTTTGAGCTTGTCAACAGCTCCCATCAGGGACTTGATCACATCTGCATTGTCCACTATCTTTACCAGGAGTTCCTCCATCTCATCTTTTTCCAAAACGTCAGGCCTTTCCAATTACATCACCCCTCTCAGCATTCCACTGAAATATGTGTCTGCAGATGTCCATTTCAGGATATAGTCCAGTTTACTCTGGAACATGGCCCTTGGGGGCCTTGTGTACGAGAAATACAGAGTGAATGCTTTCTCATCCCCTGTAACCGTTGTACAGGCAACTGAGCCATCATAGAGCTCTTCAGCAACAAAACCGGATATTTCGGATGCAATGCGTCCGGCCAAGTATTCAGCCTGGAAGTGTGCTGTCGCTCCAGCTTTGGATATTGGGAGATCTGTCGCATCACCAATCACGAAAACATTGTCGTAGCTCCCATAATTGAGGTGGTGCCTGTCCACCATTATGTATCCCTGATCGTCTGCCAGGCCAGATTCTGTGATGACTTTCTGCCCCTTGTGTGGTGGCACAAGTATAAGTAAATCGTATCCAAGATCCTCACCTTCCAGCGATGTTACTGACTTCTTCTCTCCATTTATGGACTCAAGGTTGAACAGCGTGTGGTAAATTATTCCTTTTTCGTCGAACAGTTTCTGCACATAGTTGGAAACATTCTCCATGGTAAACACCCTGTTCAGGGGGAATGCATAATGGATTTCGGCTTTGTCCCGTATTCCCCTTCTCCTCAGATATCTGTCTAGCTGGAAAGTGAATTCATACGGTGCGGGCGGGCACTGGTAAGGGATGCTCGATGGCCCGATCAAGATTTTGCCGCCTTTGAACTCTGACAGTTTTCTCTTTAGATCAAGTGATGCCTCCAGCGAGTAGAAGTGGCTTGCTTCACTTTCAAACCCGGGGATCTCTTCAGGCACAAGCCTGTCGCCAGTTGCAATTATGAGGTAATCATAAGTGTAGCTTTTACCTGAAAGCGTTGACACATTCCTGTTCTCGACGTCAATTCCTGCAACTGTGTCCCTTAAATAATTGATCCCGTAATTGAAAAGGAATTGGGGAGACTTCACGCTTTCCCGGTAATCCTTCATCCCAAGTGGAATGTGTATTCCATCCGGTTTGAAATAATGGTACTTGGAGTTGCCAATTACGGTTATTTCTGCATCTTCCCTGTTAGTGAGGAACCTGAGCTTGTTGGCCATTATTGTGCCAGCAGCCCCATCCCCCAAAATCAGTATATTCACTACCATAAGAAGCCCTCATTTGGTCTTCTTCATCACTATCTCGTAGTATCCTTCCCTGTCGAACACTCCGATAAGCTCATTGCCGGATTTGCTAATCCAGGCTGCTGCATCCCTTTTTGTTCCAGTATCTGTTGAGTACAGTGAGATGATGTCATTGGTCTTCGCTGACTTGTATGCCTTTATGAGTTCCATGAGCGGCCCCGGGCAGAAAGTGCCTCTGGCATCCACCACTTTTGTTGCAGTAAACTGTTTTTCCATGTTTTTCACCTTATATGAAAAGGGTCATCGAATCCTTTGACATGGAAACGAATTCGTTTACTCCGATGATGTCGTCCACTATGGGATCCATGTCCTCTTTCTTCATGTTGAGCATATCTGCAAACATTGCACAACCGTAGACCTTTATGTTTCCAACTTCCTTCGCATTGTTGAGCATTGTAATCCAGTCCGGTATGTTTTTCTGTTTCATGAGTGCAAATAACTGGTCCTTCATTTTCTGGCCTTCAAAACTAAGTTCCGGTGCTGGCTTTCCTGTTTTCAGGATTTTTGTGAGTCCCCAGAAAGTCACAAAAATGCTCACATCCATATCGTTGGCAACTGCCCCGGATGCAATGATCGAAGCTGCCATTAGCTTGTCTTCAGTACCTGAAAAAACCACAAGTGACATTTTATCAGCCATAACACCACTTTGTTTCTATACTTAGATAATTATTGAACCAAACGCCTTATTAGTAAAGAGCCAGAATTTTAAGTATCACGATGAGAAATTCAAATGTCTGTCGTTAAAGCTCGAAAATGGCTGTTTCCGGGATATAGGCATTCGTTTCTTTTCTGTTCTTAGTACGAACCAGGGACAAGAGGTGAATTAGCCGGGCAAAAAATTCCAGAGCTTAACCTGAATGAAGCTCCGCCGATTGTGGCTGGGCTTTTCTAATATTTTATGAGAGCCAGATTGCGATGTCTCGAGAATAAATTAATCATCTCAATTATGAGTATATATCTTAGTTGCCAAATATTGATACCAAAAATATTTAAATATCAAAATCCTAAATTCAAAATGGAAGAAGCTGTTAAAGATTCCAACAAGCTTAAACCAAACGAACTAGGTCTTTGGCACGGGATATTCCAGAGTTTCAGCCATGTGGCGCCCGCGGCTGAGGTCGCAATTCTTATTACAGGCACGGCCCTGGTAGCGGAAGGATCTACTCCTTTAATTTTCATACTTGCCCCGCTGATAGTCCTGCTGTGGCTGAATACAAATTACCAGTTTTCTGGGCATGTGGCAAGCTCCGGAGGTTATTCAGCTTTCGCGAGAGCCGGACTGGGTAAGTCTACAGGAGACCTAACAGGTTGGCTGTTTTTCTTCAATGAATTCCTGACATACACAGGATTTGCTCTTCTGTCATTTGCGGCCTTTGTATACCTTCTTTCACCTTCCATAACTTCAATTGCCTACCTGTGGGTGCCAATCCTGTTAATTCCCTTGGTGTTCACAACTGCCTTTGTTTACCGTGGAGTGAAAATATCACTGAATTATGCTGCATACACTGGTTTTATAGAGACGGCGGTGCTGACCATAGCTGCCCTCATTATCATTTTCAAACTGGGTTCTTCCAACACATTTTCCGTATTTACTGCAGCCCCCGTGCATAACGACTTTTCAATCATAGGGCTTGGACTTCTGTTTGGCCTTTATTCATACGGTGGCACAGGTTCTGTTGTAGCCCTTGGAGAGGAAATAAGGGAGCCGAAGAAAGTAATCAGGAAAGCTATAATTTATGGGTGGTTGCTTGTGGTAATCCCCCTTGCGCTAAATGCCTACGCCCTTACAGTGGGATGGGGACTTTCTAACATTTCATCTTTTGGTTCATCCCCTGATCCGGGAGTTGTTGAATACTTCAGTTTCCTTGGTCCTTTCGGAGGCTGGATTTTTGTCGCTGTTGTTATCAACAGCTTCTTCGATTTTGGGATCGCCATTAATAATTCCCTAACCAGGATGCTCTATTACCTGGCAAGAGACAGCAACTTGCTGCCGAGTTTCCTTACCAAAACTCATCCAAAGTATGGAACTCCACACAGGGCCATAATTACGGTTGCAATAATTTCGTTTATTATTGCAGTTTTGTCGGGCATAATATTTGGGCCGTTTGTTGGTGCCCTTGTAATTGAAGGTGCTGCTTCAATCGCATTTATGCTGCAGCATGCCTTGGCAACTATCAGCCTCCCTTTTTACACGCGCAGGGAGAAACAACTAAAAGTAACTGTTCACGTTGTAATTCCTGCAGTAGCATTAGGATTC
>JAKAUW010000086.1 GCA_021817455.1 Thermoplasmata archaeon | reverse complement strand
AGTAATACTCTGCATTGCAATTCTTAGAGTCCTTCTTCCAATTTGGACTGCATCCCCAACTTTTGTCACATCATCTATTGTAAGAATAACATGGGCAGTTTCCGCAGATATGTCTGCACCTCTGGCTTCCATCGCTATGCCAACGCTGGCCATCGCAAGTGCAGGAGCATCGTTTACCCAATCCCCAACCATCAGTACAGTTTGTCCCTTTCCCTTCTCTTCCTGAATAATCTTTAGTTTGTCTTCAGGCTTCAAGTCATGCATGAACTTAGTAATGCCTGCCTTGGAAGCAATGGCACTGGCATTGTTTTTGTTGTCGCCAGTAAATTTCATGCCCAAATATTAGATTACGGAAATAACGATGTAATCCCTTATCTATGAGGGGTTTCAGGACAATTTCCAAGTTCATAATTTATTTGGTTTGGTGCCAGTTTGTTTAGCTGAACTTTCCCGTAAATCTAATGTCCTCTATTTTTCCCGCCCCATATATCTTAACATTCTGGTTTTAAACTTAATGTGGCAATTTTAAAGTGAAACACTGGTCCTATCTTTTCCCACAGCACGCTGACTGGGTTCAGAACATACAAAGCATTTTATTGCCACAGAATATGTTAGCAGCGAGTCAGATGAAGTGGGTAACTAGAGAAAAAGCCAAGGTTGATAGAATTGCATGCCCCTGGGTGATCTCAAGATTTGTGGACAAAGACCCCGTATTTCTTTTTGTGCCGAAAGAGAAAGTTTTAGAGGTGGCGAGTAAAGAAGATGCCATACCCTTTGATACTCCCGGGGCTGAATTGTTCCATTTTGAAGTGAATGGAAAAGAATATGTGAGCTTCGATGCCGTAATACGCAAGTACAATCTAAAAGATGCAGCTCTTCTTGAATTTGCCAGGATTGTAAGAGGGGCGGATGCAAACATACCAGATGCCCCGCCTGAGTCTGCTGGACTTGAAGCTGCTGCCCTTGGATTCAGGGAAATTGCAAAGGATGACCATGAGAATATGAGGTTACAGTTCCCTTTTTACGATGCAATGTACGCCTATGTAAAAGGGAAGATTGAGGGAAACGCGAAGCTTGAACATGCAAAGAAATGAATTCCTGTTGACTTAGAGGAGAAATCATACAGTTGCTGAATTTTAAGATTAGAAGGGAACTCCCAGCTGAGGAGGAGTGCGAATTCGATCATGCAGATGTTGACCAGGCCACAGGCAGGGTTTTCGTGGCTCATACCAGTTCTGGGACTGTTGAAGTGCTCGATGGCAATGAATGCCGGTGGATAAAAACCATACCCGATTGTTCTGGCGGAAGTGGTGTAGTGTTCGATCCTAACACGAAAAAAGTCTTCGCTGCCTCAAGAGCAGAAGGGCATATCCTTGTTATAGACCCCGTTAGCCTGAAAGTGGAGAAGAAATTTAAAACCGGGAAGAAGCCCAATGGTTTAGCGGTTGACGGCGAAAGGGGGATTCTCATGACTGCTGATGTAGGTGATAATCACGCAAGATTTCACAACCAGAAGACTGGTGAAATTATTGCCTCTTTTGAACTAAGTGGAAGGCCGAGATGGAGCACCTATAGGAAAGAAAGTGATGAGTATGTTGTCAATATTATGGAACCGCCTGGTGTTGAGTTCTTATCAGCGAAGGACTTCAAAAAGTCAAGATACCTAAGCATCGACCAGAAAGGGCCTCATGGGCTTGTAATTGAAGGAAACACCGCTTTTGTTGCATGCGACGATGCTGTCCTTGTTTCGGTTGACTTAAAGGAAATGAAAATTATCCGGAAGGCTAAATTGAAAGGACCCCCTGATGTACTCTGGTATAACAGGAAACAAGGCCTTGTCTATTGCAGCATTGGAGAACCCGGGGTGGTGCAGGTCTTCAATGGAAAAAATCTTGAAGTGGTTCAAGAAGTCAGAACAGAATCTGGGTGCCATACACTGACCTTTGATGAAAAATTGCAGAAGATGTACACTTTCCTGCCTGAGAGCCATTCCGTTGGAATCTACGAGGCATGACCTACTTTCAGTACAATAAAAGTTGCAATCTATCAATTAATTTGCCATTTTTATGGCATAGTTATGATTATTGTAAAATTCTCCCATTAGTCAGTGACACACTTTTTAATGCCGACCAATAAAAGTTTTGCAGTAAAAAATTTAGCGCCCAAATAGCAGGTTTTTCACAAATGTTCAATTCTTAAAACCGGAGACATTCCCAGCAAAGTTCTACTTTCAACACTTCCAAAATATTTAGTTACTAAATCATCTCCTGAAGCCCCGAAGGAATGTCTTCCATGTGCCCTGATAGGAGACTTTTAGCTCCAGTTTTTCTTAACAATGGGATCAGGGCCTCTGAGGTAGATTTTGCCTTTTTGCCTGTTTCGTCCGGCCAAATGCCGCTTGGGTAAAAGTTGAGATTACCATTTATTCCATATGCGGAATCGCCAACTATGAGGTAGTCCCCAAATGTCAGGGCAAATTCATGCCGGCCAGGAATAATATGGGCTTTAATTCCTAAAGGAAGGCTTGTAGATTCACCATACTGCTGACCGTGTTTCATATTGTACAGATCTATGAACATGTTGGTAAGGGACTCGTCCTCGTCAGCCTCTTTTATGTTTGGAATAAACAAAGGAATATTCCATTGCCTTGAAATTAGAGGGCTTCCACGCAAATGTGGGTAATTGGTCATTATTACTGCTTCAGGTTCACCGAGCACTTTGATCATTTGTAAAAGTTTAGGCATTGCAATAGGATCGATTAAAACAGCTTTGTTATCCCTCAACAGTAGATGTGAGTACATCATTATCCCAGATTCTCCATCGATGGTCCCCCATCTGAATATGTCCTTTGAAATTGGCTCAAACATGGAGTACCTACTTTTCAACCCAATATAACGATTTGCATTTTTGGAAAGAGTTGTTTATGCATTATATAAACGAATAGTTGTAAAGAGTTCAGGTGATAAGTGTTCCTAGAATTATTATCTGAACTCTTTGGAAGCGGAATTTGAAATTTTTCCAATATATGAAAACCAAATGTTCTACAATATTTATTTCTGGAGGAGGAACGCTTTTTACCATTTCATTGAACTAAAGCACTTATACTATATTTTCGGATTAAAGAGCGATTTGTTCCGAAGGAAACAAAATCTGGCCAACATACAGGACTTAAAAGAGGGAATATACCTGGTGGCAATCATTTTGGGTAGTGCTAAAATCCATATCCATCTAGTGTTAAAGCCAACGCCTGTTAATTCCTGGAACCTTGTCAAAGTCATTGTCTTCACTGAGGAGATCTGGAACAGATGCCCGTCTCATGGAAGAGGCAATCAAAGCATCACGCGGTTTGGGGCAATAATGAATCATGTCCTTCAAAACATGATAATCTCCCTCCTCAAGTGGAAGTATGGATGTGAATGGAAGTATCATGGAATCAATAAATTCAAGCGTAACTTCAACAGGAATAGAATATTTCTTCTTTGAAACGCAAATTAACTCATCCAATACAATCATGTTGGTGAAGGTTCTGTTATTGGAAAGCTCCATCTCATAGTGCTCGATGAATTTGTCAAGAGTCTTAGTAGGTGTATTCATGTAGATGAAAAAATTGGTATCTATGAATACGCCCGTCAAAATTCATCCTCCAATGAGTATTTCTTGGCTTCGCCGATTTCTGGAGCTTATGCATCTTTCAATGACCGAATAGATTCCTTGTGTCTTCTTGCAACCTTATCGAATGATGCTTTGTCGAATTTTTTGGAGGGCGTCAGTGTGATGCCCTCATTGACACTCACAGTGGAACGTCTCCTTCTTCTATTCCAACAGCCTCTCTAATTGCTTTGGGTAGAATTACATAGCCCTTTTTTCCAACTTTCAACTTGAGAGTCAAACTAGCTCACCTTCAGTTAAACTGGTTTAACCATTAATACGTTCCCCTTACCCACTGAAACTTAGATAGAAGCCATCTTGCTTCTATTGGGTCAGTTGTGCTGTTCTTTTATCATGATTAATAATACTCAATCGATTTTTAAACCGTTATTCTCTGGTGTTGGACAAACTATTCAGATACAACAATAAATAATACTAACTTGATTTGTAATACAGGTATATACACGTATTACAAGAAAAAATTATATCTCCAATTATTCTGGCATTCTCCCACATTCAATTCTCAGGACAGGACACTTTCTCCTCAATCATCGAATATCAGCACTTTTAATATATTCCCGGAGCATAAACCGGTTAATTGCGAGGGTAACAAAGCCTGGCCAACTGTGCAGGACTTAAGATTCTGTCTCGTAGGAGTTCGTGGGTTCGAATCCCATCCCTCGCATCTAAGAATTATGAAATTGAGATACTTGTCTGGTTGAGCGATCTCATTAGTGATTAACTGATGACAGAATAGAGAATTGATCTATAATTCTCGAAACTTGTTTTCGCTAAATCTACTGACCTCTAGAAGCTTGAGATTCAGTTCAGGGCTATCCTGCTTAAGTTTATTTAAAACTTCTAACAAAAGGCCGGTTTGTTGGGTTGGAATGGGAAGCATTAGCCTTATGCAATTCCCCGATACTGTCCCATAGAGTCCATATAGAATGATAAAACTAGAAACAATACCCTTGACGAGTTGGATTATATCTTTGTTGTAGACTTTGAAGTAAGAAATGTTTCCAGTTTCATTAATGACCTCTCTGGGCCCTAAGAGTGCAGGGGGTGAATTATTTTGAGTTGTTCCAATTGCCTTAATCCCTCCTTCCAGAAAATTGGCCATCACGAAATGACACATTGTATCATTTTGGAATTCAGCCACATCCTCGTCTAGATATAACAGCTCCAGGCTGAACGTTGTAACTTCAGCAATCTCATCAACGCCACTGAACATTTTGCCTTTTTCCCGAACCTTCTTCAGATATTCAATTTTATATCCACTCATGACCTCTGTAAGTGATATGAGTACTGATGAAATCCCCTCCAGATCCTTTTCGTTGAATGAAAAATGTGCAAAATACTTTCCCTCCTGGATGTAAGAATAGTCCAGTATTACTGATCTGAATGTGCCAAGCGCCATTTTGATCACAGAACCGTAGACTTCGCTCAGATCGTTGAAATCCCTTCTAACCTGCCACAAGCCATCCTGAAGCTTGGCGCCTACCCTGCTGAAAAATATCTTTTTGTCCTTGTCCTGTTCAGAGCCTTCGGGCAGGAATAAATTGAGGAATACCTCATCATTGATTACGTTGATTCCAGTTGGTGCCCTGAAATTGGAAGCCCACATGAAATTTGAATCGGGTTCAACTATCCCTGGTGCCGAAACAAGCATTTCATAATTAAGCAGTTCCGTAATCTTTTCAATAATTACAGATGCTATTTCTCCATCAGGCGACATCTCTCAATTGTTTTCTAAGGCTGGGCATATATAAATCACTTTTCATATTGAAAACATGCTTCAATCCGAAAGGGTCCCCTTTTTTCCTTCCAATTAAAGGAAACTTCCCAGGATTGCTGAAATCAATGCCAAGGAGATATAGATATGCGAAAATATGTAGACCCAGGAAAATTTGGTCTCCAGTTTTTCTCCGATAGCTGCATATATTGAGACCAATATTAGAAATCCGGATATGATGATGGTAATAGCAATAAGCCAGGATAGACTGTTAAAACCGCCAAACCATGCATAAATGGATGCAATTGTGGTCAGAACTATTGCATTAATGAGCAATATGTGAGAACCTCTCCTCAGGCCAACCACAGCAGGAAGCATTGGGATCTTTGCACTTTTATAGTCTTCATTGTGTGATGCTGCAAATGACCAAAAGTGAAAAGGAATCCATGCAAAAACAAGTAGTACGAGGTACACGGCAAGAGCGTTAATTGCATTACCTGCTGCATACCATCCTGCAAGAATGGAAAAGCTTGCAGATATGCCCCCAATCACCATGCTCCAGCGTGTTCTCCGCTTTAGTATTATTGTGTACAGAACGACATATGACAAGAAACCAAAGAGTAGGAATTCAGCACTGCGAGCATCGTCAAATACAAAAGATATTGATAGAGCCAATAGTAACATTATGGTGGAACTTACCAGGAAAGTTTTACGATTCCTCTCAATAATTGCTGTTCTGTATTGTGTTCTTTTCATGTTGGAGTCGATACCCGAATCATACAGATTATTGAAGATAGTGGCTGAAGCAGATGACAAGAATCCTGCAACTGTAATAGAACCAAGAACTACAAATGAAAAGTGGTGGCCAGGGTAAGACAGCAATCCAGCTAAAATTGAAATCACCACTATGAACTCAATATCTGAGCTTGCCATCCTGATAAATTCAGAGAATTTCAAGTAGTGGCACCTGTTAATAAAACATATATGGCAGGTTACTTATATGTGTTGACTCCGATCAGAACGAATTTTCGCATAAACAGTCCAATTCCTGGAAATGCCTGCCAATGTTTATAAAAGTATTTGGGGAGAGTGATCTCCCGGATCTTTTTTTAAAAATTAGGCCTCTGACAAATCTTCCCTTGGTGCGGCATTCTGAACGCTTGCGGATTTTTTCTTCACTTCAATATAAACTATCCCGAGTGCCATCCAACCTACAAATGAGTATGCTGCTATTAGCACAGGGGCGCTTATGGAAATGAAAGTACCGTAGAACACAAACGCAAGAATCAGTATTGCAGCCACTGAGATAACCAGGTACGCAATGGTTCCTTTTGCCTTCTTGTCCTTGACAATCTTAGGAAGGGCAGCATTGGCCATCATATGCACCAGTATAGAACCCAGTGTGCTCACGACCCCTGTGTACAGGAATGCACTGAATCCACCCATAGTAACTGTAGCGATTGCGGCTATTGCAAAACTTACGAGAGCCAGAATGCCTGATGCAATATGAGGGGTCATTCGTGTTGCGTGAACTGATGAAACAGAGTCAGGGAAAAATCCGTCCTTTGCCATGGCATACAACACCCTTGACGAACTGTTTGTGAAGGTAACCATGTCAGTAAGGATACTGTTGACATAGAATATGGTGATAAGGATTGCGGCCCAGAGTCCTATCTGTGAAAGGGAAAGCGTAATACCTGGCACAAGGTTGGAAGCATATGCTGCCATATTCCCAACGCCCCAAGAAACTGTGAAAGCATAGGCAGCGAAAATGAAGAACAATCCTAGTGTTATGATTGCAATCACTATACCCTTGGAAATGGTCTTCCTTGCTTCTTTTGTCTCTTCGCCGAGTGGGGTTGAGGTACCGAAGCCGGAGAAGGCCGTGTACATAAACAGAACTCCGAGCATGACACCACTGAAACCGCCTGACGCAAACTTAGGTGTGAATACCTGGACAGTGTTCACGGAAGGGGTCTTCAAAATGAGGATAGCGCCAATCAGTACCACGACGATAATTTCTATTGTGGCCATTACTGCTGCATACCTCAATGATCCTTTGACCCCCAGTACTGAAACCACGTATCCAAAAGCAACCGTACCGGCCAAGAGTGGGAGCCAGAGCCATCCGGGAAGGTTTATATTGAAAACACTTGAGAGAAGAGCAGGGACAAACACCGAAATGCTCAAACCGATGAACGAGAGGGCACCTACCTGGTAGATTATGTAGGACCATCCAGTATAGGCTCCAACGTGGGATCCGAATCCTCTCTTAACGTAATCATAGTATCCTCCAGCTCCTGCAACATGCTGGGAGAGCCTGCTGACAATGAAAGCATTCAATCCCACAACTATAAATGCAATCACCGCAGTCAATGGCAGGGAACCAAGGGCGAAGGCCGCGGCTCCAGTCATGGTCGCGACGGCCGCTCCTGCTGGTGCAGAGGCTGCAACTCCCTGGAATACGACATCCCTCATGGACAGTGCGTTTCTCTTTAACTGACCTGTCATGACACGTGCTAACGTATACCACTACTTAAAGCTAATGCTATGAAGCACAAGAAATAGCCTGAAATTAGCGTTGTTCGATATAAAGTAAAAAATAACCAAACAACAAGATACATTAACGTTAGGGAAACATTTTGAAAGCTATCTCGCAATCCGGAAAATCAAAATAAGAGAATTACTTCCTGCCAACTAGCTTAACTTCCTTGGCATACCAATATAAGCTTCAAGAGGGAATTCCTTTGCCCAATACGCTCAGACTTCAGACCTTATAAGGTAAATTCACTTTCCAAAGTCAAAACCTTGTACTTTACACCGTATCATATCCAATCTTCAGAAGGTGACTTCCTTTTGTTTATCATAACTTTTAGCTTTCTTATTTGAACTTAAGAGAGGGAGATAATTTGTTGAGTTGATCTTCTATGTAACTACTGAATAATTACATGGAAAGGGGAACTTAGTTACTTTAAGATTAGCCAAAAGCAATGTTTATAGCTACCACTGTACATCAGATATACATGGCAGAAGAGAGCCAACTAAAATTTCCGACTTTTGACTGCGTAATCTCCAACACAGTTGAGGATTATGATTCTGAGATGGAAAGATTCTTCCTGACCAGGGGAAGACTTTCCATTGCGCTTGCTAGATTGAGGAACAATGATGGGCCATGGTCCCAGCACTATGAGAGGATGATGTCTTACCTTTCCGGACTCGTTGGGTCCATGGTAGAACAGAAAGAGGCCCCATCCCACGAATTTCTCATTGAACTCTCCCTCGGTGAAGAGCTTGAAGATGACACAACCCAGAGGCTTTTGAGGTCCAGAAACCCATTGGTTGCAGACACCACCGAAGCAGCATTGCTCGTAAGAGATCTAATGTTCTGGTTCGTGCGGAATGGGAAAAACCCCACTCTTTCATCAAGTTTCACTCCTGAAAGGTTCCAGGGCCTCCCCTTTCTCCGGCTTGCGCTGGTATACAGAAGTGTAAACCTTTCCAAAAGTTGAATTAACCCTATTTTGCGGGAAATTTTGCCCGCACATTTCTTATTATGATAAATTTTAAGAAGAATGGAACATCTTTGCAATTATGGACTCCCAGGATATTGACAAATTCTCAGATACTAGGTTAATATTGAAATATCAGGGGAACCAAGCTGTTTCGCAGTTTTCCAAGAAATTGAACTTCTCTTTCCAGTCTGCCCTGCATTTCGGCGACTCTTCACTGGAATTTTCTTATTTTGTGCCCGAACAACTGGTGGAAAACCGTGACATGTCAATCCTCTTAGCCCAGACTAATGCCAGGAAACAGGGAGACCTCTACTTTGTAAACAATGAAATCACCCAATCCGGACTTTTTGATTCACTCCAGCTCTTCCTTCAAGGGGCAAAATCAGGGATCCTGGACAATGTATACCTTGAAGATGGATTCTTTTTCCTATCCATGAGGTTCAACAGCCTTGAGATGGAAAAATTCTCCTCTGCGTTACTCGATCTGACAAAAAGGTTTGATGGCGTCGGGGTTGAATACCTCGGGCCAAATCCGGGCCTCGATAGCATACTCAAGGAAAGTATCTCAAGAGCCAGCATTACCAACGTGAAATGGGAATATGACATGCCCAGAAGCTCTTTACAGTCCTCGCCCCTCAATGCTCTTGGCGAAGAATGGGTCGCTGATATCAGGTACATGACAAAGAACGACGTTGTGCCTCAGCTCTTTAGAACTAATGACAAGATAGAGGACCCCAAAAAGTATGGCTTCAATGTAATTTCAGAAAAGGATCACCTGTATGAAATGACTCTGAGTAACAGGGGTTCAATGATCAGGGAATACCATCTCAGGTCATATGAAAAAAAGATCGTCAGATTCACAAGGCATCTGCACTACGCTGATGAGAAGGTCAGAGTTGAAACAGCCATTCCAACTGTCCAGACTAGAGATTTGCTTCAGGTTCTCTCAATGACAAACGACAGTTATCCTATGTTCAATCTCAAAATTCTCCAAATCGAAGACATATAACCAAAAAAACAGGTTTTAAAATTACTCGAAGTCAACGACTTTTGTCATTGACACTTCCCATTCAGGGAACTGATCCGCAAGGAGCGCAATGGAAGCCAGGTAATTGTCAAGAAGAACTTCAGGCAGAAGAGAACCGATCTTTAGATAGCCCCCATCAAAACCGAAAATTCGGCAGAACCGGATAACCCTCGTTTCATAAAGATAGCTAAAAAATCCTTTCAGGAATGGATCTTCAGGGCCAAAACTGAATTCGTAGAGATTCAGTTCTGGTACTAGCTCCAGAATACCGTGTTCCTCCGGATTCCTTATCTTTTCCTTTGTTCTTACCAGTTCTGAAACGCCTTGTCCGGTCGTCATATATCTTGATTCTAGCACCCAATAGTCTGGAAGTAGTGTAAATGGTGAATTCTTGAGCGCTTCTCCCGGCACTTTGGCCTGCCATAGTATTTCCTTTAGCTTTGTTATTTCCTTTACATCATCCATTATGGATTTCATTCCGGGATTGGGGCCAAGATACTTTACGCTCAGGCCATCCAGCTTCCTAGAGAACCTGAGGACATTCTTCGTCACAGTTTTGAGTTCTGATGAATGAAACCTGCATGAGAGGTAATAAGTTCCCTTGGAAAGCACCATGTTGTCAAGCACTGTGGTTTTTGAGTCCTCTATAGCATCTTTCAGGCTATCGTGGAGGTCTTCAGTGGCCATTTCGAAGTTTGAAAAATATACATTTCCCTGCTTTGTGGCATTTGACTGAGCAAGAAATATGGATATTTCCCTGTTTGCCGCCAGTTCCTCTGGGATGAAAAATGAGAGTTCAAGGCTGTCAGCTCCAAAATGCAGTCCAGACTGCAGATTGATTGATAACCTCTTGGTAAACTCCGCGACCGGAAGGTTGCCGGTAATGGAATAAATGATCCGCATATCCAGAGCGGCGTCTACCTCATTTAAATCCATAATAAATTGAATTGGTAAGCTCGTTTAAATCTTTCCCATATTGGGCATTTTTCCAAAAAAAATTTATGGGCTATTGGCTATCTGAATCTCCTTATTCCCGGGAATTGGTCTCATTGCAGAATTTCCTGTAGTAACTGGGGCAACGTAGGACAATTTAATTCCAAGCTTTGGAAACCGTTTTGCTGAAGCATAAACAACATACATCAATGTCCTTACATAACTCTGTGATACTGCACCACATATCCTGAGAGTATTTCCGTCATACTCGTGATACTGGTAAAACATTGGATTGTAATGCTCAAAAAGCAATTTGGAATAGAAAAGGGAGATTTCACTAGCTGTGGTTGCCCTGTAGATTCCATCTTCCCTGGAAATCACTTCAAATATATTCTTGCCCGTGGTGTCGGCAGCATCGATCCGATACAGGAAATCATTGTTTAGATCGCTATTTGAGCACCTCAGCCTCCTTGTCCACTTACTTGAAAAAAGTAGGTCTATTTCTTCCGATTCTGATGCCGGAGCCTTCAAGGATATGACAAAGGCCATAACGCTCTCCGCCTTCAGTGCTTTTTGCATTACAAAATTGATGCCCCTGTTAGGGCCCAGGTACTCCGGCAAACCATTTCCAAGAGCTTTCCTTGCTTTGAACATGAACCTTGAGACATCAGTCATGTGAGTGTGGTGGAAAGTGAAAATAGTCTTGTGATAACCGCCTTCTATGAATTTATAATCGATTGCGACAGAAGGAATCTTTACCAGGTCTCTGAAAATTTCCATTTCCGGGTATTCATCTGAACTGATTTTGAAAACCGTCTGGGACCCCATCTCGGAGACTCTCATCCTCTTTAGGAATATATTATACTCAAAATCTACCTTTAGGGAAGAAGGGATATTAATATAGTCCCCAACTGCCTCTTCCGTGAAATATATGCGCTCAGTGAAATTCACAGGGAATTTCTTTGACTCCACTAAAAAAGGGATGGTGCTCTTCACAGAGAACAAACATTGCATATCTCCAATTGGATCAGGGTCCTCTGGAAACATCAATAATAATACTCTAAATATTATAAAAACTTTAGTGTGAAAAATAATCAGTTTACGCCTCTTGAGAATTTATAGTCCAACTGCTGTAAGATTTTCTTGCTTTGCACCATTGGAGATTTCACTATCAATTTCGATGGCTTCTGCAAGAAGTTTTGCAAGCGACTTGCCTTTCTTTGTAAGAGAATAGTGTACATGAGGAGGGTTATCGCCCACTACTTCCCTCTTGATTACATCATTCAGGGTAAGCGCATTCAAGGTCCTGGAAAGACTAGTTGAACTGACGTTCCTGAGGGATGCCTTCAACTCGTTGTACCTGAGCTTCCCATAATAATCCAGTCTGTGGATGATCTGTGGGGCCCAGGAATGGCCTACCAGGGACATGACACTGTTGAGCTTCTCATCTTCCTTATGGAATTTTGAGACTATGGATACCTCTACCATTTCCGTTACCTGATAACACTTGAGTGTCTTTCTGATATATTAACTTAGAGCAGATAACGACTGCAAGGTAGTATCATGATTTCTGAAAGTGAAGAGTATAACTTTGAGGAAAGAGTAACAGAAGTTGTTTCAAAGGTAAGGGAAGGCGTGGTTATGGTAACCAATCACATGTACCAGATGGACAGGTTCGGTGAGGTAAGGCCTTTTGACGGCGCTGCAAGTGGAATAATCGTGAGTTCTAGCGGTTATATTGTCACGAACCACCACGTAATTCAGAACCACCAGGGGCTTCAGGTTACCACAAGCAATGGAGAAATATATGAGGCGGAGGTTATTGGGAGCGACCCCGCTACAGATGTGGCAATCCTTAAAATCAATGCAAGGGGCTTAAACCCCCTGAAACTGGGTGATTCTGACAAACTGGTTGCGGGCAAGCTTGTGGTTGCCATAGGAAATGCCCTTGGCTTACCTGGAGACCCTACAGTTTCACTTGGAGTTATAAGTGCCATAGGCAGGCCGATGCCCTGGGCAGATTTCATATTTGAAGGCCTTCTTCAGACGGATGCAGCCATAAACCCCGGAAACAGTGGTGGACCGCTTGCAACCCTTGACGGTGAGGTGGTGGGAATGAACACCGCCATCGTTGCCTTTGCACAGGGGGTAGGTTTTGCGATACCTGCTGGCACAATAAAGCGGGTTATGGAACAGATCCTAGACAATGGAAGAGTCATCCGTCCATGGCTTGGCATCTCTGGTATTACAGTGAATGATTCTATGAGAGGCATGAGGAACTTCAATAATATCAAGGGCGTGGCAATAGCAAGGATTTCAAAGGGAAGCCCTGCCCATCTTGCTGGCCTGAGGCCCTGGGATGTGGTGACGTCGCTTAACGGGGAAAGGGTTGATAACATGAAAAATCTTCTTGAGCTACTCTCCAAAATAAGAATAGGCAGTAGAATAAACCTTGGAATTCTCCGAGGTGGGAGGATGTTGGAAGTCCATCTTGAACTGGTTGAAATGCCAGTGCACTATCTTGAGTACGGGAAATAGTAACCTACAATCTTTTCTTTCTGTGCTCCCCGCGAGTTCGCATATGGTAAATGCCTGCATATTTCAGGAACTCATGGACCCTCCGGGAAATAACCACGTGGGAAAGGCTTGCAGGCCTGGCTCCTGGAGGGCCCAGAATCCCCTGGACCCGGTGCCCATTATTCCAGATTGTCTTTCCATGCCTTGCGATGTCAAGATTTGTGGCAGGCTTTACAAAATCGAGCAAGCTGAACTTTTATTGCCAAAGCCGATGTAATCCTAACTGAACCGTAAGAACCACTCTCTTCAATTGACATCAATTGGAGTTCAGATTCCCATGCGAAATTTTACAGAGAATGAGGAAGATATTTGAAATTAGAAATTATGCATCTCATGCTTGGCAACATGCTGGTATTGTGAAAGGGAGATTCTTGGTTTTCGATACAAGATAGCTGGCAATGACTGCGACATAGAATGCGCAAATAACCAGATTAACAGGTCGCTTGAATTTCTAGGCCGCTTGTTAGGCGAAATTTCGGAGTTTGTAGGGTTTGGCCTTGGCTATGACAAGCCTGAATTTTTCTGGTATATTTTTGCTGAAACTGAGGATGCGGTGGCCAGTATACGAGAAGCATGTTCCAACGCATTGATTGGCTTCAGCATTTATCCTCTAATGGCAAACATCCCGGGCGGCGTTGTGCCTGAACCTACCGTCGCATTTCCTGACAGGATAATTCTCGGCGGCGTCTCTCTTGGACACCTGAATGCCAAGACATCAGGAACACTTGGTGGAATCGTAAGGATAGGTGAGCAGAAGTATGCAGTTTCAACAGCCAGCGTAATAGCGCCTGACGGGGCAAAACTTGGAGATGTTATTGTCCAACCGAGCATCAGAGATTCTCCGCACAGGGCATATTCACTGGGCAAACTAGCCGTAATTTCAAAACTTGCATTCGGCTCCATAAACGATTTAGACGCTGCCATTGTCCTTGTTGACCAGGATGTGCCCACATCGCCAAGGATCAAGGATATCGGCAGGCCTACGGACGTTGCAGAACCAGACATCGGGATAAATGTCAGGAAAACCGGCAGATCCTCAGGTTATACAGAGGGAAAAGTACTATGCACAGATGTGCGGATTAAAGTGATCAAAGAAAACCAGCAATTCATTTTTCAGGACCAGTTTATCATTATGTCAGATTCTGACCCGTTTGCGGAGGTTGGAGATGAGGGCTCTTTTGTCTTAAACAACAATAATGAACTGGTTGGAATGATCCAGCTTTCTTTCCATGGAATGGCGGTATGCGCAAGGGGAAGTGTACTCATGAACAGGTTTGGCTTCACCCCGCCATTCTGCTTTGAGCCAACGGAAGAGGATTTTTAAGTCAGGAATTCAGAGGTTGAAAGGATCAGCCTTGAACCTGATATCTACTTCATTTTCACTGGTAGAGTCAACTTTAACATCAATATCTGCCATTCGCTTCAGCGTTTCGGCTGTTATCATTCCAAAAAGCTTGCTTACCTTCACACCGAGATTGTGCCTGAGTATGATCATATGGTCAAGCCCCTGGCTCTTTTGGTCAAACATCCCCAAACCGCCATAGTTGCAAAGAAGAGCAAGGAAATCAATAAAAGACCTGACGCTTGGCTCACTATACTTGAAATATGTGAATTCCTTTAATGCTAGCGAAGAAATGTCCCTTGCGATTGTCTCAATCTCCTCATCGCTTATGGCGGATACGATAGCTTGAAAAGTATTCTTTGTGATTGTTACAAATCCGAATCGTTCTGCAAATGTGTCAAATTCAGAATATTTATGAAGTATTGAGTTTACAAGGTTATTGAAGGTAAAATGCCTGGCTTCTGCCTCCTTAATTAATACTTCTTCTAATTCCCGGTCCATTCTAATGGAATGAATGACATTTTTCTTTCTGCTCAGGGACATGCATTTATTCCACAACAAAAGCCAATATTATCTTTTCGGTACTTACCCCATTATCAGTAATTGGACGAAAGAGAATTAGGGACATGAAATTATAAGTTCCAAAATTCATTTGAAAAATGCCTACCTGTATAATAAAAGATTACAAAGTAAACTTTCCATAATTATAGAAGAATGGCATTCGGTTAAAAATGGCCAAAGGTATCCAAAAAGAACGGCCCTCAGAATTTTTCGTTCCTACCCATTCTTCGCAGGGAAAAAATATAGATAACATACTTTCAAGGCTTATTAAAGGGTCCAGTGTGTGGATCGTACCATTGAGCGTAAAGCAGGGTGATGAGAATACTGCACAGGCTTTGAACTGCACTTCAAATTCTTCTTCACTGATTGAAATGACCGAACCATTTCAGGCATATATTGAAGATTATGATGGCCGGTACCTTAGGCTCCGGAGTGATCGTTTTTACTGCCTCAAGATGGATATTAGAGGCATTAAAGACCTGATACTGTGTACAAAAGCGAAGCACCCGATTGAAGAAGTAAAATAGCTCAATTCTCTTCCCATATAGGCTGCCAGAATTCCCTCACCTAAAATATTTTACCCAAACCAGACTGAATGCTGTGATTTCCATCGATGGGACAAATTGTAGTCTTGCTACACACAAGGGCGGTATTAAGGTTATCTAACTTTATAGTGCCAGTAGCGCATGTAATAAGTTTTATTGAGCGAACACTTTGGCACCAACAGGAATTTTGATCCTATAACCTCTTTGCATATTTTCAGCGAATAAGGCCCATAACGCTGCTTTTTAAGGCGGACAAACTTTTCTCACGCTATTAATAAATGACTCATGGGTTTGCAAAGAGAATTGCAATGTTCAACAATGTTGCAATAGAAACCCAGGATAGGTAGGGGAACAGCAAATAGGCTGCCTTCTTGTCAATTGAATGGAATTCGATGATTGTAGCAGCAATGAAGAACCATAGGAATATAATCTCTATGGCACCGAACAGTAGACTGTGTAAACCAAAGAATATTAGAGACCAAAGCACATTTAAAATGAGCTGGACCGAAAAGATTGTTGCAGCAAGCCAGTTCCCATCCTCTCGCAGACCTTTCGTCCATATGTAATAAAAAGCAACTCCAATCAGAAAATAAAGTGATACCCACATAGGGGCAAATAACCAGTTTGGTGGTGAGATGGGAGTTCTAGCCAATGTAGCATACCATGTAGGAATAGCGCCAAAAGTAAAAACAGAACCAATTCCTCCGGCCCCTTCGGTAATTAAGATTGAAACGGCAAATTTTACTGGGTTGAATTTGATGGATTTGTCCATGTCGTGTTGATATAAGCTCACCTCTTTGAAGTAAATTGCTCCTAATAGGGGTGGGATCAGGAAAGAGATAAAATGCTCCGGTCGGGATTTGGACCCGAGTCGAGAGATTGAGAGTCTCTTATGCTTGGCCTGGCTACACTACCGGAGCGACCCAGCAGGATGCTATATGGACATTTATTTCTTTTGTTACCCGCCAGTGATTTCTGAGGCGGCATCCTGTTTTGCAGTTTGCAATAAAGTGGTTTAAATTTGTTGTAAGCGGTTTAAGCTACAATGGGCCAGAAAACCTTGGCTAACTCCACTACAACGGCCATAGCTATCCCTATGTATATAATGAGCTTTGGATCAAGTGCAGGGCCGGATATTTCTTCCTCTTCGAAATACCTGATAAGTCCAGCGCCAGACTGGAATCCCTCAGATTTCTTATCCGCCATATTGGTACCTGATTTTAAAGAAGGTTATTTAAGTTATGGCTTGGAACCGGCTATAACTTTCGCCCCTTCAGCCACGCTGAGCAGAGACTGGCTATCGCAGTATCCCCTGTACCTGTCTGCAATCTCGTTCATATTCTTTTTTTCTGTTATTACAAAGACATTGCTTCCTCCAGTTACAATGTAAGACATCCACATTTCTACTCTGTCCTGATCAACCTTCTTCATAAGCTTCCTCATTCCAGGTGTGATAATATTGACCCCAACGCTCTCGTTAAGCCTGTGATATTCCCCGGTATCCTGGTGGGATAGTTCAAAGATTCCTTTTATGTCCCTTTGTTCTGATAATTTTACCAGTTCCTTCGCCTTCTTGGCTGTGCTGTCGATCCTCTTCGGATAGTCTGGGCTGCTTACAGCATTTTCATGAATTCTGTCAGAGGGTTTTCTCTGGACATTGAAGCTGCATCCTATGACAACATAATCCCTGAATGCCTCAGGGCTCAGGAGCTGTTCTGTTCTGGCATTCCTCCCGTCAGCCCATGTAACGGTAAGGCCCCCGTAGAGGCTCCTTCCGACACTTTCTGAAATAGATCTGAGTTCATTTTCGAATGCCACCATATCATCCACACCGCCAGCCATTTCAGCTATGCAGGAACCCATGGCTGCTGCACCTGCATCTGAACTTCCACTGAGAATTCCAACATTCCTGGACCTGAAAGACAGGGCAGCTTCCTCACGCACTGCTAGATGGTCAAAAATTTTGCTGCGGTAATGATTTAGGATAACAAATGGGGACCTTCCAGACTCTGAATACTGCACTTCCTCTCCATTGAGGTCACCAAATGGCGCCCCCCTGTTTACCATAACCCTTGTGTCAACCCATATATCCTGGTCAAGCCCGGTATAAGCGAATCCTGCTGATGTGTGCATTGGAATTCGCTTCGTCCTGTCGGAAATACCACCGAGAAGGATCACGCCTATTGTTGGATATGCTCTGGCTTCTGTATAGTGAATGAACGCGTCGCTCAATGTTGATTGGATAATTCTGCATTATTAAATTTTTATCACGTAATCTTCCCAGTAGTCACTTCCTACAAATATTTGGTGAAAATACCAGAAGAGCAAGCTCCTCAGATAAAATATATACGGCGAAATTATTGTGTAGCTGAGCCCCTATGTCTGTCAATCAAGAACATAATGAAATGCTCAATTTTCTGCAAATAAAAGACAAGAACGATCTCTTTTCCGATGTCCCCCAGAATGTCAAGAAGAAAGGCCTGAATATGAACAGGGGAATTTCAGAATATGAGCTCCTGGAAGAAGCCAGAAGTTATTCACTTATGAATAAGGGACCAGGAATGACAAATTTCCTTGGCAATGGCCTATATGACCGTGTAATTCCCACCTCTGTTGATTCCCTTATTGGGAGAACTGAGTTCCTGACCTCATACACCCCCTACCAGGCAGAAATGTCCCAGGGCGTGCTCCAATCACTTTTTGAATACCAGAGCCTGATGTGCCAGCTCACTGGAATGGATGTTACAAATTCCTCAATGTACGATGGATACACAGCACTGGGAGAAGCAGTGAGGATGGCGTACAGGGTCAATGAGAAGACTGAAATTCTTCTTCCGGAGACCATTTACAAAGGGAAGCTTGAGGTTATCAGGAGCTACATAGCAGGCCTCCATGTTAAGCTACTTTTTTACGGGGTTGATATGAAAACAGGACATATTGACCTTGATGATGTCAGATCCAAAGTCAGTGCCAACACATCTGCGATTGTATGCGAACAGCCCAATGGACTGGGCATTATCGACGAAAATGTGTTCAAACTGCAGGAAATAAAGAAAGATGCTCTCCTCATCGCTTACGTCGATCCAATTTCCCTGGGCATCCTCATGGAGCCTGGATCATATGGTGCAGACATAGTGGTTGCGGAGGGCCAGCAACTTGGGATTCACAGGAGTTTTGGTGGCCCGTTACTCGGGATACTCTCTTTCAAGAATGACTACATCAGAAGGTCTCCTGGCCGTATCATTGGTGAAAGCGTTGATGCCAACGGAAAGAGGGCATTTGTCATGACCCTTCAGACCAGGGAACAGCACATAAGAAGAGAGAAGGCCATGAGCAACATATGCACCAACCAGGCTCTCATGGCAATTGCTGCCGCATCTTATATCAGCATTGTTGGAGCAGATGGGATTAGAAAAGTAGCGACTCTCACATACCAGAATTCCAAAAAACTCAGAAGTTCGCTTTCCAGTGCTGGAAAACTATCCAAAGGACAACTTACAGGGAAACCATTCTCAGATGTTTTGGTCTCACTTGCCTCTCCAGTGGAGAAACTTCAGGACAAACTTTTTGACAGGGGAATTCTTGGCGGCATCCCACTTGCAAGGTTCCTCTCCAAAGGAAAGGCTGAAGCTATACCAAACTCATACTTTTTCTCAGTGACTGAGAAAACACGGGAACAGGACATTGAGCAGCTCGTTAGAACACTGGAAGTGATTTCATGAGCTACAGGCAGGCTTCGTACGATGAACCTTTCATTGGTGAACTTCGATCAGGAACCACTTACAAGATACCTGGAAAGGTAGAACCTGACGCACTAATGGATCTCCCCTCCGGGTCCCTAAGAAAGGATCTCCCACTTCCGGAAGTAGCCGAATACGATGTTGTGAGGCATTTCACAAGGCTCTCTCAGATGAACTATAGCGTTGACCTTGGTATGTACCCGCTGGGGTCATGCACCATGAAGTTCAACCCAAAATTCGCTGACAGGGTATCCACTTTCGAGGGTTTCAGCGAAATACATCCGCTTCAGCCTGAAAGGTCTGTCCAGGGTTCTCTGAGAGTAATGTATGAACTCCAGGAGTACCTCAAGGAACTCTCGGACATGGATGCGATCACGCTGCAACCTCTTGCAGGCGCCCATGGTGAGTACACCGGCATACTTATAATCCGGAAATACCACGAAGACAGAGGAGAGCTGGACAAGAGGACTGAGATTATTATTCCTGATTCGGCCCATGGAACCAATCCCGCTTCCGCTGCAATGGGTGGATTTGATGTTGTGGAAATTCCTTCCGGGGAAAAGGGGACTGTTGATCTGGAAGCCCTTAAGGCAGCCCTGTCGGAAAGAACTGCAGCATTCATGATAACAAACCCTAATACCCTGGGAATATTCGAAGACCAGATAACAGAGATTGCGAAATTAGTCCACGAGGCGGGCGCCCTCCTCTATTATGACGGGGCTAACTTCAATGCGATCATGGGAGTAACATCACCAGGGCTCATGGGTTTTGACATTGTTCACTTCAACCTGCACAAGACATTTGCAACCCCACATGGAGGTGGTGGTCCAGGTTCAGGCCCGGTAGCAGTCAGGGGAAACCTCAAGGATTTCCTTCCTGTTCCCACTGTGGGAAAAGAAGGAGACAGGTACTTCCTGGACTATACACATCCCAAGACCATAGGGCAGGTATCATCCTATTTTGGATCGTTCAACATGATGCTCCGCGCCTGGTCATATATCACTTACCATGGATCAGATGGACTGAAGGAGAACACAGTGAACGCTGTCCTCAATGCTAACTACCTTGCCAGAAAACTGGCAGGAAAATTCAAGATACCTTACAAAGCGCTGAAGAAACACGAACTGGTCCTTTCAACAGAAAACACTGGAAAGAGGGCACTTGACCTGGCCAAATATCTCATTGACCATGGGGTACATGCCCCAACCGTGTATTTCCCGCTCATCGTCCATGAAGCAATGATGATTGAACCAACGGAATCAGTATCCAAAGCCGATCTGGACCAATACGCGGATATCCTCCTTAAGAGCCTTGATGAACAGGAGACAGAGTTGAAGAAAATGCCCAGGAATCTCTCTGTTGGAAGAATAGATGAGGTCAGGGCTGCCAGGGACCTTAAGGTAAGGTGGAAATTAGAGTAACCTTACTCTGTCGAGTGTTACTTTTTTCAGCCTATCCCTATCTATTTCAACGCCTATTCCAGGCCCGTCCATGGGAGTGATGAATCCGTCTTCCATAATGAAGGGGTTCTTCACAATGTCTTTTTCAAAGTATTTTTCATTTGGGGATGTGTCGCCTGGAGAATCTATGTAGGCACTGGATGCAAGAGCAATATTGAATGCCCGTCCCACACCAGTCTCCAGCATCCCGCCGACCCAAGTGTGCAGCCCATGATCCCTTGCAAGCTTTGCTATGGCCAAGGACTCGGTGAAGCCGGATACCCTGCCGGGCTTGATATTTATCACTGTGCAGGCTTTGGCCTCTATTGCCTTTCTTACTCGATCCCTTGAAACAATGGATTCGTCCAGGCAGATTGGAGTCCTGATCCTCCTTGCAAGTTCTGCATGGTCAATGATATCATCATGGTCCAGTGGCTGCTCCATATAGACCAAACCATACTTATCAAGAGCCATTAACGCCTCGGTGTCTTCTAATGTGAAATCTGTGTTTGCATCCACACTCAGAGGGAAATCCCCAATGGCTGACCGCACATTACCAACTATTTCCTCTTCCTTTCCTTTTTTAATCTTTACCTTTATTCGCTTGTATCCAAGCTCTACTGCTTTCGATGTCTGCTTCCTCATTTCATCCGGGTCGGCCATTCCAATTGAGATCCCGATCTGTGCCTTGCCGTTGGTCTTCCCGATGTACCTGTATAGTGGTGTCCCCTCCACCTTGGCATGATAATCCCAGAGTAGCATTTCTAAGGCAGCTTTAGCCATAAGGTGTCCCTTGACGAATTTGACTCTATTCAGGAATTCCACAGGTTTAGGAACGTCTTTCATTTGTTCGGTGAGATACGCCTCAATTATGTGGAATGCAGTATTATTGTCCTCATAACTGTAAAAGGGGCCCTCATCTGTCACAGCTTCGGAAAAAGCAGTAATCCCGTTATGGATCAACTCGAAAACGAGTGCAGCCCTGTGATCCTGGGCACCGAAACTTGTTACAAAAGGGGTCTTGAGAGGCAGGGAAACCCTGTGGGCAATTAATTCCATGGAATGCCATCACTCTAATCTAAATGTTCTTTTCCATAATTCGCGGTTTTTGAAGAGGTAAAATCAGGGTTAAACTTGAACCATGAGACACTTGTTGAAACCTATATATCGTGAATTAACCTAACAATGAGGAATGGAAGTCCAGGTAGTAACAGATCCAGACGAGATAAGGGAAATTGTTCCGGTCATTAAATCAGCATGGGGTATGCAGAATCTGGAGCAGCTTGTAAAGGACATTGTTGCTGCCATGCGTTTCCACGGCGGGCTAGTTCTTCTTGCGAAAGAAACTGGAAAAGTTGTTGGTATGCATTTCAGTTTTCCAGGTTACAGGCATGGACAGCCGTATCTTTATTCACACATGACAGGCGTTATAAACGAGAGCAAATACGGAGGTATAGGCAAGGCCTTAAAACTTGCCCAGAAAGACTGGGCTCGACAACATGGGTTCAAGCTCATTGCATGGACATATGACCCGCTTATGGCACTCAATGCAAATTTCAACTTCAACAAACTGGGGGTTCTCAGCAGGACATACCTTAGAAATTTCTATGGAAAAATGGAAGATTCGCTCAACTTTGGTATGCCCACTGACCGTTTTGTAGCAGAGTGGTGGTTAGACTATTCAATGAGCGGTGAAATAAGGCCAACAGCATTCGCAAATAACATCCATGCCCTGTCATCGATGGAAATTGATCTTGAATCGCCAACAATTGGGCTTCATATTCCTAGAGATTTTGTGGCATTGAAGAAGGCTGGCAGAGAAGAGGCCATGAAAATCAGAACGGCAACCAGGGAGGCCATGGAGAAACTGTTTTACAGTGGATTCGCCGCTGTTGGCTTTAACAGGGAGGAATCATATTACATTTTTGCGAGGGAAAATGAATTTGTGAAGAAGTTGGGAAAAAACATATTTTTGGATTAAATGGCCTTGTACCTCTTCAGTGATACCTCAAAAATCTCCCCGTCAGAACCGAGGGTGTTCAGGATTTCGTCAACTTCTCCCTGGGAAATCTGGGCATTAGTCGCTGCAGCCAGTATATCCTCGTACCTGCAACCTCTACCGTCCTCATCATTGTTTCTTACGTAGTCCAGAACAAGTTCCCTGTGGACAGTATCTCCCTCTGGTGTTGCACCCGGGGACTGCAAACCTGAGGCAACTGACTCCATATCAGCTGTATTATAGTCAGGGTAATTCTTTGCGGCCCTCACGGCACATTCTGATTCCTCTTCAGTGTATCCCATTTTCCTCAGGTCCTCTGAAGTTGGGGATTCGCTCTTCAAGGCTGCCCTGATTGCGAAGATTTTCCTTCTGGCAATGTGGCTTGCCCTGAGGTTCCAGTACTTCAGTGAGGTGTCATCTATCTTCACTGCTATTTCCGGATTTATGTTGAAATATATCTTCCCTTCATTCTGGAATGTTGTCAGGCGCCCCATTACCATTACCATATCATTGGGTTCCAGGCTGTCAAGCATGATTTTCCCCTGGCTACCGAAGTCATTTGAAAAGGCAGTAAGATAGAAGTTCCCGGTGGAATCGGCCAGAGTCATCTTGGTCATGTTTTCCTCAGAGTTCTTCTGGGTTACTCTCCCGGTAATCAGGACACGCCTGATTTTGGATCCAAGGGGGGTGATCACATAGGGTTTGGCCCTTTCTTCCTCGTGATTTTCCTCAAGAACAGTTGAGTCCCTTATTTCCCTGGCATATACCCAGTATGCAAATTCCCTTTTCCTTGAAATCACTGGAAATCAGCCTCCAGCATTCTTGAGAATGTTTTCAGGAATTCCTCATCCATTGGCCTTATGTCCCTTATCCTCATGGATAGACCGATCTGGCTCTTGATAACGTCGCCGCCGATGACAAAAGCCCTTCCCGGGATCTTTTCCTCGAGCAGGGATTGCACGCCGCGTCTTGAAATGTTCTTGTTTGAAGGGACAAAATCATCAGGAGAAAGGCCTATCAATGGCAGGAGCGGCATTCTGCCACCTGTGCATTGAAGATGGCCCGTTCCGTCATCAATTGTAAAGTATGCAAAGAGATCATACACAAATGGGGCGTCCGGGTGATCGGGGCACCTCAGGTCGTCAAGTTTCTGGTTGCACTGGCTGCATCTCATTACTAGCCCGCTCTTCGGCCCAAGATTTACGGCAAAGCCCTGGACAGTAATTCCTCCGATTGGATTCGCGATATCTGCTAGATTCACTATCCTCTCTGTTATTGTGTATTGAAGCTTTGTTGACAGGACCTTGGTCTTGTCATTTATAGTTAGCCTCAGCCTGCCATTGTATTCAGAGACTTTAGCTCCTTCGATCCTTACTGACTCCCCTTCCTTCAGTGATCTGCCGAAAGATGTGAGCCTTATTTTCCCTGTGTCATCCTCAAGATCCGCATAGTATAGTTTCTGCTTTTCTCCATCCCTCTCCATCTCCTTTTCCATTACACCAGAAATCCTGCCTTCAAGGCTTACGTATGGATTGGTGGTGGAAAGATCCTTTATCTTGAGTTCCCTGAAAGTCCTCTTAACTTCCAGATCCTCTCCCGGCCTTAGAACAACTTCAGAGCGCGAATCGATATAGACACGGTTTACATTGTTGTATTCCTTAGTGCTGCAGTTCTTTATCTCCACAACATCTCCTGACTGGATCGTGGCAGGGAAGGCCCATGCTGTAAAGGAAATTGTCCCTGAGCTGTCGCCTAGTATCCCATAGAAATACACAGTTTCACCTTTCTCGTTCTTGATCTTTCGCTGTTGAAGGGAAACGATCTTGGCCTTGAGTCTCACGTTCTGTTTCCCTGGCTCTAATGTTGAAATCTGTGGAAATTCCTCACCATTCATCATGCATACATTCCGCTGTTCTGTTTTCCTTCAATGTTGCCCACAAGTTGAGCAACAATGTTCTGTGATTCCGTTTTTGAAAGCCCTATCTTCTCAACTAGGTATTTCATAATTTCGTCCTTGCTCTTTCCTGCCTTGATCATGTCCTGGACCATCATGAGCATCCGCTGGGTTATCCCCTGCTGGAACTGGTCCTCAAGCTTTAGGCTCTTTACCATTATGTAAAGCGAGGAGAGCAGCATGCTCATGCCATCATTCAGTTCTGTCTTGGACAGGGAATCCAGTTCAAGGTCAACTCTTGTGATAACTTCCTCCTGAATGCCATCGAGCATGAATTTAACCAGGTCAAGCTGCCTGTTGAGAAGGAGCAGTACACGGTAGACCCCGAGCCTCTCCTGATTTTCCAGCACGGCAGTTTCTATCCCTGTCTTAAGGAATATTCGGACAAAGCCCTGTTCAAATACTAAATAGATGGAAAAGGGTACCTTCTCGTTTTCTAGGACAAGATTGTTCTCAAATTTCTTGATCTGCCACGGGATGTCTATTAAGTTTCCGGATGTTTCGTCCTTGCCACCCAGCCATCCAAGGACTTCTTCCTTTGTAACTGACATTGCCTAACTATAGTTAGTCAATTTAAATTCTTTTTGATTTACACAGTTTCTGATCATTTTGCCTAAATAGTGTGTCAGCATTAGGTTAAGAAAATGCCTCGCGGGAACAGCATAAGGATATCATCTGTCATGGTTTCAAGGCTGTTCTATGCGCTCAACTGGTATAATATCTCCCCAGCTCTGCTTCCAATCAGCCAGTCGTTCAATGTTCCATTTTCATACACTGGGCTTGCACTGTCTTCTTTTCTTCTTGGAGCTGGAATTTTCCAGCTCCCCGCAGGTATAGTGTCCTCCAGGATTGGAGCCAGGAGGACTGCTCTCATAGGCCTTTACCTCATGGGTGCAGCAGCCATATTATCGGCATATTCTGCAAATTTCATCGAACTGGTTTGCCTAAGGTTCCTCGTAGGAGTGGGAGCTGCCTTTTATTTCAGCACTGCTATTGCAATTCTCAATGAGATCGCGCCAGAAAGGATAGCTGGGCTGATCGGGTATTACAATGCTTCCTTCAACATCGGAGCAGGAGCCGGAATAATAGCTTTCACACCATTGATACCCATATTCGGCTGGAGAATTGATTTTCTCGTGTCAGGCGTAGTAGTCCTTGCTTCTGCCATATTCATGCAGGTTGCCATAAAGAGGGGTGCAATTTATGGGGGCTTTGACAGCAAGAATATAAGGGCAAGGCTGCTTGACAGGCGGACCTGGCTTCTCGGCGTCGGGCTCGTCGGGCTCTGGTCCCTGAATTATACTCTGCCTGAATATTTCAAGTCATATGGTTCCCTCATAAACATCAACTCAAACATTGCCGGGCTCATGGGAGGGATAATACCTATCGCAGGTATCGCAGGAGGAATTCTTGCTGGAACTATCAGGCGATCCAATCCTCTTAGGATGGCCGCAATACTGGTCATTATAATAGGGCTTCTTGTGATGGCCATACCTTTCATCCCTTATCTTGGCCTGTGGTTCATTCTTATTGCTGTGGGGCTTGTGGCGACCATTGTTATTTCACTTGAATATGCAATAGTGGCACTGATGGACAGGGACAGCAGGTATATGGCCCTGAATATAGGCCTTATCAATTCAATTCAGATCGGGATCGGGTCTGTGGTCCCGGCAGTATTCGGTTTTGTGGAAATTTATGGATTCTCTTACTCCTGGCTTTTTCTTGGTGCTTTTTCCATTTCTACATTAGTATTCCTGTTACTGCTACCAAGGGATGTCTTGAGATTTTATGGCAGATAGACATTGCCTCCAATTTCAGATCGCTATTGCGTTGCTTAATTCAATCAACCACTTTTTTATCCACAAGACCTGATGCTGGCAAAGGTTTTTTTGCAGGAGGCATTAGCAAGGCATGGTCTGGCACAAGACAATTTCTCTGAAGGCACTGGAAAAGGCGGACGGCGCAAGTGTAAAAGTTGGGGATGAGATAGTATTTCTCTCAAAGGTGAACGGCAAGTTGTATGCGTTAAATGGCGTATGCTCCCATGCAAAATGCATACTGGGCCACCTTGAACCTTCTGAACTCAGGGTCAGGTGTGTATGCCACGATGCAAAATTTGACATGAATACTGGAAAAATGGTTGCCCCACCATTTGTGGCACCTAACGCACCCATGGACAAATTGGGACTGAAAACGTACCAGGTTAAAGAGGAGAACGGATTCATAGAAGTTGATCTATGAACCATATTTCTTTAATGCACTCTTCCTGACTGTTGCTGTTCTTCTGATGCCTCATCATATGGATAAGAGACAAACAGCTGACTGGCATTGTTGAGAATTTTCAGGTTCTCGCTTGATAGTTTCCAGCCAGTGGCTCCAAGGTTATCTTCCAGTTGAGAAATGTTCCTGACTCCAATAATGGGCGAAGTGATTCCCTTCCTGGAGAGAACCCAGTTTAACGCCACCTGTGAAGGAGTCTTTCCTGTTTCACCAGCAACCTTTTTCAAAGCGTCCACCACTTTCCACACGTAATCCTCATTTACCTTCCATGGCGCGTCCCTGCCTTTCCGCACGTTTTCCCATATTCTTGATTCCCCATCGGCACCAGATTTATCCCTGTCATATTTTCCTGTAAGTAGACCACCCTTGAGGGGGCTCCACGGAATCACAGCAATGTCTTCTGCCAAACAAAGTGGAATCAGTTCAAATTCGGTGGCCCTGGTCAGAAGATTATATTGTGGCTGAAGGCTGGAGAATTCTTCGAGTCCCCCGATCCTGCTTTCATGTATGGAAAGCGCGAGCTGCCAGGCCCTGAAGTTGCTGGCACCTATGTACCTGACCATGCCGCTTTCCACAACATTGTTAAGTGCCCTCAAAGTCTCGGAAATGGGAGTCAGAGGGTCCCATGCATGTACCTGCAGGAGATCTATGTAATCAGTTCCGAGCCTCTTGAGGCTGTCTCTTACGGATTGCAGTATGTGCTTTCTACTGAGACCTGCGGCA
>JAKAUW010000043.1 GCA_021817455.1 Thermoplasmata archaeon | reverse complement strand
AATGCTGCGAGAATCACGGAAAGTCCCATCAAATAAAAATCGATATTTTCCATTTAAATACGTATGGTAGTTGGATATAAAATTTCTGCTTATTTTTGAACTTTAGATAAAAGTCATTTGGCTGGCCCCCTCGGTCTCCTTAAATGAGCTTGCCTAGGAAAAGATTTTATTAAATTCAGAATTCTGGAAATACCTTTTTATCCCTTTTTTTAGAAAAAAATCCCTTATTTCTCAAGCAATGCTTGAAAGAGTGTCATCCTTACAGATTGGGAAAAAAGCTCAATTCCACCTTATAAAAATCAATTGAAGGAGACAGCAAATCCAAATTCATTCATCTCTTTCCTCATCTTGTCCCTGTATTCCCTGTCCCCTATTACCTTGGAGACTTTCAGGGTCTTCAGGCTCTTCCTGGCGGAGAACCCCGCAGCAAGCTTCCCGTCCTTTACCATTATGTATAGGTTCGTAGTGCCAAGCTGCCTCTTGATATAATCCTGGAAGTACAGAATGATAATGTCCTTGGGAATCATGATCCTTGAGTCTCCGCCCTTGAATTTCAGCGCAGCAGGATTAATGTAAAGCAGGCGCTGGAATCCGGGTATGACACCCTTAATGGCTTTTCCTGATTTTATTAGTTGATCAATATTCTTGAAGAAGTTCTGGTCCATTGGCCTTCCAGTAGTCTCCTCGTACCTCTTTGCATCTATGAAGCCCATATTCTTCAGCATTGCCTTCACCAGGATATCAACTGCTTCCCCTTTCTTGTACTTCTCCGGAACGAAAACGTAGCGACGGTCCGAATCTTTTGCAATGACACAGTCTTCGTATAGAGACTTGAGGTTATTCCTTACTCCCAGTACATCCCTTCGCAGGTGGGTAATGATTTCAGCCTCAGTGGCCCCTCCGTATTCCATTATTACATGAACTATTCTCTGGTCTGTTTCGTTGAGTTCTCTGGCTTTTATGGCCCTGTATACAGATATAGTCTCCATGGTTGCCATGGCCTGTACACCAAAGGGTCCCGCAAAATTATAAAGCAACCTGGACTGGAAGTAGTTGCGGAGAAGGGCATTCCTCAGGCCCATGTATGATGCTTCCACCTCATTCCTTATGCCAAGGTGGAATTCCTTTAGCTTTTCAAATACCACTGAGTCCGTGTTCCTTTGTGCATTGGAGATTGCATAAGAGAACAGGCCTTCCTCCTCAATATCCAAAATGCTTGCATCACCCAGTAGAAGCGCTCCAGCTTTATCTGTAAAGCCAGCCTCCTTTCCGTAAGGTGAGACATTCTCTGGAACAGATGAAATGAAAATCTCCTGGCAACTATGGTTCCTGGCAAGTTCCTTGACTGAAAGGAAGAAACTTTCAGGTGAAGATATGGAACCTGTAAGGTTTGAAATCCATAGGACACCATCATTGTAAGCAACGGTAAGGGTTGCCTCCTCCTTTCCCTTTGAAACATAAATTGAATTGTAATCTATCTCGTTGAGATACTTTCTTCCAAAGTAAATCTCCAACGGATCAGTGACCGGGACAATAACACCCCTCTTTAGATCTCCATTGAGTTTCCTGCCTCCATAATAGAGGTCATTCCTGATATATTTGGGCTTTTCCTCTAATGACTTTATGGTTTCCCCCATGTATGCCCAGAAGGTATGTTCTAGCTCACGCTTTGCCACCGGGCCGAATTTTCCAATGAGAACCTTTACGCTCTTCTGTACATCCCCACGTTCTCTGGAACCGTAAAGGACGGAAAACTTACCATCCAATGATCTTGAAATGGAGACCCTAAATTCAAGAGCTCGGATGATCTGCCTGACGACTTTTACGGGGTTCCCTGTTCTTTCAGCTATTTCGTCATCTGTGTTGTGCCCGTTCTCAATGTGCTTGAGAACCTGGAGTTCCTCATCCTTGAATGGTTCATATCTCAGGTTGTAAAGGGCTTCAGTGAGCCAGTCAGATGCATATGACATCCGATTCTTCACAAATCTTCCCAGGTGGACTTTTCCGCCTTGCATCAGATTCTCTATTTTATCGACGGAGTAATCGGCACACCTCGCCCGGATGCTCTCTGTGCTGTAAGCGTAACCATACTTCTCAAAATAATCGGAAACAGACTCAACTTCAGAGGAGAAATCTGCCACCCTCTTTTCAAGCTCGTTGCTTTCACCCCGGCCAAGCAGTGCATCGAGATCTGGCTTGAGGATATACTGCCTTGCAAATACAGGAGTAATATACTCGTTCACAAGTGTGCCCTCCTCAACAAGCCTATTCAGGCCTTCGGACAAAAGAGTCTGGTCTATGGGAAGCCTTATGGATATTTCATCGATGGTAAGTGGACCATAGCTCCCGATAACTAGTATAAGGGCCCTGTCCACTGCATCTTCCACATCTGGTTGCTCAACATAGAGGTCGTTTTTCACATATGAATTGTTTCCATCCTTGAGGGTACGCCTGATGGAATACCATGATTCCAGCCTTGTGAGGGAATCCTTCAGCTCACCTTCTTCCATATCCAGAGCTTTCTTGAGTTCGCCGAATGTCTGGTTTTCAATGGCATCAAAGACCATCTGTGTGGATACATCCATTTTTTCATCTGCACGGAAGAGTTTTCTTATTACAGGATAGTTGTCTATGTGAGCCCACCCAGGCCCTCTAACATAGACGGAAACAATGGCATCCTCGCCAATAAGGTCCTCAGTAATATCAGAGACGCCTACCTGCGCATATGGGAATGGGCTGTTGAACCTGTTCCTGAATGGGTCGAAGACCAGAAAATGCCTTGCGAAGTCTTCATAGCTCTGCTTGTCAGTTATCTGTGGAACCTTTGATTTGTAGTACTGGTCAACTGTAGCCTGATCCTGGATCAGGAACCTGATTTCCTGTGAACCATATATTTTGTCCAGTATTCTTCCCTGGAGTTCCTTGAGAAGTTTGGACCTGTCCTCCATGAGGACCATGTCAGAAACACCTGCTAGAATAAGCCCATATGAGAATGGACTTGTCTCGGCCCGGTAATCAAGTATTTTGAAATTCTTGCCTTCAATTACTTCCTTGACGTAATTCAGTGCCCGCGGTACATCCATCATATCATTCATGATTTCATGGTATGTTTCCTTGATAACAGGAAAATTCTTCATTTCCCCAAGGGTTTTCAGGAGCTTGTCGCTCCTCAGCTGCTGTCTAACTACAGATATGTCGTATCCCTTGTACTTCCTCAGTACCATGAGGGACCGGGCAGCACAGTGCCTGAATCTCTGCTTGAATACTTCCGTGTTGCTGATAGATCGGGCAACAATATCCTCAAAGTTTTTTGAACTGATAAGCGGAACTATTTCCTTAATTGGAATCTTCTTCTGGACTGTGAGGATGAAACCGTCATCTGTAACGGTGATCCGTGTGTTGGTTGAAAACTGGTTGGACATGGCCTGGCCATAGGCTCGTGAAAGCGCGTCGTTGACCCTTCGGCCAAGAGGATTGTGGAAAATTATGCTGTACAGACCCGATGAATCTGTATATCCCTCAACGAGCAGATGGTCTTCAGTGGGGACGTCAAACTTTGCCTGAGTTTTGATGTATGATATCATGCTGGTTGCGCCGTTCTCATCCAGCCTATAATCATCCATAAGCCACTTCTTTATATCCTCTCCATCTTCAATGCGTCTGAGGGCTTCTTTCCTGAACTCGCCAACGAGGACACCAAGATCATAACTTCTTGGAAGCATCTCACCTGTCCAGGACGGGACGGTGGGCCTCATTCCTGTTGCATCCCTGACATAGACCCTGTTCCTAACGCTTCTCTGGAACATGTATGTCCTTGCACCAAGCACAAAGATATCCCCCTGCTTCAGCCGCTCTACAAATTTGTCACTGAGCTGCCCCAGGTGCCTGCCCTTTTCACTTATAACCTGGTAATCCGCTTCTTCAGGGATTGTCCCAATGTTCATGAAGTAGATCATTCTGGTACTCTTCTTCTTGCCGAATGTTTTTTCTACCTCATCGTACCATATTTTGCTGTAAATGACGTTGTCCTCTATCTTTCCAGACAGGTAATTGATAGTTTCCATGAAGTCTTCGAATGGAAGCTGGTGGAAACTGTATGAATTCCTGATTATGTTGTATGCTTCCTCAATTTTCCATGGCCTTTCAAGCGACATGCCCACAACAACCTGTGAAAGGACGTCAAGTGAGTTGGTTGGAACTACAACTTTGTCGATCTCACGGTCATAAGCAGCCTTTGTGAGAACTGAACATTCCATAAGGTCATCAAGGTCAAATACAAGAAACCTGCCGGTAGAGAGATCGTTAATGTTGTGGCCGGACCTCCCGATCCTCTGGAGGCCTTTTGATACAGACTTCGGGCTTCCAATCTGTACTACTAGGTCGATATAGCCGATGTCAATGCCTAGCTCTAATGACGTTGATGTTATCACACATCTCAGTTCACCATTCTTGAGCTTGTTCTCCACTTCCAGCCTGGTTTCCTTCCCAAGGGATGAATGGTGGGCTTCAATGCTTTCTATTCCTCTGGCCTTGAGCCGCATTGCAACGTGTTCGGTACCGCTTCTTGTATTTGTGAAGATAAGAGTTGTTTTGTGCTCATTGACCATTTCAGTGAGGATTTCATACATCCTGTCGTTGGCCACTTCATAACTTGTTTTGGTAAGGTCGTTAACGGGTGTAATTGTCCTCAGGTCAAGGAATTTCTTGGTGTCGACTTCAATAATCTTGAAGGGCCTCTGTTCTTCTCCCTGGTAACCGCACAGGTATGTGCCAATTAGTTCCAGAGGGGCCTGAGTGGCTGATAACCCTATTCTTATGAAATCCTTGTTTACTGATGATAGGCGCTCTAGGTTAGCAGCAAGGAGTGCGCCACGCTTTGTGGCAGAGATTTCATGTATCTCATCTATTATGAGCCACCTGAGGTCCATGAGCTTCTCCCTGAATTTGGGCGCAGAGAGGGCAAGGGAAAAAGATTCTGGCGTTGTGATGAGTATGTGGGGAGGCTTTCTCAGCATCTTTTGCCTCTCGTTCTGGGGGGTATCTCCCGACCTTACCGCAGCCCTTATCTTGGGAAGCTTCTCTCCCTCCTTTTCAGCTAATTCGTATATCTGGTCCAGCGGGGAATTGAGGTTCTTGTTTATATCATTTGCAAGAGCCTTGAGCGGACTGATGTAAAGGCAGTAAATGCGGTCTTCAAGTTCATTCTTTCTTGATAGCCCGAAAAGTTCGTTGATTACCGCAAGGAATCCTGTAAGAGTCTTGCCTGTTCCTGTAGGGCTTGAAACCAGGACATTTTCCCTGTTGTGTATGAGGGGAATAGCCTTTCTTTGTGGTTCAGTTAGATCCAAATATCTTCCATTGAACCATCTTGATATCAATGGATCGAGAAAGGGAAGATGATCTTCAACTTTGAACTCTTTATTACTAGGCTGCTCCATTGTCGATAATCTTGGTCATAGTGGGAGAGGCTATTTAACAATTGTGCAGAATAAGTGGGTCGGTAGTGCGTATCTGTGTAATCAGCGTTTAGAACTGTTATAGCTGTACTTAGCAAGATTCCTCAAAAAATCATCCAGGATTTTCTGGCCGGAATAGGTATCTCTCAGGACTTCCCTGTAGAATTCTATTGCCTTGTCATAATCATGAACGTTTACTGGTTTGGGAACGCCATCTTTGCCACCCAGGGCGAAAGAATATTTTACAGGGTCTCTGAAAGACGGCTCACTCCCGAAGATGAGCTCTGCAAGGTATGAAATGGCCCTTACTGTGGATTTTCCTATTCCTTTCATGAATGCAAACTCTTCAAAGTCCCTGGGCTGGTATTCGTAAAGGATTCGCATCTTCTCCCAGTTGATCCTGTAATCCATCCTCAGCACAGGTGAACTATCTGTATAATTGTCAAGCGTACTCTGATTGCTCTCCCTCAACCTGGCAAAGTACTGACGCGGATTGTCCCTGACTAGTTCCACCATATTGCCCCTGTGCTTACGGCTTTCTGATGCAGAGAGATCCAGAACAGAGGGTTGCAGGATCTGGCTGGAAATGCCATTTCTTGCATCATTCAGGAAATCCATTGAAGCTTTGTTTATCCAGTGGTACCTCCTAGCCATTCGCAGTTCTGGGCTCATGCCCTGCTGCACCACGACCCACTTCCCACTGGGGTCCAATATGAGGAACTGCATGTAGAGGTCAAATCCATCCTGAAGCAGTGTCTGGTCAACTTTTGCAACTCTCCGGACGTCTTCCCTGATCTTGCCAGCCTTGGAATCTGAAATAACTCCTTCTTTTACTATGGCATCGAATTCTGAACCCATGCTTCCAAGCCTTTTTCCTTTTCCTCCAAGAATGAAGATGTCATCATTCTTCCTATGGTAAAATTCCTTAAGGGCACTCAGAGTCGCTGTTGTGGTTCCACTGGAATTCCAGTCAAAACCTATTGCTAGTGACAGGGAATGGAACCAGAATGGATCTGAGAAATTCTCTAGAAGCCTGTCAACTCCAAATTTTTCCCTGATTGTTTCGGAGACTATGCCTCCCAACTTCACCATCCTCTTGTAGAGGTATTCAGGGGGGTGTCCGTAATGCAGTGGAAGAATGGCAGAACCTCTCTTCTCCATTGGAATACACCAATTAATAGCATTATTAACACTTTCCCGGGTATTTTAGAAACTGTATGTATAACCTGTTTACATGGTTTCGTAAAATCATTGACAAGGGGTCGATTTATCTTTGATGTTCTGAAATCATTTTATTTCATAACGGCGTACGGTTTACCATGGCAGAATTTCAATGCTACCAGTGCAACACTAAAGTGAAGACCGGTGAGAAATTTACCTTCACCAAAAAGGGGTCAGTCCATTTTGACTGCTTCATTTCGGAGAGAAGGAGGGAAGTTCCCCTGGAAAAACAGGAAAAACTTAGGGTGTTTTCCATCATACTTGATCTAGAGCTCCAGCTCCTGCTTGGACATCTATCTATAAAAGATATTCCAGAGGATACTAAGGAAGCGGCTAGGCTGAAATACAAAGACATCGAAAAAGCCTGTGGCGAAACTACTAGATTGATATCGGAGCTCTGAAGAGCCACTGATTTTACAAAATTTCCTTTTTTACTCTAATGCCCCTTAAACCAGGGGCAATGGCATTACGAATTAAGACGATATTAAATAATTCTGAAAAATTGTAAAACGGAAGACTACTCTTCCTTTGCTGTTTTCTTGGACTTGCCCTTTGCAGCCTGTACCTTTGGCTTTTCTTCCGCAGTTTCTGCCTTCTTAGCTCCAGCTTTCGACTTGGACTCCTTGGGCTTTTCCTCTTTTGGTTTTTCTTCCTTTGGTTCTTCAGCCTTTGCAGCTACTTCTGCATGAGGCGCTTCCACTGGTTTGTGTTCTTTGTGGTGTTTTTCCTCTTTGAACTTGCCTTCCTTTTTGAACTCGGTGTATCCACACTTTCCGCACGCAAATCTGTCCTTATGCTCAGCAAGGAAAACCCCAGGTCCGCATCTTGGGCAGAATCTCCTCTGCCTTACGAGTTTTGAGTCCTGCACAAGATAGATTTCTCTTTTGATCATTGGGCTCCCTCTTTCCCTTCCTTGTTCTTGAGGCCATTCCTCAAAAGTTCATAATCTGGCTCGTAAAGCATTGCGCTCTCCTTGTCCTTATAGATCTTCGAGTAGCCTTTTACCTCATTGAGTCCTGTTTCCTGGAGATTCTTATCTACAACAACAAGCTCCTTGTTTGCCCCTGAGTTTTTGGCTATGAGCTCTTTTATCTTCTCCCTGCTGGGGGTAGGTTCGTTTTTGAAAGTAATTCTGTACTGAAGCTCCTTCCTGTGCAGGAGCTTGTTTTCTTTTTCGTTCTCTATTTTCAATTCTGGCATCTGACTTCCATCCTTTCAATCATTTGGGTGACCAAATTCTTAACTTCTAGGTTTACCGGTATGCAGGCCATGCCCACATCAGGGATTCCGTAAGTTACCACTGTATTTAAGTCTGAATAAAAAATTATTGGTATTACTGCAAGGTCTTCCTCGCCGTCAATTTCTATCCTGCCACCGTTTCCATTCATAAGAGACTGAATCAGCAAAAAGAGGTCATGGCTCAGTGTGGCATGATCATTCTTTATCCTGTGGGAACCGGGAACACTGGGAAATTCTCCTTCAATGCCCCTCTTGGTCTTCAGGTCAACAATTTCAATGTACGGCATAATTCCAGCTTTGTGGAGCTCAACTGTGGTAACGTCCCCGACGGCCACGATTCTCGCCCCGGAATACTGGTTTAAAATGTTGTGGGGTGTGCAAAGCACACCATTGTTTCTAGCTATTTCTTCCCTTATATCTTCACTTACAACAAACTCATTGCCTGACTTTAATTGCATAGCTGCCAGGCTCCATGATTGCTGCCCTTTCTGCAATGGCAGAAAGTTTTGGTTCCCCTATTATTATAAAACCAAACCATTCTGTGGTAGTCTTCTCTTCGCCATGAATGGGGCAGTTTTTTTCTGTGGTGATAAGTTTACATTTCTTGCAGGCTCTGTAAATCTGCTTCATATTGTCTAGTTCTCCACTTTCTCTCTCTTTCTGTTGAGCCAATCAAGTTTGGCAAGGCCAAGCTGCTTCATTGTGAATCCGATCTTGCTGTCCTCAACGGAAGATGAACTGAGATTCAGCGCGACAATCCTTACCCGTACCTTGTCACCTACCTTAATGTCCCTCTTTGTGTCTTTACCTATGAATCTCTGGTTGGCAAGGTCAACATCAATCCTGTCATCCATTATCTGGCTTTTGTGGAGCAACCCCTCAAATGGACCAAACCTTATGAAGGCGCCGAAGTTTTGTATTGATACAACGACACCTTCCACTATTTCCTGCATTTCAGGATAATATGCAAGTGCCTTGAAATGAACGCTCTGGTAAACGCCCCCATCCCCATGGACAATGGCTCCGTCCCCAATCTTGTCTACGTCTATGACCGAGACAATGTAGCATTTCCCAAGGATTCTTGTGTCATCCTTTTCGTCTTTGAAATCTATGAATCTGCCTTCCAGTGAGGTCTTAGCCACATCTAGCACGGCCTGGGTGTAATCCTGTCCCAGTTTCTCAGGAGGTATCCTCGTAATGTAATCATCCTCAACTACAACATACATTCTGCATCTTCTCCACGACAGGAAAGTCAAACACGGGCACTGCACAAACTGGCTTTACTTTATAAACCTGGGCAACAGCAAAGCAGAGAGCATTCCTGTGCTACTAACTTCCTACGGAGTATCTTCCCCGATTGATTAAATCGATATTAAGATTGTGATTTGTAAAATCCAATAATTCTTAGTCTCCCGCGATACGTGAAAACACATTGTATATGCGTGGATGAAAGGATAAATTGAAGTCCATAAGCCAGAGCATGACCTGAATATATTCATTCCTCTAAAGTTAATAAGCAGCAGTGAGATTTAACTAGCATGCAGAAACCGATGGAACCTGAAATTTATGACCTCCTGAGAGAATCAGTCAGGGATTTCGTTTCGAGGGACGTCCTGCCCGTGGCCTCAAAGGTCGACCAGACGGATGAATTTCCACTGGACCTGTTCAAGAAAATGGGAAAGTTAGGTTTCCTAGGCGTTACAGTACCTGAGCAGTACGGAGGTTCAGGAATGGATTACCGCGCACAGGCGATTATAGAAGAAGAGCTTGGCTACGCATCTGCATCACTCGCTCTGTCATACGGAGCCCACAGCAACCTCTGTCTGGACAACATTTACAGAAACGGTTCAGAATTCCTAAGGGAAAATTATGTTCCAAAACTTGCCTCTGGGGAATGGGTCGGCTCTCTTGGACTCACAGAGCCTAGTTCAGGGTCCGATGCCCTCGCCATGAAATCAAGGGCTGAAATTAAAGGCGACCATTATATCCTGTCCGGCAGCAAAACATTCATCACAAATGCACCATATGCTGACTTGGTACTTACATACGCTCGAACTGGAGATGAATTCACAGCATTCGCCGTTCCCACGAATCTAGATGGATTCACCCGCGGGAAGAAATTTGATAAAATGGGGATGAGGGGTTCCCCCACTGGTGAAATATTCTTTGATTCCATTAAGCTTGGGAAGGAGATGGTTGTCGGGAAAGCCGGACAGGGCAAAAGCATCATACTAAGCGGATTGAATTCCGAAAGGGTAATCCTATCTTTCATCTTTGTTGGAGTATCAAAAAGGGCTTTGGAGCTTGCCCTGAAATATTCCACTGAGAGGAAGCAGTCGGGTAAATTCCTTCATGAGTTTCAGCTTATAGAGGAAAAGCTTGCCTACATGTACACTAGGTACCAGACAAGCAAACTTCTTGCTGAAAGGGCCCTTGATAACTTGGACAGAGGGACCTTTGATTCACTTGGTGCAGCCGCTGCGATCATGCACGCATCTGAAACATCTGAGTACATTGCGCGTGAGGCCATTCAAATCCTTGGCGGGATTGGATACGTGAAAGATTCGGAGGTCGAACGGCTTCTCAGGGACGCAATTCTTGGCCAGATAGGTGCTGGTACTACAGAAATCAGGAAACACCTCATTGCTTCCGCCCTCGTTAAAAAGTATAAGAGGGAGGATAAAATACCCAATTTATAATGAAATGCATCGTTTGCGGGACTAAGGAAGCTTCCATACATGGTCAGTGTGAGGATTGCTACCTTAAGCATGTCCAGGTAACCGGCGCAGGTTCCATAGAGGTTACAATTTGCCCAAAGTGCGGTGCATTCAAGATAGGTAATAACTGGTCAAAGGGAAAAATGGAGCAGCAACTTTCCAGGAAGATAGCTGCACATCTTGAATCTAAAGATCCCAATGTAACCCTTGAAGTTGAAAACAACTCTGTGGTCCTGAAGCGCCTGGAAGGAAAGATAGAATTTCTATTTGACATCAAAACTGAAGGCCAGAAAATGGGGGGGTATCCTATGACTGTCCCTTCAAGAATTCTTCTTAACAGTTGCCCGACCTGCAACAAGATATCCGGGTCATATTATGAGTCCATCATACAGCTCCGGACTCTTACTGCTGAATATTCTCCAATAATAGACAAGGTCCTGGACGGAATATCCGGGATGCTTCATAAAATGCACAATAACGAGACTGATTCCTTTGTTTCCAAGATACAACCTATGAAAGAAGGTGTTGACATATACCTTGGCAAGAAAAATGACGGAATAAAAGTATCAAAATATATCCATGACCATTATTTCTCCGACACCACCAGAACAAAGAAACTTGCAGGCAGACGGGAGGGGGGAGACTTCTACCGTTACACATTCCTTGTGAGGCTTTTCAATCTTCCACCCGGTGCAATAATATGGGGTAAGGACAAGACCTACATACTTGAGAAGGTTGGTGCAAATTCCCTTACTGTAATCGACCCGGCAAACGAGAAGCGTTATGACATTCTGCAAAATGACTTTAATACAGGCCCATACTCTTATTCCCAAGATAATGTCGAAAGCAGAAAGTTCATTGTTGTGTCCAGTGAAAACAACGAAAGCACCATAATGGACAATGAGAATTTTGCGATATACACGGTTAAAGGCAAATATCAAGGCGAAGTCAAGGCGTTTAATTATAAAGGAAAATTCATAGTCTCTTTAACCAATTGATTTAGGTAAACGCCACTTTCTTGGTCCTTTCCAGTTATGCGATTAACCGCAAGTTAATTGTTATTTCAGCCCATATTGTGTATGAGAGATATGAGAATCAAAGCTGAATGGCATAAGCTGGTTAAGGTTATGATGCACAGGCCCGGCACGGAGATTGATTATGCAATGCTGTCCCCCAGGCCTTTTCTCTTCGAAAGGCCTTACAAAACGAGAGTTGCCATTGAGGAACACCAGGAACTTGAGGAAACGCTAAAGCAGAATGGTGTCCATGTTGAGATTCTCAGCGATTTCATCCTGAAGAAGGCTGATGCTGACCAGTCATTCAGGAAAGCGCTTGAAAAAAAAGTACTTTCGCTTGTGAGGTTTTATGGAAACATAGAATCTGCTGGCGCAGCGCAGTTGGAGCTGGAAAAAAACCTTTCCTTGCTTGATTCGTCAACACTCTTCAAAATCATGACGCTAGAGCCATCAATTGACCTTAAGCTGGATGTTGCTGAGGGCCTTGAATACCCTACAGTATATTCCAACCTGCCCCTTGCAAACCTATATTTCATGAGGGATCAGCAGGCTGTTACTCCCGGTGGAGTACTGCTAGGAAACATGAAAAGAAAACAGAGAATGAGGGAGCCGGAAATCACAGAATTTGTTCTCAAAGAGGCATTCAAGGAGCCAAAACTTCACCGCATCTCCGGAAATGGCATATTCGAGGGTGGAGACTATATGCCTGCCGATGAATTCTGCATGATTGGCATCGGTTCCAGAACAAACCTTGATGGAGCCATGCAGGCACTATCCTCAGGATATCTCCATTTCGATGAAGTTGCAATTGTGGAGAACCCAATCTATGATTTCATGGAAAACTTGCCAAAGGATCCAATGGTAAACATGCACCTGGACACTTACTTCAACATTGCAGGTGAAGGAATTGCAGTAGGCTCATACGAACTTATGAAAAAAGCCAAGGTCAAGGTCTATCCCGGCAAGTTGGAAGATGAACTGAAGCCAATGGAGGAAACAACCCTTTACGAGTACTTAAAGGCCAAGAACTTCAATTTCATAGACCTAGGAGTCTCAGAGCAGTTGAGCTATTCCTCAAATTTCCTGACAATATCTGACAGGCGCATTGTTACTGTGAATGTTTCAAACGTTCTGCAGAGGCTCCTCAAAGAGCATGTCTTTCCCAAAAATGTTGAAAATGAAGTGATTAGGGACATGGAGAGAAAGGGCAAGGAAAACCTGTTTCCAAACAGGAAAGAAATCAAGGATCTAGGCATAGAGAACATACCCGTACAACTCAGCGAGTTGACCGGAGGATATGGTGGCGCACATTGCATGACTGCCTCCCTAGAAAGGTATTCCTGATTCAGGCATATGCAAAAGGTTTAATTTAGAACAGGCATTACGTTGGCATTACGCTTAATTGCGCCAGATCATGAGGGATTTAATTGGCAAAGGACAGAGCACAAAAGAAAGGAAAGGACAAGTGGAAAGAGAAGAACTGGTATACCATAAACGCTCCTGATTACATGGGAGGAAAAGAAATTAGCCTTAGCATTGGCAACTCACCGGAAGCAATGGTTGGGAGGAAGATCGAGGTCCCAGTGTCAGATTTCACAGGCAACTTCAAGAGGGCAAACGCTAAAATGATTTTCAAAGTTCTTTCCTGCCAGGGTTCAAAATGCACATCTGAATTTGTTGGGCACAGCCTTAGCGATGATTACATAAGAAGAATGGTCAGAAGGAGAAAAGAGAGGCTGGACATAATAAAAGAAGTTGCAACTTCTGACAACGTGAACATGGTGCTCAAGGTTGTTATTGTTACGGACGGAAAGCTGACCACCTCCAAGAGGGCCGATGTCAGGAAGACTGTGGAAATTTTCCTGGTTGAGAAAGCTGCCACGATGGCCTATGGAGAATTGGCAAAATACGTTATTGGCGACGAAATATATGGCGATATAGTAAACACCACTAAGGATGTCTACCCCATAAAAAAGATCGAGATGAGGAAATCAGTCCTCTCAGGATCATCAACAGTTCCTGCACAGGCATCATCTGCCGTTGAGCAGAAAAGCGTAGAACCATTGCCATAAATTCACCCTTTTTTTGCCGGGGTGGCTTAGCTGGAGGAGCGCCGGACTCATAAGGATGTAATGTTCTGAGAAATCCGGAGGTCTCGGGTTCGAACCCCGATCCCGGCATCTTTACATTTCACGATAGAATATTCAAAAACTAAATAAAAAGAGAGTGGGAAATCCCACATTGGTTTTCTTAAATTTTTAACGCAACCGGGGTGGTCCTGCTCGCATCTGAGGCCTCATTCCCATTGTCGCTTCCAGCGTTCCCGTTCACATGAAACGTCAATGATGCGAGAACGATGCTGTTTGAGGTGGCATTTTCGCCCTGGTTGTTATTGTCCTGCACCTTGCTGCTGTTGCCGGATTCGTTTTCCATTGCGAACACAGTAATGCTGCTTCCAGAGTCCTTGGTATTGTTGTCACCTGTTTCGTTCTCGAATTCATGTGCACCGGACTGGTTCTCCATCTCTGATGGGTGCAGGAACAGGAATGGCACATTTGTGGCATTTGCTGTGTGCACCATGTTTCTAACCTCATAGCTGAGCTTCACACTTATGCTATAGACCCCATCATTCAGTTTTATGTGAGTGTTTTCAGGTTCACCGGTAACGTTGTAAAGCTGACCATTAACTGAAACTGATACTGCAAAATGGGAGAACACGCTGCCTATCTGGTCTCTCTTTTCCAGACCTATCTTGTAAACAGTGCTGTTTGTTACATGCACTGTAACCGTTGCTGTAGCATTCCCGGTTTGTCCGGGGGCAAGGTTGCCAAGGTTCATAACTACTCCAGCTGAGGGAGTCAATATACCTGTGGCAGCTGTTGCACCCAGGCCGACTGCTGCTATTACAGCTACAATGGCAAGTATTGAGTGAGCTACCATACCCACAGTGTTGGAATCTTGAGATTTCAAGTTTATGGTACAAGAAGTAAAAAAAGTCCAGAACCAGAATAGGATTGCAGGGTTTTTCAGTTAATGCATTACCCGGATTTTACGAGTTATATTGTACATGCAAGCTCAAATTCACTCTAAAAAAGATCAAGAAGGCTAGAAATTGTAAGAAATGATGTATCCTTAGCGGTGTTATGCCCTTCCCTTAGAACCTGGACAGCCATGAGGCCCGAAGCCCTTGCTGCCGCAATCTCCTCAAGAATGTCGGAAAGGAATAGAATTTCCCCATTTGGAAGCCCCAGAAGGCCAGCAATGTTTGCATAACTCTTCGGGTCCCTCTTTGGTCCAACTGATGTATCAAAGAAACCCGTCAGATACTTAGTCAGATCACCATACTTGGTAGAACGGAAAATTAACCTTTGCGCCAAAGCGCTCCCGGATGAGTAAATCGCCATCTTTATCCCATCTACATTCAGTTTTTCCATAGCTTCGGGAACGTCTGGATACACTTCTCCATGGAGCTGGTTCTTCCTGTATCCCTCTTCCCAGATCAACCCTTGCAATTCTTTCAATGCCGGATCTTTGCTATCGACGCTAATCAGCCACCTGACATACTTTGCGGCAGAATCTATTTTCTGGGAAAAATCTGCAGTAGGCCATGCATGGGGCGATTTACCGCTGGAGGAATTGTCTTTATGGGATTTCTCCAACATATCTAACAGATGTGCCACTTGCTTCTCAGAAGAATTTTCCTTAAGGAAATCCTCCACTCTTTCTCCAGCGTATGAAAATAAAGTCTTGTGGACAAATTCCAATGGCGTGGTTGTCCCTTCTATGTCAAACAGGACTGCACTGATGCCTGCAAATTCAACTCTCATTGGCATAAACGTTCATTCAGTGCCGAATATAGGCAGGCCCGAAACACATGGGCTGATACTTCCTGTCCACACCTTCAGGAACGTAGTAGGGAGTCCATCCAGATTTGTCCTGGAAAAGCCTGATAGCCTTTATGTTTCTGTCTTCACAGAGGTCAAACCAGTGTTTTGTGCCCTTTGGCACCCTCAGAAGGTCCCCCTTTGACACTTCAACAGCGACAACGGGAGAGTTTTCCGGGTGAATATGGAAAATGCCCCTGCCAGAAATTGTGAACCTGACTTCATCTTCGCTGTGCCAGTGTTCCTTGTTGAATTTGTTCAGCATTTCATCCAGGCCCGGTGTTTTTCCATTGATGTTGATCACATCTGCTGTTGTGTAACCTCCGTTTTGTTTTAGTTCCTCTATTTCTTTATCATAGGCAGTGAGTATTTCTTCCTGAGTCGATGTTTCATCAACAGAATAATCCGTGTTCCATCTTTCATAGGTGATTCCTATGCTGGACAGGTATTTTTCTGCTTCATCTGTATTTTCGATTTTAATTCCCTTATCCGGGATGCTTACAACTACCATGCTTTTCACCTCTTTTTCAGCATACTTCAAGCCTCATCTTGTATTCAAAGACTCTGTCCTGCCAAGAACTTCTAGCAAAAATTCAAGACCTTCCACATGTCTTTTGGCCTCCTGTGTGGATTTCCCCCACGCATACAGGCCATGGCCGCTTAGCATAAAACCATGGGCTCGTGGGCTATTGCGGAGTACTTCTTTCAGTTCTTGGGAAAGAGCATCCATATCCTGGGAATTCTGCAGAATAGGCAACCACTCCCTGTGCTCATGTGTTTTTATGCCATCTAGGGCCTTTAACATCTCATAGCCTTCAATCCACAAACCGCCATTTTTTTCATGAATCTTAGATAAGACAGTCGACCATGGGGAATGAATATGGAATACTGCTCTGCATGATATTTCTTTTACCAAAGTGATATGAAGGGCTGTTTCAGCGGATGGTTTGTACTTTCCATGAAGCACATTTTCATTCTGGTCAATAAGAATTATCTGGTTCTGTTCGAGGTAGCCCTTGTCAAGTCCGCTCCCCGTAATTGCAAGTATTAGCGGATCTTCCGAAACCACTGCGCTGAGGTTGCCGCTTGTGCCCATGACCCAGCCATGGGAGTAGAAAACTGCGCCTATCTTGGACAGTTCATTAGAAATCTTCTCATAGTTCTTCTTCAGTGCTTCATTTGAATTGTAGTTAAATTCCAACTAAATGTCCTCCTATTGTATTACATGAAAGGTGCGGCTTGCATTATTCCCGAAGTCCTGCGGGTTTGAGTTGGATTTATTTTTCCTATTTCAACATTGTGCGAGACCGCATACTGGCAATTCTGGACCCCTATGGTAACCTGCCCATAGGCAAAAATAAAATAGTGCTGTTCAGTGCGAGTTCATGAAGATGAAGCAAAAGTTATCTGTGAAGCATAGGTACCTTGCATTTTCCCTCTTCATCGTATCTCTCATGATCCTGTCCCTCTTCACATTTTCTTCTGCTGAAATCCGACAGGGTTTAGGTAACAGCGAAAATAACTCCCCGATAATGATGCCCCACAACCATGAACCCTTGTATCTGGCCTCAGAGGCAGTGAACCCCAGTAGCAATTACAATTCAGAACCTGCTCCCATGGGAATAGCAGATTACGGAATTGGCCCAGGCAACACCCCGTACATGTATAACACTACCTCCTTTCTGGGAATCATAAACGTAGGGTCCATATCTGTGGTAAACAACACTACTGATAGCACCGCGCTCTCCATACAGCTTAACATCAACCTTGAATTTCAGGATGCAGGTATAGCCTACGTGTACTGGGTCCAGGATGTTGTCACCCTTAACACTACAACTGACAGTATACAGTTCATAGACAATATTTGGAATATGAGTTCCAGATCAGCGACAATTTTTAACAGCACTCTGGCAGGAAACGGAACAGTGGCTGCGGATGCAGGCACACAATTCTACTATGATTTTTCTAATTCTAGCCTGCCTGGTTCTTCAATTAACATTCGAACCCCGTCAACCATCCAACTTGAAGTGAACAGCACAGTGAACCAGACTGGAATTCCAGAACTTGCCTTCCAGTACAATGACGGATTTGGCTGGCAGACTTATGATAATGTAAACTTCACTTTTGCGACTGCGCTTTCCAGCAAGCCTGTATTTGTGGTGGACGGTTATTCTTATGAGCCCAACAATTACACGTTTTATGATGCAGAACTAATACTTGGCGGACCAGGAGGCGGTTCTTACAGCACAGATCTTTCCTCAAACGTCTCGCTTCAGTTGCAGTACTGGAATGGAAACAATTTCCAGGAAATATCCAATGCTTACAATTTTGGTTCCAACACTGCAGAGTCCATGAGCAATGTTGTTTCAGCCGGATACTATTATAGCTCAAATGGCAGTCTCTTCGAGAAAATAACAAGCGGTGCAGGATCGCTGACCCAAGTGTATACTTCCAGCATGGTTTCTTCCCTGGAAATAGAGGCACCAGTCCATGGGGGTGTTATCTCCATAAATGGCCATAATACCTCTTTCACCGGTAGCAAAGTGAATCTCACGCTTTGGCCCGGAACCTATTCAGTAAAACTGTATGCCGATGGCCTGCTCTATTACAGTACCGAAGCAAATCTTGCCAGCGGGCAGAATCTGATTCTTCATGCGAACGAATATCTCGTTACAGTAAATGAAACGGGTCTTCCCTCAGGCACTCTGTGGTGGGTCAATCTGACTAATAGTTCACATGCTTCTGTTTCTGGCAATAGCAGCTTCTACCTGCCCAATGGCACCTATTACTTCAATATCTCAAGCAAAGATTCTAGTTTCCTGCCAAACACTACAAGTGGCACTTTTTCAATTTCAGGTTCCAGACTGACTTTGAACCTAGCATTTTCACCTGTACTTTACAACGTTACTTTCAGGGAAAGTTCATTGCCAACCCATACGAAGTGGTTTGTCATACTACATAATAACACGTATAGTACCACAAATGGATCAATTATAATTCCATTGATTAATGGGACTTACGATTTCACCATACGCAATCTCACTGACTATTACACATTGAATTACAGCTGTAATCTTTCAGTGAAAGGCAGCAACTTATCAGATTTAGTATTGTTCTACCAGTATGCAGAAATAAAGGGAACCGTTTTTCCTGTTGGAGCCATAGTTACAATAAATGGAGAAGCAATACCACTTCACAATGGTACCTTCTCATTCTTTGCGAAGCCTGGAAATTTCAGCATCGAAATCACCCTGGCTGGATACAGTCCCTATGAAAAGAACCTGTCCCTAAACAACGGTCAAAACGTTTCACTATCTATCAACCTCACCAAAATCGCTACACCAGGCTCTAAACTGCAGGGGCTTGAAGTACTGGGCGGTCTGGCTTTCCTACTTGTCGTGGCTGGTATAGGGGCAATGATTGTGAGAAGGCGTTAAAAAGCTATTTTCCACTCATTTTCTCATTTTTTAGTTTAATCCTAAACTTGAGATATATAAATTACATTTTTCAAGCATGGTATTTCAGGACATACTCACAACAAGCCAGATAAACTACATTTCCAGATTGCAGAACAGCCCCATGGTAAGGAGAACCGTCAGGAACTTTCTTAGTGCCTGCGGGAAGGGCTATACAAATGAACTCACACGGAAGGAAGCATCAGACTTGATCTCCCTTCTCCTTCATGTGAAAACAACCTAGCTTATGATTTCACACCGGAAACGAATGCAGAATCAAACGACGCCCAGCGGCTCGTAAGGTTCTGGTGGATACACTACCTGAATGGGGTCTCCAGGCTTCACCTTTCCACCTTCCAACACAATTCCCATGACTCCAGACTTTCTAATGACAGAACCGTCTGGTTTCATCTCAAGAACCGCAGACATAAGACCCTTCCTGAACACATCAAGTTGCGCACAAGGATTTCTCAACCCGGTGACTTCCACCCTGGCTTTCTCGCCTAGTCTAAGTATAGTTCCCACAGGCAGGGATAGCAAATCTATACCTCTAGTTGTGATATTCTCTCCAATTTCACCTGGCCTTATATCAAATCCGTACTCTTTCAGTTCTATGAAAAGTTCCTCATGAATAAGATGAACCTGCCGAAGGTTTGGCTGATCCGGGTCAACAGCTACTCTGGACCTGTGCTGTACTGTACGGCCTGAGTGAGCATCTCCATCGACTCCTAGGCCCCTCACAAGTTCTATCACAGGTTGCACATCCTTAGAAAAATTGTGCTTACTGCTTTTGCTCACGGATACGACCATCATCCTGGAATCTGCCATATCCTGTTTGCCCTCCACCCTGGCACACCTCACCATCGATGTGTAGAAAGTGAATCCATATATTAAAGTCTTGAATCTAGAGCTGCATATTCAAATAGAACTTAGAAGGAAGTTCCTGACTGACCTGACGAAACCCTTTTCCACTTCCTCCCCGACATGCTCATCGCCGAGTTTCACTCCGCCCCTGATTACATCATCTGCAAAGGGGTCCCCATAGGTGTGCGGGGCAAGATGCACATGGAGATGCGGGATATGGTCACCATATATGTATACATAAACGAGTCTTGCTCCCGTTGCAGCTTTCAAAGCAGAAGTGATGTGCGAAAGGACAGTTCCGAACTCGTCGGCCTCAATTCCATCCAGTTCCGTAATGTATCTTATATGCCGAAGAGGCTCCAGGTAGCAGAAACCAAAGACGTCCTTGTAAGTGCTGAAAGTAAGTCTCCATCTGTCGTTTCTCCAGAGTTCCTTCCTTGAAAAAGTTGCATCTGCAGTGCCATCGCAGATGGAACAGTTCGTAACCATGAAGGTTCAACAACTACATATTATAACATTTTTTTGCCGTTGTGGGAATTTTAATAAAATTTCCCAGTAAAGAACGAACATCAAAATGTAAATATAACGGACTGATTAACGCTCTATGAACCAGCATCTAGAATCTGCAGCTACACTGGCCCTTGTTGCAATAATACTAGATGTATTAGGATTCCTGTTTGGCCTGCTATTCCTTCCCTTCATAGTTCTGCCTTTTATCTTCATGTTCCTCAACTATTTCCTGGTTTATGCACGCATTAAAGAAGGACGGGCGGAAATGGCAAGAACGCCATCCATTGTACTAGGGGTCTTGGAGTTGCTGTTTGGAGGAATAATCCCCGGTATACTGCTCATAATTTGTTATGTCAAGATCAATGATGGCCTTTCTGCATAAATATGACTATATGCTTAGCAGATTCTGTGTTTGATTTAAATTCCCTAATTTTATGCCTCTCTTTCTTGTCAGGTTCTTGATCACATGATAGCTTATATACGACGAGGAAATTATCCAGCCAAGATAAAAACACAGAATAAAAAACAATTCTTAGTTTAGACCGCAAGAGTGTAAAAATGACAAGTTTCGATAGTTTTGGAATAAAGAGTGAAATATTAGAAGCGCTAAATGAGATGAATTTTACCACACCCACTGAAGTTCAGGAGAAAGCCATTCCCCTGGCGATGGAGGGGCAGGATCTTATTGTAAGGTCAAAGACCGGTACAGGCAAGACAGGAGCTTTTCTTGTCCCAATATTGAACTCTACACAGGCCAGCGATAGAATGACGGCCCTCGTGATCCTTCCAACAAGGGAGCTTGCACTGCAAGTTTTCTCAGTTGCAAAGGATATGGCTGCATTCAGCAAGGTAAAGAGTACAGTAGTTTATGGTGGAGCGAGCATTGAAAACCAGATCAAGGAACTCAGGCGAAATCCGTCAATAGTAATTGGAACTCCAGGAAGAATTATTGACCTCATGAAAAGAGGCGAACTGGACGTTTCGGGAATCAGGTTCCTTGTCCTAGATGAAGCAGATGTAATGCTAGACCTCGGTTTCATAGAAGATATAGAGTTAATCGTTTCAAAGATGCCCAAGAAGAAACAGTCTATGCTGTTTTCAGCAACAATACCGGAACAGATACTCAAACTTACCAGGAGATTCATGAAAAATCCGCAGTTCCTCAAAGTCGGCGCAGAGGAACAGATGACTGTAAATACGATTTCCCACAGTTTTGCAATTTCAACGAGCTCTAGAAAGGTCCCAGCCCTAATGGCATACATCAATGAATACAACCCTGTCAAGTCCATAATATTCGCTGAAACAAAGAGAGGGGCCGACAGGCTTTACAATGTTCTCGCAAGCCAGGGCATGAATGCAACAGTCATCCACGGTGATCTTTCACAGGCACAGAGGGAAAAAGCCCTTTCTGAGTTCAGGAACGGTAGCAGATTCCTTATCGCAACCAATGTTGCAGCCAGGGGATTGGACATTACTGATGTCACAGATGTGATTAACTTTGACCTTCCAGGGGAACCTTTCATATATGTGCACAGGGTAGGAAGATCCGCGAGGATGGGAAATACCGGAAATGCCTTCACAATCATCAATGAAGATGAAATAGACGCAATAAAAGCCATAGAAAGGACAGTAAAAATCCACATGATGAGGATCGAGCTCAACCAGGACCCTTACCTGGAAGTGGGCAGGGACATTGGATACTCACATTACAAGAACCGGGAAAACAATGGTGGCAGAGGAAACAGGAATTTTAACAGGTCTGGTGACAGACGACCCCCTAGAAGAAGCAACGGTGGCCACGGAAATGGCCGAAGATTCAATAACGACAGGCGCAACTGATCATTGGGATTCCCAATGATCCTTTTCTAACCCATTATTGATAACACCTAGCTGAATCGGCCCTAAAGTCTGGGAACTTATCTTCAGGCTGTTGCCCGATATGTATAGTCCAGATGGGAAGTCCAGAACTACAGGCTGGATATTCTTGGGATTAGCCCTGAATTCAATGCTGAATACTGTTTTGTTAGCATTTGTAAGCCTGAGATCACCCGTTGTGAAATCAGTGTATCCTGTTGTATAAATCTGGTTTCCAAAGGCATAAACCGTCATTTCTACTGTCAGATGCTTCTGCGCGTCCGGACTTACTGCTGCTATGGAATATGACAAGTTAACAATTGATATTGTGTATGGTTGGGTTATTACCACCATTGTCTGGTTAGGGGCAAGCTCTATCTCCGTGTATGTGGAAACTAGCTTTGATGGTGGTGCAGTGTTGTGACCTGATGTGTAACCAAGCTGCATGCCCAGGTCGAAAGAGCCGAGTGATGCGAAAAGTAGCAGTATACAGAGTGCAAAAACGAGTGCCATTTTCTTTCTGTCTGCCATGATAGAATGTAACATACTTTAGGTATTGAACCTTTTAGGAATCTATTAATAAAAAATATTAATTTAACAGTATTGAACAATTTTTGCTGGAATTATAGGGAGAAGGCTATACGCCCATTCTCTCCCTTAATCCCACAACCTGGTTCTTGATCTCTGTTGGAAGTTCTTTGCCAAGGGATCTTGTGAATTCCTCTATTTCAGAAATCTCTGCACTCCATTCCTCGTAATCAATACTGAAGAGTTTCTCCTTCTGCTCCCTTGAAATCTTCATTCCATCGAAATTTATAGAGCCTTTAGCTGGCATGTTGCCTATTGGAGTCTCTATGGCGGACGCTGTCCCTTCTGCCCTGCCTATTATCCACTCAAGAACACGTATGTTTTCGCCGAAACCTGGCCAGATGAAACTTCCTTTGTCGTCTTTCCTGAACCAGTTTACGTAATAGATTCCAGGTAGTTTAGAGGCCTTCTTGCCCATGGAAAGCCAGTGTTCGAAGTAGTGAGATACGTTGTATCCACAGAATGGTCTCATTGCCATGGGATCCCTCCTGACTTCACCTACCTGCCCTTCAGCGGCCGCGGTTTGCTCTACCCCCATTGTAGCACCAAGAAACACACCATGAACCCAGTCAAATGACTCATAGATGAGCGGAACTGTGTCTCCCCTTCTACCACCAAACAAAATGGCGGTTAATGGAACGCCATTGGGATTTTCCACTTCTTTGGACAGGCTTGGGTACCTTTTAAGCGGAGTGGTAAACCTTGAATTAGGGTGTGCAGCCTTCTGCCTTGTAGAAGGTGAATGCAAGTTTCCAGTCCAGTCTATCAATTCCCCCTTGGGAGGGGGAAGACCCTCCCACCATGGCTCATTATCTGCTGTGAGGGCCACGTTCGTAAATATAGTGTCTTTCCTGACACTTTCCATTGCATTGGGATTGGTAGTTTCATTGGTTCCAGGAACTACACCGAAGAATCCGTTCTCAGGATTTATTGCATAAAGCCTGCCGTCCTTTCCCACGTGCATCCATGCTATGTCGTCCCCGATGAGCCTTGCCTTCCACCCCTGCTTTGCATATTCTTCTGGCGGCCTGATCATTGCAAGGTTCGTCTTACCACTGGCACTGGGAAAAGCTGCAGCAAAGTAGTATTTCTTCCCCTTTGGGTTCTCTACTTCAAGTATGAGCATGTGTTCCGCCATCCACCCATTATCCCTTGCTTCAACAGATGCAATTCTCAATGCGTGGCATTTCTTGCTCAGAAGTGCGTTTCCCCCATACGCAGAATTGATGCTTATGATGTGGGCGTCCACTCCCAATCTTTTCCAAGGGAAGTGGAGGATGTACCTGTTCTCCGGATCAAGGTTTCCTGAAATATGAATTGCCTTTACAAATTTTCCAGTTTTCTGAATTTTATTCATTGCAATGTTGCCCATACGGGTCATTATATGCATGTTGACTACAACATAGGCATTATCTGTAATCTCCACACCCGTCTCAGAAAATTCTGAATCTGCCGGGCCCATAATGTAAGGCACAACATACATGGTCTTGCCAGCCATTGACCCGTTCATCAGCCTGGTCGTTACTGATTCGGCCTCCATGAGTGACATAAAATTATTCAGAGGGCCAACTTCAGATTCATCTTCAGCACAAATGAAAGTTGATTTTTCTGTTCTTGCAACGTCCTTTGGATCGCTTCTTGAGAGATACCCCCCGGGGAATTTTTCCTGATTCAGCTTGATCAGGCTACCATCAGAAACCATTTCCTGTATCAGCTTTTCATATTCTTCCCTGCTTCCATCGCAGTATACGACCTTATCCGGCCTGGTTATGGCAGATACGCCATCTACCCATTCTTCGACAGTATTTACCTCAACTCTTTCCATTTTATCCCTGCCTTCGTGGCACTGTTAAAGCACCAGTCTGGAATGCCAGTTTTGGCGTGTGGCGCCTCAAACTGGACAATATTCATTATTTTTATGCCTATTTAATAGCTTCCATTAATGTCTACTACATGATACGGCAATTGACTAATAAAAAGAAAAACATGTCCTAAACTATCTTTACATTAAGTATCTTCCGTTCATATTCAACATTAGTACAGCAAAATTAAAGTACAATGGCTTTTCTGGGTGTTCACTGTAAACTATGGGGATGCCATAAATGCATCCAGGCTGCCATCCTCAATTCTTTGATTGCTTTTTCTTGTGCCCATGATAATAAGAATAGCCGCAATGAGTTCTGCTGGAGTGAACACCAATGAAACTAATATCAGGACCAGAGCATAGTCAAAATATGATTCTTCAAACTTACGGGAAAGCTTATGCAAGCCAAGAAGCACCCCGATGACGTATCCGATCACGAGAAGGAGACCCCCGATAATGCCAACGAACCCTCCTAAAGCAACCGCACCCAAAGCGGCAATTGGCAATGTTGTTTGGCTCGTAGGAGAAGGGCCAAGGGAGCCTATGAGCGGAAAAAGGAAAGCAAGTACTGCGCCGAATCCTATGATAGCCAATATTATCCCGACAATTAACAGGGAAGTTCCTGTTGCAGGTGTAGAGAAATTGAAATCAAATTCCCTCAATTTTGTAAATGAAGATCTCAGGTAAATGAAAGACAAACACTGTACAAACAGTATTGCGACTAATATTGCCTCAAACACGAGTACGAAAACAGTAAGATTTGAAGTTGAGAATGAAGTGGTCAGTCCCGTGAAGACTGCTGTCAACCCATAGTTTAAACTTGCCCCATAAAGCGTTGTAGCCAGTACATTAATGACGAAATCCAAAGTTGAAATTACTGCAGTGATAAGAAAGATTATTGAAAATAACCGCAAGTCCTTCAGTGACTTTTTTTCTATTAGAGAAATGTGCTCTAGTGAAAACTGGCATTTGGAGCATTTGCTAGCTCCCAGTAGGTTGTAGGTCGCACAGCTCGGGCATCTCGTAGGCATAAGTCGTCAAAGATAGGGTATGTTTTATATTTTTTGGATCACAGTTGCAGAATTGATCTCATGTACCCTTTTTGCATTGGGAGGAATCTTGTGGTATGCACAAAATTATAACGTCAAACTTAATTCACCACAGAAAGGGTCTGTGGGGTAGCCTGGTATCCTTCCAGCTTCGGGAGTTGGAAACTCCGGTCCAAATCCGGGCAGACCCATAAATGTTCATAAGCGAATACCTTATATTTGGATAGCACATGCTATTTTCATGACATTTGAAGCAAAGTATAAGGAACTCTTAGAGAATAAAGAAATCAGCCGATGGTTTGATAATCTCAGGGCAAAGTCCTATCTTACGGCAACAGTCTATCTTAGAGGACTGGGTTATTATTGCGAATTAACCGGATCATCCACTGATTCGATACTTGAGGATGCCAAATCGGGAAAGCTTAGAACTGATTTCATGGATTTTGTCAGAAAAATGGAGAGAGAAGGGAAAGCCGGTTCATACATTGCCCGATACAAAAAAGTCTTGAGGTCTTGGCTTGGCTTCAATGGAATTGATTTTAAGTTTGGCGTGAACATCGCTTATGAGAATAGGGCCCCTAGAGTAGAAGGGGAAAGGATACCGGAAAAAACGGAACTTTCCAAGATACTGAGAAATGGAAGTTCAAGGGCTAAACTTGCGATCTCTTTATTGGCTTTTAGCGGACTGAGACCTGAGACTTTGGGAAACGCTGAAGGCACAGACGGCTTGAGGATATCCGACTTTCCAGAAATGAAGATAGATAACGGCAAAGTGGAATTTGAAAAGATACCGACTTTGGTTAATGTCAGATACACATTGAGCAAGGCAAAGCATACTTATTTTTCATTCTTGGGTCAAGAAGGGGCCCTTTACCTCAGGGAATACATAGAATCAAGAATCAAAGAAGGGGATAATCTCAAGCCTGATACGCCTTTGTTCAAACTAGATCCACAAGGACGCATTAGCCATGATTACATACGGACACAGTTAGCAACAAGGGATATCAGGAAAGCGATCAATGAATCCGGCTATTCATGGAGACCTTACGTCTTGAGGGCTTACTTTGCGACTGCACTAGATAACGCTGAAAATAAGGGCTTGATTTCGCATCCCTGGAGAATGTTCTTTATGGGTCACAAAGGAGACATTGAAGCCCGTTACTCAACAAATAAGAGACTGCCACCTGATATGATTGACGATATGAGATCGGCTTATTCCAAGTGCCTAAAGTTCCTTGAGACTGAAGAGAAGGGAATTAAAGAAGAAGATTCGCAAAGAATACAAAGAGATACGGCAATTATGATAATGGAGACTGCCTTCAACATTCAGCTTAACGAAGAACAAAAAGAAGAACTGAGAACAATAGACACAATCGATTTTCAGAAAAGGCTAGGGGAGATATTCAAAGACAAAAGGGCCGATGTGCTGAACAATGGCAACAAACACAAGACGATACCTGAAAGAGACCTGGAATCTTATCTTAACAAAGGATGGGAGCTTGTTCAAATCTATCCGAAAGGAGACAAAGCCGTTATCAAGCTCCCTTCATAGTTTTATCACAATCTAAATAGTTTTTCGCTTCACTATATATTCATCCGTCATATTTCTACTCCAATTCATCATGGTACGGATGGAATCAGAATTGAATGCAGAACAGTAATTATTCAACATTAAGTAGTAAGCACTCCGTGATATCTCTTTATATGCTTCTATGAAAACATAGGCATTTCAGGGAAATACATGAAAGCAATTCGTAAGTACAACCACTTTTTAAATTTTAACTAAGAATTTATGAAATCGTGTAGTTTTTGTGCAAATTTGTATGAAGACCAAGGATTTAACAGGGTCTTTAACTTCCATATTAGTTGCACATACAACATTCTATAAGAGTGAAAAGGCATATTTCTGAAGATGCCTTTATGGGTTATAGTTATCATTTGTTTGAGAAAATAGGAATTTTGAGTACCTTTTGACATTGTGTGAAGTGCCTTCAGGTTATATCGATGCATCGGCAAATATGGGATTCTACTATAAATGAAGTAAAAAGTACGTTATATTTGCTATTAGTACTAACGTAATCCTCTATTTTCCCATATTAATTGAATCTGAATAATTGACTTTTCATATATGACTGAAAGGAATCACTGAGAATTGGTATAGTGTTTAAAGTTTAGAAGCCACTGGCCAAAGGCTATTCTCAACCTTTTCTTGTATAGCTAATTAACAATGCCGTTTATCCAGATTCCGTTTGTTGCTACCTGTCTTTTGTTGGTGAACTATGCGTTGCCGGTAACTCTAAAACCTGAGAATACGGATAAACGGGAATTTCTGTTTGTTGTTAATTATCTAGTGATAAGGTCATTCGGAGCTATCGGCTGAAAATCAGTCTAAATAATGCCAAACAACAATTATCATTCGGCATCTTTCGGAACTGGCT
>JAKAUW010000029.1 GCA_021817455.1 Thermoplasmata archaeon | reverse complement strand
TTCAGACTTAATTTCTATAGCATGCAACTCTCCTAAAATATTATCTCCATTTTTGTAAGGTTTGGCATTCGGCAAATTGAAGTTGACTGCGGCAAATTCAGGCACATAAAGCGGTGCGTCAAGCATCCCTGATGCCATGACGCTCCCTCTCTTGTGCGATCCGCTCAGGAGTATAATGGCTTTACACTTGCCAAATACACCCAGGTTGTTAAGGAGGTCAGGCATAAGCGGTGGATCAATCAGGGCATAGCCATCGTCCTGAATGAAAAGATGGCCATTCATCATCTCACCAAATTCTGCATCAGGTACGGACCATGTGTAAACGTCTTTTTCAACGGGCTTGAACATCGTATATCCGATTGGCATCTTCAAATTAGTATTATAATTTGTTCCAGTCATGGCAGAGAACGCGCTCAAAACCATTCTGCAAACTGAAGAACTTTATAATCTGTCATACATTAACTGTGCAGAATGAAAGATAAAAGAGTAATCGTTACAGGTGGAGCAGGTTTTATAGGCACAAATCTCGTTGCCAGGCTTGTATCCGATAACGAGGTTCTGGTCATTGACAATCTTCACACCGGAACCAACGAAAACCTGAGGGAATTTGAATCTGATAATTTAAAAGTCCTTAACAGCGATGTGAAGGACATCAACAAAGTTGATTTTGAAGCTGATGTGGTATTCCACCTGGGTTTCTATTCTGCTTCTCCCATGTACAGGCAGAACCCTCAGCTGGTTTCCGAAGTCATATCGGGAATGACCAGCGTCCTGGAATATGCCAAGGAGAGGGGGTCAAATGTCGTATTCTCATCAACTTCATCCATTTACAATGGCGTGGAACCTCCTCACAGGGAGGATATTATTCCCGGCGTAACTGACTTCTACACTGAGGGAAGAATTGGGTCTGAGAGGTTAAGTGAGCTTTACAACCGCCTCTTCGGTGTTAATGTGTCTGCAATGAGATTTTTCTCTGTATACGGTTACCATGAGAAGGCGAAGGGAGGATTCGCAAACCTTGCCACACAGTTCCTCTGGGACATGAAAGGCGGGAAGCCACCGGTTATTTATGGAGACGGCGAGCAGAGAAGGGATTTCATCTTTGCGACAGATGTTGTGGAATGCCTGCTTAAAGCTTCAGAACATAAGGGCTTTGATGTTTTCAACGTCGGGTCGGGAAAGAACTACAGCCTGAACCAGCTTGTGGAAAAACTAAACAGGCTGCTGGGGACTAGCATTAAGCCGCAGTACATTGAAATGCCTGTTAAAAACTACGTTATGGAGACTCTCGCCGACACTTCCAAAGCTGAAAAGGTGCTAGGGTTCAAGGCACAGGTCGATCTAGACAGGGGCCTGAAACTGATTAACGACTACTACAGGTGATATGACGAAAACAAGGATGATAATGTCCAGAACTCCCCTGCGCATTACATTCGTCGGAGGTGGCACAGATATTCCTTCTTACTACAGGGAATACGGGCCTGGAGCCGTGGTTTCTGCATCCATTAACAAGTACATCTACGTGGCGGTAAACAAGAAGTTCGATTCCAAGATTCGTGTCAGCTATTCAGTGACAGAGATCGTTGACACTGTGGACGAGATAAAACATCCCACAGTAAGGGAGGCACTTAGGCTTCTGGGCATTGACGGTGGCGTTGAAATAGTAAGCATTTCTGATATCCCATCCAGAGGGACCGGATTAGGTTCCAGCAGCACATTCCTTGTGGGTTTGCTCAATGCGCTTCACGCCTACAAAGGAGAGCATGCTTCTCCTCTGCAGCTTGCCGAAGAGGCAGTTAAAATCGAGCGGGAAATACTTGGGGAACCTGGCGGGAAACAGGATCAGTACATGGCTGCATACGGAGGTATCCAATTCATGGAATTCCACCGGGATGAAAGGGTCTCGATCAAACCAGTAATAATGAACGAGGATATGCGTGGAAAGCTTCAGTCAAACCTGCTTCTCATGTACACTGGAAGGGAACGGAGCTCCACTGAGATACACAAAGTTCAGGCAAACAGCGTCTCCAACAAACTCGAAAGTTATCATCTGATGAAAGGAATGGCTTTCGAGATGTTTGATGCAATGTGCAATGGGAATACCGGTGAAATTGGAAGGCTTCTTCATAAAAACTGGGAGCAGAAAAGACAGCTTGCAGAAGGGATAACGGACAGGAACATAGACTCCTGGTACGAGAAAGCCCTCTCAAACGGGGCCTTGGGCGGAAAGATGATAGGGGCTGGGGGCGGTGGATTTCTCCTGTTGTTTGCAAGTCATGAAAAGCATGAAGACATCATAAAGGCTCTGCCGGAACTCAAGCAGGAAACCTTCAATATTGAATATGGCGGAAGCCGGATTATCTTTGTTGGAGATTGAGTGGTCAATTTTTTTTAAAAAATAGTGGTGTAAATGGAAGTTTGAGCTTTCATCACTACCTTACTGTATATTAACCTTGGAAGTGAGCTTCACCATCATGAAGATCACAAGTGCGATTATAATGAACGTCAGGAGCGCGCCAGCGAAGGCTCCAATCTGGAAAGGGCCAACTGCAATTGTCTGCCAGTTGGTTTTTGGCATGGCAATCTGCACAATGGGCATAATGAGGTCGTTGACCAGCGCCTGAACCAGCCCGCCCAGATAAATGCCGAAGATAAATGCCACAGCCATTCCCATTACCTTGTACTTTGACAGGAAATCCCTAAATTCTGCTCTAAAACCCTTTGGCGGCGGAGGAGTTGGTCCCGGCTCCAGCAGTTTCCTGATTTTGGTTAGCTCTTCAATGATCAAGTCTTCCTTATCCAGAATATCACCGTTTAAACAGGTACTGGCCTCTATTTAACCCTTGATCCTTATGAGAATGGAACTGAAGTAAAGTTCATCTCCCATAGGATGAGACGTAATGTTCCGCCAGAAACTCCCGTCTTTCAAGAACATAGCCATGCCTTTTGAACAACGAATCAAGTTCATCAGGGTGGATTTTCACTGATTCCGGTGGACCTATTGTGGCATCCTTCTTGAATTCAATGAGAATAAACTTGACGGTTCCAGAGGAATTCCCGACTATTCTGTCAATGAGAGTCTCCCTGCACCCTAAATCGTGAAAACTGTTGGAAAAGAAGACCTTTGTCAATTCTTTTGGAAGCTTCATTGTGCAAATGTCATCCTGAATGATTTCAACTTTGCCTTTTTTACCGGAAAGTTTATCTTTTACCATGTCAACGGCGGAGTTGGACGCATCCACATAATAGACTTTTGAGCATTTTTCACTGAACAGGTTAGAATAGAATCCATCTCCTCCTCCAACATCCATTATTACATCAGTAGCGGTCAAATCCAGAATTGAAAGGACTTTCTCTATGGGTATGTATTTACTCCGCATTTCAGCAGCTCTCTCATAGTTGAAGTGGTGCCACATTAGCTCCAATATCTTAATAGGATGGTTAAATTTTTCATTCTTTGCAAAAGATTTCTCTATTTCTCCCCACTCAACTGATGATGGTGAATAGATTCATAGATCTGCACGAGGACTTTGGAATAACATCAGCACAGCATGATGTGATAAGCGGGACTTCCGAATCCAGCATTAAAGCACTCTCCGAGTTCGAGGAGGTCATAATTTTTTCAGTAGTTTTTCCACTCACCAAAAGATGGGCAATGGATTCCAATGAAAAGGGATACAGGTCAGATTCATCAGATTACTACCCCGATCACAACAGTCTACTGAGGCAGGTAAAGTTTTACCAATGGCTTGAGAGGAACGGATACGTGAAGCTAATAAGGAATAAGTCTGATTTAGCTGGCAAAGGCATAAAGTTCCTTATGGCAATGGAAGGCACCGACACGATCTCTGGCGAGGAGGACGTAAGATTTCTCAGGGAGAATGGCCTCAGGTCAATCGGCCTTGTCTGGAACCATGAGACAAAATTTGCAGCTTCCTGCACATCCAAGAAAGATTATGGCCTAACAGGGTCCGGGGAGGATCTGGTGAAACTATGCAATGACCTTAACATTGCAATAGACCTTGGACACGCAAGCGATCAGACAATTATTGACTCCGCCAACATATCTAAGCAACCGGTGGTCGTTTCCCATACCAATCCGAAGGCATACCATAAGATCTTCAGAAACATAAGCGACGAGGCAATAGAGGCTGTTGTTAAGAACAGAGGGATTATCGGGCTTACTTCCATCCCATCGACACTTGGGGAAAATTCAAACATCGACAACCTCACCGAATCAATAAAGTACATAGGCGAAAGTTTTGGTTGGGAATACCCTGCAATAGGCACCGATTTCCTTGGGATACCATCGACGCTCAAAGGCCTGCATACCATTCGGGATTTGCACACTCTTGAAACAAAACTCGGGGAACATGCAGATGATGTATTATGGAATAATTCTTACAGAGCCCTGTGTGCCATTCTGGAGTGACTTTATCCATGGCATGCCATTTTACTCATGTGCAACTCTGCGATGGTTTATATTGCAATAATCTAGACATAAGATACATATGGGCTCTCAATAAAATTAACCCACGGCGAAATTCTGAAAGGTCAGAGCGTTAATTAAGCAAGCCCCATTTAACCGACTCAAGGTAAAGTTCACATATTTAAATTCGTAACATCGTATATATGGATTAATAGCTAACTTTCCCCAATTTAAAGACGCGTCTAATTGATGTCAATTCCTTACATATTATACAATTTTTCTTCTTTATACTGTCAATATTTATTGAATTTGAGATTAGATGAAAGACTTATATCCTGTCTAAAGGTTTTTAGTATGTCCTCAAAAAGGGCAATTTATAAAGGAGTAAGATGACTTTGACGAGCACATGGCTTGAAAGGGCTGAGCAGAGCAGCAGTGATGGGGAGCTGTTAAGAACAATTTCAAGCACAATGAGGTTAGACCTCATCGAATGGAAACTCACACGCAATTTCAGCATGAAAGGGAAGTCAAACACAACGCATTCTTTTGACTATGCATTACAGTCAATCAAGACAGGCAAGATCCTTCCAGTGCTGGATTTAAAGGAATATGCGGATAACAAATATGAAAAGATACTTATTCACAGGGTAAAGGCGGCTGACATTGATGCTACTTCTGGAATTATTCTCGTTTCATCCGACCTTGAGCCAAAGGAGAGAAACCTCTCTGACATATGCAATTTCACGGTAATAAAGGCCTTCAATGGAAACACCTCCAACGCAAGTTACAATATTGGAAAAAGTCTTACAAACAATATCCTGAACATGGAAAGAGATCAAACGTATGTACAGTCGAGCAAACACTCCAAGAGACATAACCGTGACCGGACCAAAATCACACAGGAAATCCTGGAGACAGTGTATTCTCTGGAAGCTGCAAGCATAACACAGTTAATCTACAAATGCAACCTGAACTACAAATCTGCAAAGGAGATAATGGAGGAACTCATAAAGCGTGAACTAGTGAAGTCAGCAAAGATTGGTGAAAGCAGCATTAGGTATGAAATTACTGA
>JAKAUW010000039.1 GCA_021817455.1 Thermoplasmata archaeon | reverse complement strand
CGATTACTCAGGTGAACCGAAGAATGGTATGCAGTATGATACTCCATGGGGAGGAAAGGGCAACAAAGTTTTCATGATCCCCAAGAACAGGGAACAATTGAAGGAAAGGCACGCTGCAATCTACAAGTGGGCCATGCTTTCCCGTGGCTTCGTTGGGAGGAGCCCTGACCACGTAGGCGCTTTCCTTGCCGGATTTGCCAGTAACGCTAAAATATTTGCCCGTGAAGGAAGAAGATTTGACAGGAATGTTGAGGCATTTTACAAAAAAGTGGTTTCGGAAGACCTTTATGTTACTTATGCGATAATCCCGCCTCAGAGTGATAGGAGCAAGACAGCCCAGGGCCAGGAGAACAAATATTCTCAGGTTGGCGTGCTTGAGGAAAGAGAAGGGGGCATCATAGTGAGGGGTTCTCAGATGCTTGCGACGGGCACTGCGGTCTCAGATTATGTTTTCATAAGCTGCATCACACCGTTGAAGGAAGGGGATGAGGATTATGCGCTTTCATTCTTCCTGCCTGTAGACACGAAGGGGCTGAAGATGTATCTGCGCAGGCCTTACTCAGTGGACAAGACCAGCGTCTATGATTATCCAATGTCAACCAGGTTCGACGAGTCAGATTCTTTCCTTGTGTTTGATGATGTCTTTGTCCCTTGGGAGAATATATTTGTCTACAGGGACATCAAAGGCCTTCAGGCCCAGTTTTTCCAGACGTATGCCCATGTGCTTGGAAACAACCAGGCGCAGATCCGCCTCAGTGCCAAGGTGAAGTTCCTTGTTGGGTTGGCAAGGAAAGTTACTGCAACAAATGGTACGGATAAGATACCATCTGTTGTGGAAAAGCTGGGGGAACTGGCATCACTTTCATCCATAGTTGAGGGAATGGTGGAGGCTTCTGAAGCTACAAGCATACACAGGGACAGCGGAGTTGAGACTCCCAATCCAAGGTTCCTGTATGGTGCAATGGGCCTGCAGGCTGAATTGTATCCGCGTGTGCTCCACATCCTGCGCGATCTCGTTGGGGCAGGTGTTCTTCAGGTCCCATCCAGTTACCTTGAACTCACCAATCCGGAGACAAGGAAAGACATGGACGAATACATCCGCTCTCCCGGCGTCAGTTCTGAGGACAGGATCAAGCTATTCAAGCTTGCATGGGACGTAATCGGGTCTGAATTTGCTGGAAGGCACCACCAGTATGAGATGTTCTATGCCGGCGCACCATTTGTTGCAAAAAACTATTCGTTCAGGAATTTTGGTTACGAGGAGGCCCTGGAATCAGTTGATGATTTCCTTGGGGAATATGGGCTCAATACATCTGTGGAGATATAGGGAGGTATAATAAATGGCAAAGAAGGAACTTGAATTCTATGATGGTGAATCAGTGGAGTGGACCCAGTGCGAGGGCAAGGTTCCCACCCTTAAGGAGCGCATCTTAGTGAGGGATGAGGAGAATGGGACAGTAACCAGGCTCCTGAGGTTTGAACCTGGGACTGACACTTCGCCCAATGGCATACTCAAGCATGATTTCTGGGAGGAAGTATACATCCTGGAAGGTTCGATAAAGGACCTCAGGCTGAACCAGACATTTTCCAAGGGGATGTATGCCTGCAGGCCGCCAGGAATGCCCCATGGCCCTTGGGTTACCAATGAAGGATGCACTACATTTGAGGTCAGGTACAGGCAGAAGTGATTACGGTTTTTACGCAATTTTTTTTCAACAGCCAAAGCTCAGAAAGGCTAAAATTTCCTGAGTGGAGTGGCTGGTTCTATTTATCAGCGCAGTAGGATTCCCAAAAATGCACAATGGGCCTGAAAATCGGTGGTATTAAAGCATGATTCTATAATTATTTCATAAAACATATCAAAAAATGTTTTTTTGCCTAAAAATTGTGCGGGAATTACACAAATATCTATTCCTAACCTCTCTTTTTATTCACAATATTTTTAAACTGGTTAGGATGGGTTTTTATGGTTTATCATGACTTAAGAGAGTACCTCAGCGAACTCGAGAAAAGGAACCTTCTAACAACGGTTGACAGGAAGATCCAGCTGGAGACTGAGCTTATGCCCCTGGTAAGGCTCCAGTATAAGGGCCTTCCCGAAAAGGAGAGAAAGGGATTCTTTTTCACCAATGTTTATGATTCAACAGGCAAGCATTATGATGCAGGTGTCACAACCGGAGTCCTTGCCAGCTCCATTGACGTATATGCCGCAGGAATGGAATGCGGCCCGGATGAGGTTCCTGAGAGGTTCACTAAGGCAATAGAGCGCCCTATTGACCCTAAGGTGGTGAAAGAGGGGAAGTGCCAGGAAGTTGTAATAACAGGAAAGGACCTGGAGTCCCATGGGCTCAATGAAATTCCGTTCCCTGTTGAGATACCTGGATACAGTTGCCAGGTCAGAACTACTACTGCATTTGTGACCAAGGACATTGAAACCGGCATCCAGAACGCTGGAACATATTCAGGACAGGTATTCGGGCCAAGGAAGATCCTCTGGGAAGTCCACCGCGGAAGCCATGGATTCATGCACCTCAGGAAGGCTGCAGCTAAGGGCAAGACCCTGGATGCAGCCATTGTAATCGGAGGTCCGCCGTACCTGCAGTTCACAGCCGCTGCCAAGGTCCCATACGGAATGGACGAACTTTCAGTTGCCGGAGGCATTGCAGGTGAACCGATTGAGGTAGTGAAATGCAAGACGGTTGATCTCTATGTGCCGGCCACTGCGGAATATGTCATTGAAGGCAAAGTATCGGTAAGTGATTTCGAACCGCAGACTCCATTCGGCGAATACACAGGATATGTTGCTGCAGATGTTGAAAGCCAGTGGTGCCCGGTCATGGAAATTACTGCAGTTACGCACAGGGAGGACAAGCCAATTTTCCAGACAATTATCAGCCAGATGCCTCCGAGTGAGAGCAGCAAGCTTAGGCAGGTAGCATATGGAAGCGCATTTACAAAGTTTCTCAGGAATGACTGTGGATTGCCGAATGTAAAGAAAGTGGCATTCCTTGAATCAAGCGGAAGCTGGCAGTACTGTGTAATCCAGATCAAAAAGGATGCTCCTACTGATGCAATGAGGTCACTGGTATGCGCTTCGGGATACGCAGCCGATATTGGCAAGGTCTTTGTGGCAGTTGATGACGATATTGATCCATTTGACCCCGACTCTGTGAACTGGGCACTCAGCTTCAGGATGCAGCCCCACAGGGATATACAGTTCATTAGAGGAAAAACAGCCCATCTTGACCCGTCTGTGTTTGTGGCAGGGCAGAAGGATGAAAACAGCGGTTACAGAGAAGCTTCAGCCATTCTGATTGATGCCACAAGAAAGACGGACTATCCTCCAACATCCCTTCCAAAGAGGGAATACATGGAGAAGGCACAGAAAATCTGGGAAGAACTTGGCCTGCCATCGCTGAATCTCAAGATGCCATGGTACGGATATGATCTCGAGAAGTGGACCCCGGAATACCAGAGATATGCCGACATGGTGATCAAGAGGGAACACTTCAAGATCGGAGAGGAACTGGAGAAGAAGAGGAAGAAGATCGACATTCTGGCCAAGTAATGGCAAGCCACCACCCATTTCTTTTTCTTTCCCAAGTTCTAATTTTTATGAAGCAGCCCATCAACATTTACATTTATTCAACAATTTTCCAACAATACAACAATTCTTGATTCTACGAAGGGCCAATGAGACAAACCTTTTCAAATATGAGAGCAAAAGGGTAAATATGTCTGACTTATGAAAATGCATGCAGAATGGTTCCGGAGAGAAGATTGTTTATATAGCGCATCCCGGAAGCGGGCTTGCCAGATCCAATTTTCCGCTTAAATGTGTTGTGAAGGACAACAGGATTGTCCGCTGCCTTCCTTTCTACATACCAGATGAGGTCAAGCTATACACTATCAAAACTTCCAGAGGGGAGTTCAAACGCCCCAGGAAAGATGTGCAGATGCCGCTGGCATACGCCTGGAAAAGAAGAATAGATACCGATGACAGGCTAAGATATCCCCTTCTCAGAAAAGACTGGAAACCAGAGGCCCCAAACACTGAAAGGAGGGGAATAAGCGATTATGCCAGAATAACATGGGATGAAGCCCTGGACATAATCGTCCAGCAACTCAAGAGGGTTCATGAAAAATATGGAAATATGGAGCCTGTTCTTGTACAGGCTGATGGTCATGGCCAGAGCGGCTACATGCAATCGCTCCACTTCTGGGGGCATTATCTGTTCGATAAAATCCATGACGAACTTGGTTGGGGCTGGTGGACCCAGCAGATCAGGAATCCTGACAGCTGGGAAGGTTATTACTGGGGAGCCAAGCATGTCTGGGGATTCGAAGAATCACTGGGTGAGCCGTATCAGGACGAGGTCTGGGATGACGTGCTTGAAAACACTGAAATGGTCATTTTCTCCGGCAATGACCCGGAATCCACTGGCTTCGGAATGTCAGGCTCAATCTCCACCATCATGGCCAGGTGGCTGAAGGACGCCGGCATCAAGATAGTGGCAGTATCGCCTGACCTTAACTATGCTGCTGCCGTTTATGCGGACAAATGGATTCCCATAAAGCCAAACACGGATTCGGCGCTTTACCTCTCAATTGCATATGTTTGGATATCAGAAAATCTCTATGACAGGGATTATGTGGACACCCACACCATAGGGTTTGATCAGTTTGAGAAACATGTAAAGGGCGAGGATGACGGAATTCCCAAGACACCGGAGTGGGCAACATCCATCACCGGCCTGCCTGTTCATACAATAAAAGCACTGGCAAGGGAATGGGCAAGGAAGAGGACTTCACTTTCTGTTTACTTTGGCGGCCCAAAAGTCAGGGGCACCTTGTCACACATGGCAGCGAGGCATGAGGCATACCTGCTTGCAATGCAGGGGATTGGGAAACCAGGGAGGCAGTTCCTTAGAACTGGCGCCCCATCCTTCTACAAGAAATGGCTTGCCCAGGTTCCAAGGTTTCCCGAGGTTGACAGGGATGGAATACCGCTCAATCCCCTGATTGAGTATGCAATAGGGAAGGAAGCAAAATCCCCTGTTTTCATACCCAGGACACTGGTTGATGATGCCATCCTTAAGCCGCCTATCCACTGGCAGGGCTCTTCAGCAGCACTTGCAAACTCTGATGACCAGTTCGTAAAATACCACTTCCCTCCTGACGAGAAACATCCGGGTATCAGGATGATCTGGAACGAGAATGGAAACCAGCCCGTCAGCTGGACATATGGCAGGAAGTGGATCGATGCACTGAGGAGCCCAAACATCGATTTTGTTGTCAGCATTCACCCTTGGATGGAGAATGACGTACTGTTCTCCGATATCATATTGCCAGCCCAGACCATATTTGAGCACGAAGACATAATTGCAGTCCAGAGAAGCGACATACTGGGCATGTTTTTCCAGGAGAGGGCCATAGAGCCCATTGGGGACTCCAAGAGCGATTACGAGATCCACAGAATGGTTGCCCAGAGGCTTGGGATAAAA
>JAKAUW010000090.1 GCA_021817455.1 Thermoplasmata archaeon | reverse complement strand
CTCACTTTCACGAAGATGTTTCGCGGAAAGGAAGCATCCAAAGCATATCAGAGTCACTGTGGAGTGAATTGAAGAGGAAGAATAACGATCGATGCCACACACTGATTTGCAGATAACCAATGTAAATAATAGAAATTAAAAAATGGATTTTAGTCCCTTGACCTTGCAAGGAAGAAAGAGATCAATGATGGGACTATGATCCAAATGGCACCAATTGCCACCACTGCATCCAGAGTAATTCCAAGGGAAGCTGCGGAGGCTAGATTCAATCCCGTTCTGATTCCAAAGGTCGGCGGATAAACTCCAGTTATGTAGGAATTTATCAGAGTAGGGAAAAATGTTGGACTTATGGCACTTAGTTTGATGCTCATACTGTATCCAGCAATGGTTGCGGTGTTCACATGCAGATACAGAAGGAGAACGTCAACAATTATGCCCCACACAAATACCAGGAGGAAGAATATTCCGATGCCTATTCCCAGAAGTGCACCCTGAGATTTCACAAATTGCGAGATTATGTACATTACCCCAGAGAAAGCAATGGCCTCAATTGTGTACCCCAAAACCATGCCAATGAAGGAATTCCAACCCATGAGAGAACCTGTATAATGGAGCAGCAAAAGATCAGCAAGGAGTATTGCTATGAGAATAGCAACAAAGAAAGTTGCAGCTGTCCCCACAAATCTCGAGGCAAAGAGTCTGCCTTTTGTGACAGGCCTTGTTATTACAGATTCTAATACCCCTGAAGTTCTGTCCTTGCCGTAGTAAAAGTAAGCTGAGAAAATCCCGACTATTGGTATCAGGAATTCGTAGGGAAATTGCAGAAGAGTCTGAAGGGTAGCAGCAGGGGACACGAACTTGTATAGGATATAGCTGTTTCCGCCCAAAATGTCTCCACTGGAATTAGTAAAAACCACCTGTATGTTCTGCCTATCTGCAGTCTTGTTTAATGGGATGGTAAAGAGATAATGGTTTGAACCAGAAAGACTACTGTAAAACGTCATCCCATTTGTTGATGACGGTAAACTGGAAGACGTGCCGCTGCTTATGTTGTAGTAGACGCTAAGTGCAGGTATGGCAGTTCCATTGGGCGCAGCAAAATATACCATTTCACTTGAAAGGGCCTGGTTTGATGGAGTTGCAACTCTCAAGTAATAAAGGACATCGGTTGTATTCTTCAAATAGCTGAGACTTGAAGCACCATATGCATTAGGATAAAATGAGAAACCCTTGCTAGAATTCAATAAAAAAGCCTCACCTGCAGAGCTGCTTATACCATTGCTGAAACTGCTGGAATAATTGTACACAAGCTCATTGGCGGTCGCATTTCCATTCATGCGGAAGTATACGAAACCCTGGGAATTTGTTGTGCCATTGAGGTAGACTTTGCCGCCAATTACAGTCGGCTCACTGTACATAGTCGCATTGGAATTAATTGCAAGGCCGGAAACAGGTTGCCCATAACCGTTTACAACGTAGTCTGTGAAATTGAATCCGCTGTTTGACTGGTAAATTTCAGGAAGAACATAGGCAATGGATGAAGGTGACCCGCCGGAATTGCTGCTTGATGAAGATATTGCCACTCCAGCGTAAGTTATTCCAACAGAAGCCAGAATGATAAGTATCATCATAACGATTGTGAATTTTCCTGTAAATGTCCGCTTGAAATCATATATGAAATCCCTCATCTGTTCTCACCTACCAATCCAATGAAGTAGTCCTCAAGATCCTCTCCTGAAATCTCGAAAAAAGATACATCATAGTCGCTCTTTGCAAGTTCTTTGTTTATTCTGGAGGCTTCAGCAGAGTTTATTTTCAGGTCCCTTACCATCAAGCTATCCCCTACTGTCTCTACCCTGCCGTATTTCTCAAGAATGGCCACTGCCCCATTGTCCATGTTATTGATTCTTACTTTGACAGCAGTTGACCCTAGATTGGAGAGTTCGCTCCTCTCAACAACTCTTATCAATTCGCCTTTTTTGATTATGGCAATCCTGTCAGCTACATTTTCCAGTTCAGAAAGTATATGTGACGATAGGAACACTGCTTTTCCTTCTTTCTTGAGCTGCAGCATGAAGTCCCTCATGTTTCTGACGCCTTCAGGATCGAGACCATTGAGCGTCTCGTCAAACAGGAAATTCTGGGGTTCACCGATCAATGCAGCGGCTATGGAGAATCTCTTTTTCATTCCCTGTGAGTATTCCTTTAATTTCTTATTCCTTGCCTCCCAGATATTGAAGCGCTTCAGCAGCCCTTCAATCCGGTCTTCGAGCTCTCTGCCCTTCATTCCATAGAAGCCAGCATAATATTTGAGCAAAGGAATTGATTTTGCATTTGGTTCGAAGTTGGGAAGTTCCGGGACCCATCCAATGTTCTTGGATGCTTCAATCTTCTCCTTCACTATATCTCTTTGATCAACAGTCACATGGCCACCAGAGGGAAATATAATACCTGAAACAAGCCTGATTGTGGTGGACTTTCCAGCACCATTCAGACCCGCAAAACCAAGTATCTCCCCGTCACTGATTTCAAGGTTGAGCCCCTTGACGGCCGGGGTTTGGGTCCGTCCATAAACCTTGGTCAGATCCCTGATTTCTATCATGGCGGTGGAAGACGGTTTGTTCATATAAGTATTTGTTTATTTTATTAGATAGAAATTAAAATCATTAGCGTGTTATAGAGAAATAAGTCACCATTTATTTATCTGGATTGACATTGGGAACTTGTGCCAGAGATCATTATACCCATGATAACACCTTTCCGGGGGGAAGAAATAGATTACAAGGTCCTTTTGGGTTTCATTGAGTATGCCAGCGAGAATCATTATGACGGTCTTTTTCCTGGAGGATCCACAGGAGGTTTCGCTTCCCTTTCACGGGAGAAACATGCCGAACTCCTCGAGGATGTCATAGAGGAGTCTGCAGGCATGAAGCTTTTTGCAGGAATATGCAGGAACAACGTTGATGAAACCATAGAAATGGGCAAAAAAGCCATAGATCTTGGATACACGAACCTGGTATCCATAAACCCTTATTACCACAAATACAGTGAATCTTCTGTTGAGAACTTTTTTGACAGGATAATTCCTGCGCTCGATGCAGACATGTACATTTATAACAACCCTTCGCTCAGTGGTTTCAGATTAAACCCTGACCTTGTGGAAAGACTCAAAGAAAGGCATCCACAGGTGGTTGGTATGAAAGACAGCGGGAATGACATGGATGATTTTGCAAAATTCCTGAAAATTAAAGGGCTCAAGGTTTACCAGGGCAAAGATGCGTACATACACGAATCCATTTTACAAGGGGCAGCAGGCGGTGTCTGTTCCACTGCAAATTTTGCCCTTAACACACTCCTGCTTGCCAAGAACAAGGGAGACATTGAGAAAACAAAGGCCAAGACCAAGAAGCTTGTTGAACTCGTTTCCAATTATGAGGTCCCAACAATTCACAACTACCTTTTCAGAAGATTCATTCTGAACGAACAGGAACCTCACAACTATGTGAACCCGCCCTTTGTGGATCTAAAAGGGATACCGGACCTTATGGCGTTGAGGGAAAGTACCATATTGCCTGTGGATAACCGGTAATTCATATATTTATTGAGCGTATAACCTTTCAATGAAAGTGAACATAGACGGTGAAGTAAGGCATCTCTTTGCAGTTTGGTACGAGGATGGCAAGGTCAAGCTTATAGATCAGAGAAGACTTCCTGAAAAAATAGAAGTTTTTGAGGCTTCTAATTCCGATGATATCGCCTATGCAATCAAAGACATGGTGGTCAGGGGGGCTCCCGCCATAGGAGTCACCGCCGCATATGGCCTAGCCATGTCAAAGATCAAAGGCGAGAATATGCCGGAAGTTGTGGAGAAATTTAGCAAGACAAGGCCCACCGCCTTCGATCTGTTCAAGGCAATTGCATTCATGAAGGCAAACCACTTCGAAATGAGTGCTGCCAACCGTTACTCCAACGAGATAAGCGGAAGAAGCAAGAAAATTGGAGAATATGGAAACAGCCTCATCGGTAACAATGCCAGGATCCTTACCCACTGCAATGCAGGGGCACTGGCAGTGGTAGACTGGGGAACTGCGCTCGCACCCATGAGATTTGCCAAAGCAGAAGGTAAAAATATCTTTGTCTTTGTTGATGAAACACGGCCTAGACTGCAGGGGGCTAAATTGACCGCATGGGAACTTGGCCAGGAAGGCATAGAACACGCCATAATCGCGGACAATGCCGCAGGTCACTTCATGAGGAAAAAGGAAGTCGATCTGTGTATTGTCGGAGCTGACAGGATAACAGCTAACGGGGATTTTGCCAACAAGATAGGCACATACGAAAAGGCTGTCGTGGCAAAGGAAAATGGAATCCCATTCTATGTGGCCGCACCAGGAAGTACCTTTGATTTCAGCATAGCATCAGGCGATGACATACCAATTGAGGAAAGGGGCGAAGACGAAGTTCTGGTGGTTAATGGAAAAAATCTTGGCCCGGAATCGAGCCACGCACGGAATCCAGCATTTGATGTCACACCAGCAAGATATGTTACAGCTTTTATCACAGAATATGGAATATTCAAGCCGAGTGAGCTTTCAAGGTTAAGGAGCATCATGGAGAAGGACCTCTTCATGAAAACACCACAATAAAGGGAAACGGAGAAAACATATTGACAGACAAGGCAGAAGTTACGCCATGGGAAGTTTCCGGTGAACTACAGGAAACAGATTACAATAGGATCGCCAACCAATTTGGCGCCAAGCTCATAGATGACAGCATTCTCAGGGAGATTAAGGATTTAACTGGAGAAATTCACCCATTCCTACACTATGGAATCTTCTTTGCCCACAGGGACCTTGACATAATCCTTCAGAATTACAGGAAGGGCCAACCATTCTACCTTTACACTGGAAGAGGGCCCTCCGGGAACATGCACCTTGGACATCTCCTTCCATTCATGTTCACCAAGTGGCTTCAGGAAAAATTCAATGTCGATCTCCTGATCCAGATTACGGATGATGAAAAATATCTCTTCAGAGACATATCTGAGCAAGAGATAGGAAAGTTAACGAGGAATAACATCCTCGACATTCTCAGCTTAGGATTCAAGCCTGACAAAACCCACATTATAGTTGATACGGAACAGTCTGGGATTCTCTATAACCAGGCTGTCCGTGTTTCCAGGCATATTACTGCTTCAACTGCTAAGGCCGTTTTTGGCTTTACAGACAGCGACAGCATAGGCAAATTTTTCTTCACCAGCATGCAGGCTGTTCCTGCCTTTCTGATATCCGCACTTTCAGGAAAGACTGTAAGATGCCTTATACCATATGCAATAGACCAGGACCCACACTTCAAAGTGGCAAGGGACGTTATACCAAAGCTAGGCTATGAAAAACCATCCTCAATAATCTCAAAGTTCATTCCCTCGCTTAAAGGGAGCGGAAAAATGTCTTCCTCAGATATGAACAGTGGAATATACCTAGAAGATAACCCAAAAGAGGTCAGGAAGAAACTAATGAAG
>JAKAUW010000016.1 GCA_021817455.1 Thermoplasmata archaeon | reverse complement strand
AAGAGTTCATGAAATCTTAGGTGCGGAATAGATGTCTGGAACTGATGAAATAAGCATAGATGAAGTGAGAAAACTTGACCTCAGGGCCGTTAAGGTTACACACTGCGAAAAGGTGGAAAAATCGAGAAGCCTGTTAAGAATACTTGTCGACGTAGACGGAGTGGAAAAGCAGATAGTCTCCAGCATTTCAGAGTATTATGAGCCGTCAGACCTTGTAGGTAAGACCATTGTCATTGTTAACAACCTTAAAAAGGCAAAATTCATGGGGCTGGAAAGCCAGGGAATGCTTCTCGCTGTGGAGAAGGATGACCTGCTTTCTTTGCTGACAACAGACAGGGAGGTACCTTCCGGGTTAAAAGTATCATGACATGACTGCTATTATTGAGAAATACAGGCCAAAGACCACTTCGGATCTCATAGTTAGCCAGAAGATACTCCAGGATATCAGAAACTGGATTAACCTGTGGAAAGAGGGAACTCCAGTGAAGAGGGCGCTCATTCTTTACGGGCCGCCAGGTTCCGGGAAGACAACAACTGCAGCGGTATTAGCCAGAGAGGCAGGAGTCCCGCTTATAGAAATGAACGCTTCTGATGAAAGAAATGCAGACTCCATGAAGCGGGTTGCGCTGATGGCGTCCCAGTATGGAGACCTCATGAACATCGGCACCACCAACGAAGCCGGATTTGCAAAGATTATACTCATTGACGAAGCGGACAATATCTTCGAGGGAAGAAGCAAAACCACCGGTGGAGATTCGGGAGGCATAACAGAGCTTTCAAAGATAATTAACCGGACACATAATCCCATAATACTCACCATGAATGATTTCTATGCATTCAGGAGAAAATCTGCGGCCAGGGACATAATCAACAATTCAGTTGTTTTGGAATACAGGCAATACAAGCGGCGCGGCGACAGCGACCACAAGATGTTCAGGGCGAGGCTTTCCCAGCGCCTTAGGGAAATCGCTGCGTCTGAAGGCCTAAGATATTCGCAGGATCTCGTGGACAGGATCATGGAGAAAAATTCAGATGACATCAGGGGCACCATTAATGATTCGCTGAGTGCATTCAGTTACCTGGATGAGCCTGAGACTTCAACAGAACTGACCTACAGGGACATTCAGACCAATATCTACAACACAATCCACACCACTTTCAAGGACCACAGGTACGAAAAGACACTGTCTGAGCTAATGGATAAGGATTTCAGTACGGAGGATTACTTAATGTGGATTGACAAGAACCTTCCTGCAGAGGCACCTGACCTCAAGGACCTGTCCGAAGCATATGACATGCTTTCCCAATCTGACAGGTTCATTGGAAGGGTAATAAAAAAACAGCACTACGCTTTCAAGGGCTTTGCTGAGGAAATTGCAGCAGGGATATACACAAAGCTGGAAAACCAGAATCAGAGCTACGTAAAATACGAATTCCCCTCCTATATTATGAAGATGTCAAGAATGAGGGAAACCAGGGAAGCACGAAAATCGCTCGTGACAAAATTCTCAAAATTTACACACAGTGGTAAGAAGAGAACAAATGACAATCTATGGTTCTTCGCCAGATTAGTAAAAGACAAGAAGAATCTTGAAGAACTCACCGGCAAACTTGACCTTTCGGATAAGGAACTCAACGTTCTAAAAAAGCGCTGAAATCTCCTTTACCTCTTTTCCTGTAAATTCTTTGTGAAGCTCAATGAACTTCTTGCATTTCTTAATTGTGCCGCTTGTAACAAGGGTCTCAACTTCCCTGTAGTTCTCTTTTATGTAAGAAATGACCTGATCCTTCTGGAACTGATTGGTGAGGAATATTGCATATGTTCCGTTAAGAAATTTTCTTCTGGCCCTGAACATGCGTGAAAGATCTTTTTCCAGTCCTGGAAGTAAAGATGATAACTTATGCGATTGCAGTACGATATATCTCTTCCTGATCTCTGACCCTTTCAACCCTGTTAGATTAAAATCCTCCTAATTTATGTATCGCCATATGAACAAATGTTATATGAAAAGAGTTGCCAGTAATTCCCGGAGACCGTAATAACCAACATTGCATGCGTTCTGCTAACATATTTATAGACAGTTAGTCTACAGCATCATTCACGATAGATAGAGGTTAGATTTAGATGCCAGAAATACAGAGCACCACCACATTGGTCAGGGACGCATGGAAAAGTCTCAAAAAGTCTGAAATTTACAATCTTCACAAGCAGAGAATGATCTCATGGAGAAACGGCCCTGCTCTAGAGAGAGTTGAATTCCCTACAAGAATTGACAGGGCAAGAGCACTTGGATACAAGTCCAAAAAAGGATTTGTTATTGTCAGGTCAAAAGTCAGGCGCGGAGGCAGAAACAAGGAGCACATCATGGGCGGAAGAAGGCCCAGAAGGAAGGGAATTTCCAAACTTACCCCCAAGAAGAGCATCCAGTGGATTGCCGAAGAAAGAACTGCTGACAAGTACCCGAACATGGAAGTTCTTAACTCATATTATGTTGGAGAGGATGGATACTACAAGTATTACGAAGTAATCCTTGTGGACAAGAACCAGCCTGAAATTACCCATGACCCAACCATTTCCTGGATTGCAGAGCCCCAGAACACCGGGAGAGTCTACAGGGGACTTACCTCTGCCGGATACAAGAGCAGGGGACTCATGACAGGAAGAACAGGTAGCTCAAAGAGCCGCCCGTCCATAAGAGCAAACGGAAGGCTCAGGAGATAATTTCTTTCTAAGCCGAGGTGGCCCAGCGGTACGGCGCCAGACTTGAGATCTGGTTCCCTTGTGGATCGGGAGTTCGAATCTCTCCCTCGGCGTATATAATTTCTGTCACGATTGCACTTCGCCAATAATCACTTATAGATCCTTGACTGGGCCAAGGTCTAATGAAAAAATGCCACGATAACTTTCTATGTTCCAATTTAAGCTACTTATCTTTTCAATTTTCCTTCAGTATAAGGGCCAGAAACGGAAAAATTAGTCAACTGACCAGATATGCGACAGACTTAAATGATCTATTCGTCTTGATTGGACAGATGAATCTTATACTTCTTTACGGGCCTTTTGCCTCTGGAAAACTTACAATAGGCAAAGAATTGCAAAAGATAACTGGATATAAATTCCTTGAGAACAATGCGATAAATAGGCCGCCTTTACAAGTTTTCCCTTTTGGAACACCGGTATTCAAGAGATTGACAGGTAAATTTAGACTGGATATATGCAAGGAAGCAGCAGTCCATAATGTGAATCTCATAACTTCGCTCGTTTACCTGGCCGGTGAAGATGACGATTATATCAGGGAACTTATAGAAGCGGTGACAAGTGAAGGAGGAAACATTAAGTTTGTCAGGGTGAAGTGCAATGAAGAGGCCTTATTGAAAAGAGTTTCTGAGAAATCTAGAGAAGGAAAAGGGAAGATCCTGGATCCTGACTACATGAAAGAACTGCTGTATAAGAACAACATAACGAACAAAATTCCTTTCGTTGAAAGCCTTGAAGTTGACAGTACGGAGAAAACCGCAGAAGAGTGTGCGTTGCTTATCAAGGAGCACCTATTATAATAAAAAATTCCATCTGAATCTGTAGTAAAGCAGCATTGCTGTACAGCCGCGAGGTAATTTCAAACAGATTTTTATTTTGGCAAATAATTATATGTTAAAATTGATAATTTAGTACTTCATCCAAGATAATGAATCTGTGACCTGCAGGAACGCAAAAACATAGCTAAAATACCTGGATTCATTATTTTTTTATTATTCAAGCGAAGAACCATTTCGAACTTTAGCGTGGAAGCACCTTATCCAGCAGGAGGTCAAATAAAACCATTTTGAACAATAAAAATGAAATGGCGATAATAAAATAAAAAGACCAGCATCAGCTTACTCTCTTCGTTGATTTTCCCTTCCAAAGTCCAATGCTTAAAGCAACCAGGAATAGAATTCCCACGAGGGATAAAGCACCGATGCTCCCAATTGGTATGATAGAAGTTACATAGGATTCCATAATAGATACGTGAGTTGCCAGGTAACCTGACACCGTAGCGTACATTGTTGTAGGAGACACACTAGGTATGAAATAATAACTCACATACCATATTATCAGACCCACAACCAACAGAATCCCGAAAGTTGAGGCTCCCCTTCTAATAGCGTAACCCATTAAAAGGCCCACAATCACCGCTATGACCGGGATCACTATGCCAGCATAATCCATGTTACTTTCCTCCTTCTAGATTCATATACTATGTACATAAAATACTTATGATCTTAAATACAACTAATTTGGAACTGATTGTTGCGGGACCCAGAATTAAATGAGATAAATAATTAAGGAAGCTTATTTAACCCTGTTTTTAAGGCCATTTTATTGTCATGCACTTATTTTGTTTCACTGTAAAAGCTGTATTAGGTGCAAACGGAGGTGCCTTTGAAAAATTTTACTCGTAATAATTCCTGATGATATCGGGAAGAACTCTCAAGTCCAGAAAACTCCCTGCCTTCACAGGCAAAACTATTGAAAGCCTTACTATAAAAAATAATTGAAATGAGAAAATTTCAGGAAATTTCCATTTGTTTGATATTAGAAGAATGTTTCTTCATGGACCTCTCAAACACAAAGGAAAAGGCTATGGCCATAATTATGGTTGCAAAAACCGCACTTGCATAATTGTTGTTGGACATGAAACCATCAGTGAGTGCTATTGAAGCGATAATTATCCCAACTGCTCCTCTGCCTCCGAAAATGCCCAGAGAGATTGACGGGGAAGTCGTTTTCATATACTTCTTGGAAAACTGGAAAGCGGCGAATCCGCCTATTCCTGCAGTGACGACCAGTAGAAACAGCATGTATGGAAAAATGGAAAGCGTTATGCTTGAGAGATCAACACCTGATATGCTGAAGAAAAGAGGGATAAAGAAACTGGAGTTAATCCGCTGGAATGTTCTCTTCAATACACCGTAGGTCTTTTCTCCCACAGAGTTCTTGTGAATTATGAGCCCTGAAAAGAACGCCCCCATAACGAACGTAATGCCGATATACTCGAAAAAGTAGGAGACTGCAAGGCCCATTAGAATCACTATTGCAAAAATAACTGCATCCCCTTCAGAGTCCATCAACCCTTCCAGCCTGTTGATTAAGTGTTCTGACCTTGACCTGAGGATATTGTCAACGAAGTACAGAGCAACTACGAATGCAGCAAGCGATGTTGACACAATAAGTATGGTGATCAGGGATCTGTGAAAAGATACTAGAATGATGAACGCCAGCACATCGCTCATGGCGACGCCTCCAAGGAGCCTCATCCCGTCTTCCGACTTGATCAGGCCTGACTTTACCAGGAGGACAGAAGTTATGGAAATAGATGGTATACTGACCGCCAGTGAAGTGCTGACTGCTTCCAGGTAAGGCAGCTTGAATATGAAATATGAACCAGCAGCCATTATAACAAAAGGAACTACAAAGGAAGTAACTGCAAAAACAAGGATGTACGAGACATTCTTTGTGAAAATATCTGAAGAGGATTCGACTCCAATCTGAAGTATGATGAAAAATAGTGCAAGGGAACTTATTGACGTGAGTTCTGGCGTAGGGGTAACTATGCCGAAAAGCGCTGGCCCCACAATTATTCCGGCAGCAATTGCCCCAACCAGGTCAGGGAGGCCTATAATCCTGAAGATTGAACCCAGCCCTATTGCAACCACCAGCAAGAGCAATATAACAGCGATGATCGACACATTTACAGTACAATGCAAGGCATATAAACCCATCTCATCGGATTGCCTTTGAAATAGCCTTCAGGATGCAACAAAATCAACGTCGAT
>JAKAUW010000030.1 GCA_021817455.1 Thermoplasmata archaeon | reverse complement strand
GTTTTCCCTCGGATTGGGCAACGCAAAACAGCATGTTTGTGCCATTGTGCTTCCAGCGTTCGCTCCAGACTTCCAGTATGTCAGGAGTTGGTTCTTCGGTGTTAAGATAGATTTTTTCCCTTGCCACTTCGGTATAGGTTTCGATGGATTCCTTAAAATCATCTGCACATGCGAGCCTGATAACAAAATCCTTCCCGTTCTTTCCGGTGTATTTCTTTGTGCCGATCACAGTGTGAATTTGTGAACCATGATAATAACATTTCTAAATTTCATGCAGAAAAAACGGGCGGGGAGGGATTCGGACCCCCGACCTGCAGCTTAGGAGGCTGCTGCCATATCCTGACTAGGCCACCCGCCCAGATGTTAGTCCATAATTCTTAGGTAGTATTTATTTTGAGTCATTTCCTGCATTGCCACCGTTTGAGCCTCTTTAAGGACCTTGTAAAAGACTGGCTTCATTTTATTCGGCCCAGTTTATGAAGATATTTAATATTTGAATCAATTCAAGAATGCCATGATATTAAGGGTTGAAGGCTCACACAACAGGATTAATTTTTCCGCAGCTCATTTCATTCCTTCCATAGAAAAATGCTCGAGGCTCCACGGCCATGACTACGCAGTTGATCTGGAGCTCGAAGGGGAACCGAAAGACGGCATTCTAATAGACTATGGCATTGTGAAAAGTGCTCTCAGAAGATTAGTAGACACCTTTGACCACAAGGTGCTTCTTCCAGAAAGCTCAAGCATTTCCATGGTAACGTGTAACACCAAGGAATGCTTCGTCACATATGGAGACAAACAGTTCAGGTTTCCTGTTAGTGACGTGTATATACTCGAGAGGCAAATAACATCCAGTGAAATGATTGCCGATTACCTCGCAGATCAGATGAGGGACAAACTAAAGCAGTATAAGAATCTTAAAAAAATCAGAATTTGCGTTTATGAAGGGCCTGGACAGTGCACTTGCCAGGAGCTGCCATTCAATGCAGAATGAAAGAGCTGTCTGCCTCCTTTCCGGCGGACTTGATTCTGCAACCGTTCTTGCAATTGCCCTGTCAAAAGGTTTTGAGTGCCATGCAATCAGTTTCAGCTATGGGCAGAGGCACGAGAGGGAGCTGCTTTCATCTGGAAAGATCGCTGAACACTTTGGCGTGGACAGAGTTATTTCCAATATGGACCTCAGGCATATTGCGAAGAGCGCACTCACAGGGCACGGAGAAATACAGAAAAGAGAGCGGGATGAAATAAGCCAAGAAATACCCAATACATACGTTCCTTCCAGGAATATAATCTTCCTTTCAATTGCTGCTTCCTATGCAGAGAGCATAGGGGCCAGGCATATTTTTATTGGCGCCAATGCCGTCGACTATTCAGGTTACCCTGATTGCAGGCCAAGCTTTTATAACGCCTTTGAACGCGCCCTCAACCTTGGGACAAAATCAGGACTGGAAAGTGAATTCAAGATACATGTCCCACTACAGTTCCTTAAAAAGTCAGAAATTATTAAAAATGGAACGAAACTCAGTGTGCCATACGAATTGACAACATCCTGCTATGAAGGCGGCGAAGAGGCATGTGGCCGTTGTGACTCATGCATATTGAGGTTGCAGGGATTCATGGAAGCAGGCTTGAAAGATCCTGTGAAATATAAGAATTATCCTGGCTTTTACCAGGACTACCTGAAAAAAATGAGTTAGTTTGATGTCTTTAGGAAATCATCAACTTTCTGGCAGCTGGATTTGACCGATTCAACAGTTTTCACCCAAAGTGCCTTCTCATCTGGGTTGAAATCCATGTCATAGATCTGCTCGACACCGTTTTCCCCAATCTTTATTGGTAGGCCGATGTAGATACCATCAGCACCATAGTGCTTTGCATGGCTACCTGCAAGATAAGCTGCACAAGGGATGACTCTCTTCTTGTCCTTGATAATGGATTCAACCATTGCTGTGATGGAGATGCCTGGTGCATAATATGCGCTGCCAGTTTTGAGGAAATTGACGATTTCCCCCCCACCAAACCTTGTCCTCTTGACAATCTCTTCGATCTTTTCCTTTGAGAGCAGAGAGGTGATGGGAATTCCTGCCACATTGGAATACCTGATGAAAGGAACCATGTCGTCACCGTGGCCGCCAATGACAAAAGCGTTCACATCCTCCACGGATACTGAGAGCTCCTCAGCCAGGAATGTCCTGAACCTTGCGCTGTCCAGCGAGCCGCCAAGCCCCATTATTCTTTCAGGCTTTACTCCTGAAACTTTCTGGAAAGCGTATGCCATAACATCAGCAGGGTTTGATACAACTACAACCTTAGAGCCGGGAGAATATTTTTTTACATTTTTTGCTATGGAAGCCATAATTTCTACATTCTTGTTCAGGAGATCGTCCCTGGACATCCCGGGTTTTCTGGCAAGCCCGGCAGTGATAACAATTACATCTGAGTTTTCAAGATTCTTGTAAGCAGAAGGATCAGCAGTGGTGAAACCTCTGACTTTGACATCGGCACCCCAGTGCGGGTTTCCTTCAAGGATATCCAGCGCCTTTCCTTCAGGCACTCCGTCGACCACATCGAATAAATACACGTCACCAAGTTCTTTCAGTGCGAGGAACTGAGCAAGGGAAGCGCCTACATTTCCCGCGCCTATAAGCGAAATCTTCTTTCGTACCATGAATAAAGGATTGTTGAAACAATCTTAAATTTGTTGGGCAATATTTAGGCAAGCTTATAACAATTACAATTTAACCAAAACTAAGAGGTTTGAGAGAAGGTAGCCGCCATCAGCATCAGAGAAGATTGTAATGCTGCATGGACTACGGATTTTCCAACGATGACGGCTGAAATACTTATGAATATTCTCCGGCTAAATGAAAGAGAAATTTTCCCCATAAGTTGAGAACTTTCTTGCACTCCTGAGAAAGAGAGTAACACAGGATTCAAGGACTCTGCAAGCTTCTTTTTCATATTATACCCACATTTCAAATGAGAGATTGTGCAGGAATCCCCCGTCCGAAACCATGCTGAACGTTGAGTCCCCAAAGGGGAGGCAGTAGAGGTCTGCGCGGATAAATTTTGCATTAGACCCCTTCGCCAAAGCTTTATCTTTTGCAAGTTCGATGGCTTTGGAACTTATGTCGATCCCCACGGAATTTTCAAAATAATGTGCTGTGAAAATTGTATCTTCCCCACTGTCGCAGCCAATATCAAGATAACCCATGCCATCCTGTGGGCTGCCTTGCTGAGGTAAAACCGGAAAACTCCGGAGGGAGGTGGGAAGAATCCCAATGTTTCCCATACTCACCACTTTCATAGGTAGAATTCCAGTCCATTAAATTACCTCAACATTATAATATTGCTTGTGACACATATTGCTTTTCTCATTTTGGTACACGTGTGTTCAAAAACCAGGAAAATGCGTAATGAAAGGTCCAATTGACCACAAATCATTACTTTATCTGTTTAACTACGCATGGAATTGGCAAGAAAACGACATTCTGGCTAATTTTTGAACGAACTTGACTTCGCCCACAATAGTAAAAATTAAATAAAGATGAACTTTAGTTAATGAGGCATGATATTAGTTTACGATGGGAGCGGAAAACAGGAAAAGCTGTTTAAGGATATCATGGCTCCCACAGGTATTGAATATAAGATCATGAATAAGATTACTAGGGACCTAATTGAGAAAACCAAACCCAGTTCTCTTATTTATTACATAGACGGCTCCATGAAGAAGGAGGATAAGGAGCTGTTTCTGGAAGAACACAGAGGATACCTTCTCATAATAATGTCACAGAAGGAACCGGTGATGGATGAGAAGATCCGGTATACTTCTGAGACTGTTATTGTTGACCCGAAGAACATTGAGGAGACTCGAAAGCGGTTAAGACAGGCTCTCGCCGGGCATATTCTTAGCAAGCTAAAGACAATAAATGATACAACAATTTATCTTGCCAAAAATGGCCTTTATCCAGGAAACACTTATTTTACCAAGCCAGAGTCAACCCCAGTCTTCATGTCAATGCTCATTTCCAACAGAATAAACAAGGATTCGATCCTTGTGGTATCGCGCTTCAACCTTAAGCTGGAAATGCCTGAAATCCTCAATGACGAAAATTTCATCTGGGTCACTGATTCCATGGGCGCGCAGAGAAACAGACCGGTCAATCTCACATTCATTGTTGACTCTATCATTAAGAGGATTAGCGAAAACAAAGCACACATTATATTTATAGACGTATTTGATCTACTGATTGTATACCACTCATTCTATGACGTGGCGAGGGCTTTCGAACAGATAAAGAGCATAGCGCTGGAAAGGAATGCCTATCTGGTGTTAGTGTTCGGCGAAGGCTCAATGGACCACATTCAGTTTGGGCAGATTACAAGGTATTGCCTGGACTGGAGCAGGGATGCAGTGACAGATTTAGAGGCTTGAAAAGATGAACAGAGAGGGATTGGTAGGTCTCCTTGATCAATTTTTTGATCAAAAGTATGGACGCTCCCTCATCATCAAGGGTAAGCCTGGCGCTGGAAAGACAACTTTCGCGCTTGAATACATGGAATCTGTTATGAAAAAAGTTCCTGTCTGCTACCTCTCTGCACGTTTCTCAGACGAATCCCTCCAGCTTACATACCCTTGGCTGAAAGACGTATCCATAAGGAATCTTTCCACTTCGTTGAAAGGGGAAATTGCCAACGCCAGCACAGAGTCGCTGCAGAAGCTGGAGCGTATGATTGAAGAAGGAAAAATTACCAGCGGCATAGACAACGGTTTAATTCTCAATATCACCGATCTCCTGCCGGAAGTACGGGCACTTTACGAATTTGTGGATTCCAATTATGGCAGCGATCCACTCATTGTTATCGATTCCATCGAGGCGCTTTCTGAAAAATATGATATCAATAACCTTCTCCTGTTTTCCATGATCCATGCGGATCTTGTGGAAAAATCGGGCGCAAGGCTGATATGCATTCTCGAAGCAAAGGAAAACCAGAAACTTGAGTACTTCTCAGACGGAGTCATTTCAATGGATTACAGCATTGAAGAGGATTTCCTTGTAAGGAGAACAATTGTTGAGAAACTTAGGGGTGTCTCCCTCGGATCCACTCCCGTTTACCTTTATACACTTAAAGGAGGAAGGTTTTTCTCACTTGACCAGAGGCAGATCATTTACCCGGAGAAGAAAGTAAAAGTGGACAAGAAAAGCAAGCACGAGCAGTTTGAAGTACCATTGGATTCGGATGACCTGCTGAAATTAACTAAAACAGGAACCAACTCAGTACCACTCGGTTCCGTTATCATGCTCCACAGGAAAGGAAATTCCAACGTTGTAAACGATGTGGTCAACTTAGTGAAGAATAACCTGATCAAAGACGCTATTCTAGAAGGGAGGGGAGTCATCGACGCAACTTCCAGCAGTTATGAGACTTCCCGAATCCTGGTCAACTCCATGGATTCTGAAACGATGAAGCATTACATTACCGCGGAAAAGTCTAAGAGAGCAAACTCATTTGTCATAAACCTTGAAGGAAAAGGCATTGTTGAAGACTTCCCCAATGATGTAATAGATTTCTTCATGTCCGCCTCCTCAAGACCTGATCTTTACTTCTTCTCCACAGACTTCCTGATGTTCACTTACGGTCGGGATTTCTTCGGGGACCTCGTAAATCTCATCAACAGCATCAGGCCGACTGGTGCAATTGTAATAATTGCGGACGATGAGTATTACGAGAAGATCAGCCATTACTCAAACTTTACAATGCATTTCAAGGAATTCAGTGGGTATGCAGTGGTTAATTCAGCCCCGAAAGTATTCTATGTGGCAATACCTGAGTTCAACAACGACGGCTGGCCATCACTTGTCATGCACGAAATAGTGTGATCTTAGTCTTCAGAGACGCTTACAACAGTTATATCCCTTATTGCCATAAGAGTGTCCTCGTTTTCAATATCCTTGTCTCTGAGCGTTAGTTCTAACAATTCCGACATAACTTCATATACCACGTCAAATGAGCGCTTGAAAGCACCCTTGACACTCTTTCCAGTGGTGTCGCAAGTAACCGTGACCCTGTTCCCTGAAACTTCAAAATCAATAGATCCGATAGTGGTCTCCCAATTCTTATTGGCCATATTGTCAGTTACCGTGTCCCTGGCAGTGTGGAACTTGTTGTTGTCCGTATTGACCGTTTTCAATAATTCCTGGAGTCTCTGAAAGGGGAGCACCATCGTTCCCTGGGACGTTATTTTAACCATGCTATCAGAACCTAAAGCTCAATAAGTTTAATTGCAGAAGGTAATTTATGCTTTATGTTTCCGGTCTCGCGCCCGAGGCGATTGCGCACTTCAGAAAAAATAAGGGATTTGGTGTCCGAAACTTGCCTTGATACAAAAAAGCTGATAATGCCTGTGTTTGTGGACGAAACTGCCAAAAAACCCGTGCCAATTACTTCAATGCCGGGAATTTCTAGGCAGACCCTTGATTCTTTGGGCGGATATCTGGGAGACCTGGAGGAGAAAGGGGTCAACAGCATCCTGTTATTCGGGATACCAGGAAGAAAGGATGACAAAGGGAGTTCAGCGTACCAGGAAAATGGCGTTGTCCAGGAATCCATCAGAATTGCAAGGAAGAAGACCAGCCAGACTGTTATTGCAGACCTGTGCATGTGTGAATATACTTCACATGGGCACTGTGGAATCCTAAATGGGGAGGTAGTGGACAATGATTCCACCCTGAACAGCTATGGGGAGATAGCACTTTCATATGCTAAAGCCGGTGTTCATATTGTCGCTCCAAGTGGCATGATGGATGGGCAGGTTGGTTTCATCAGGGATACCCTTGATGGGTCCGGATACCAGAATGTCCCTATTATGGCATACAGTGCAAAGTATGCTTCTGCGATGTACGGGCCATTCAGAAATGCAGCTGATTCAACACCTTCCTTTGGAGACAGAAGGGCTTATCAGATGGATCCGAGGAATTCCAGGGAAGCCATGCTGGAAATCGCGCATGACCTCAATGAGGGAGCAGACATAATAATGGTGAAACCCGCTCTGCCTTATCTTGACATCATCAACAAGGCGAGAGAGTCCTTCGACGCCCCCCTCGCAGCATACAGTGTGAGTGGCGAATACACAATGCTGAGGATGGCAGTCGATAATGGCTACCTTGCTCCATCTGCAATTGAAGAGAGCATTACTTCTATTTTCAGGGCTGGCGCAGATATGGTCATTACTTACTTCGCAGAGTTCCTGTGCGAGAAATCTAGAAAAAAAGGCTGAATTTGCACCTATCTTCACTGTTAATATAGGTATACCAGATCGAGGTATAAGGTGAAAAAATAATGCCAGTACATCTAGGACAGAAAGCACCAGACTTTACCATAAACTCGACGCAAGGCCCAATAACTTTTTCAGATTACAAGGGAAAGTGGGTACTCCTCTTTTCGCACCCCGCAGACTTTACTCCGGTGTGCACTACAGAGTTTATGGCATTCACAGAGAACTTTAACGAATTCAAGAAACTTGGAGTCGAGCTTATCGGGCTCAGCGTAGACAGCATATACAGCCACATTGCCTGGCTCAAGGATATCAAGGAGAAGTACGGAGTGGAAGTTCCATTCCCGGTTCTTGCGGATCTTGAGAAGGAAGTTGCCAGAGAGTACAACATGATGGATGAAAAGGTTGGCACGACTGTAAGGGGCGTATTCCTTATAGACCCGAACCAGACCGTCAGATGGATGGTTTACTATCCTGCCGAAATAGGAAGAAACATGAGAGAAATCATACGAGTCGTCAAGGCCTTCCAGTTTAACTGGGACAAGAAGCTTGCAACTCCTGCAAACTGGGAACCTGGAACTGATGGGATCGCATCAGCGCCTAACACTTTCAAGGGTGCACTTGAAAGGGAGAAGGAAGCTGGGGCAGAGAGATGGTACCTTAAGAGAGTAAAAGCCTGATTAACTTGACCAATTGCGCAATGTACAATTTATCCCTGGGGTCCATACACCCCTCGGTAATTTGTGTAGAATTACCCAAACTCATACCATCGCTGGATGCCCTTGCAGTCCTTCTGGATTCTGAATATATTGAGGAGGGCCTCCCGGAATTCATAGAAAATTTCTCAAGGACTGATGAAGTGCTTCCAACTGACAAGACTGTTGGTTTTGTAGTGCTTAACAGCAACAAGAAGATAGTATCATTTTCATTCAGTGCAGTTGAACCAGGCACTAAGGACGGACTTATCAGTGCAGGAGAAAAGTTCAGGCAGATAGGCTACAAAGTAGATCTCGATCTGCCATAATTATTTTTATAAATCAGACAGATTCAATAGACATGATACATTACAGGCACCATTGACTGCAATCTCAGCTCAACTATTGGAATTCATTTTTGAAGCTAAGAAAAACGCCTACGCCTCAGAGAAGCCAGGATTCCTGCAGATGCCAGCACTTGTTTCCTCAAAGGAAATCCAATTTTCCAAAGGTAGTTTTCTCTATAGGGATATTTATTTTGGAACTGAACAGTTTTCTGGAATAGAGGTCGCATATGAGGAGACGACTCCGGTCTGGAGTATGGTTTATGGTGGTGGCATATTGTCTCTAGCTGATGCGAAGGAAGTGTACGCTTTTCTTAAAAGGGCCCTGTTAAATGTCTCATGGGCTTTTCCAACTAGGGGACCAAGAATATTCAGGGAAGGTGATTTCGCCTACGAGAACAACTTGAAAGGGTCTCTTGAGAGGTTTACGGGTGAGGAGTATATTTTCATAGACGGAGAGGAGGTGTATAGCCTCAATTACCAGGGTGGAGTGATCGTCTGACCCTAATATCTTAGTGTTGTCTCCAGGAGCCAGAGTTTTCAGGTTGAAGCAGAGACTCTAAAAGATTAAATAAATAGCCAATATACATTGATTATGTGGGACAACATCGGTGGCTGGATCATCATTATAGTTGTTGCACTGGTCCTGTTCGGTGGTGCAAAGAAGATCCCCGATTTCGCCAGAAATTTGGGAAGAGCCACTGGGGAATTCAAGAGAGGCCAGGTAGAGCTTGAGACTGAGCTCAAGAAAGCCATGTACACAACCCCTGAGGCACCCTCAGAACGCCCCAAGGTTAATTATGCGGAAGCGGCAAAAAACCTGGGAATAGACCCGGCTAACAAGACAGATGAACAGCTGAGCCAGGAAATATCTGACAAACTCAAACCCAATGTCAAATGAATCAGGACGACATTATTCCGATAGTTTTTCGGAATCTTGACGAGCTACGGCACAGAGTAGTGAGAATTCTAGCTGTATTCCTGATTTTTTTTGCATTCATGCTTTTCTTCCGGATCCAGGATGTTACGGTACTTGGAAGAACTTTTCTATTTATTTACCCTGATGTCTTTCATAACATTTCTGCACAGTTGCTTCAGGCCATAGAGGGTTGGGTTCTACTCCCTGATACAAAGCTGATTATTGTCAAGCCTGCGGACGGGTTGACTGCAGACGCTTACGTCTCTATGTTTGTGTCACTGATCCTTTCGATGCCTGTTATCGTATATGAAATCAGCATGTTCCTGGGACCGGCACTGAAGAAAAGCGAGAAACTTCTCCTCAGAACAATTCTGGTCCCAGCCAGCCTCCTTTTCCTTGCAGGCTCCATGATGGGGCTTTTTTGGATTGCCCCAACTCTTTTCAGGATTTTCAACAATTTTGACATCGGGGTTGGTTCGCAGACAACGATGAGCCTCATGAGCTTCATCTCATTCCTCATCATTTATATCATAAGCTTCGGATTTTCCTTTGAAGTACCCGTATTCATGTACGGACTTACAAGGGCAGGGATGGTCATGGCTGAAACCTGGGCAAAAAACTGGAGATATGCTGTGATTGGCTCCTTGTTCTTCGGCCTTATTTTTTCTCCGGGAGTAACCGGATTCACAGAGGTACTGATGGCAATGCCAATGATTGGCCTCTATTTCTCAGGCATATATTTTTCAAGAAGGTACGAGAGAAAATTACACCTGAACGATTCAAATACTGTTTCTGAACCGCTCTAGTTGCATCATTGTCAGGCAACTTGGGTCATAGATCTTGAAAAACAGGTCATCGAGGATATATCTGTTCTGTGAACCCTGGTTGCCGCTCTTGATGATTCGAAACAACCTGGATTCAATGTTCTTCACATGGCCCAGGGCATGCCTCTGGAAATTGTCGCTGCTTACAAGCTCCTTGACTATGCCGGCCTCTTTCGCCTCGTATGCGTCAAAGATCTTACCTTTCTTGATAAGTGAATATGCCATTCCGGAAAACCTTTCAGGAACTTCAGGAAGTATCCCTGTCAATGAAGGTATTCCGAATGCTACTTCAGGCATGCCGAATTTTGCCCGTTCTGTTGCAATCACCAGGTCGGAGCACATAGCTATCTCCATGCCAAGGCCCAGGGCGTAGCCATCTATTGCGCTTATTACTGCCTGTTTTGATGTGAGCATTGTCCGTGCAATGGTCGTCCCGAGGGAATAGGCCTCCCTAATGTGCATCTTGTCGCTGATCCGCTTGCAGTCGGATGTGTAGCCCATGCAGAATGCTCTCTTGCTGTCAGAGGTTATTAGAATGGGAGAATCCCCTGCAGATATGGCTTCAGTTAGTGCTATGAGGAGATCCCGGAGCCCGTCATTATTGAGGCAACTGTTGACCCCATTGGATATAACTATCCTGCTGATCCCCTCATCTTCTTCAAGAGAAACTATTGGAGTGCGTGTAATTGGCAACATTCCAGTGATGAATGAGGTAATTAAAATTTACCCACGTACGGAACGAGTTCAGTACATGGTAAGGTTGTACTTTTTATCCATATTTTCATAGGTTTCCCGAGAGTTGATCCCTAAAAGTCCAGTCAGGGTTTTCATCTCGCCGGAATAATGCTTGTCATAGACTTCCCTGCCAAGCTTGAGGCGTTTTTCATGGTCATCGTACAGCACCTGTTCGCCATGCTTCTTAAGGCAATGTATGCAGTGTGCCGCGGACTCTTCTGTGCTTTCAAGGTGCGAAAAGCAGTGGTCAAAGTCTCCAGTCATTTGTCATCACACCTCTTTCCGTCATATTCCGGGTACCTGACGTCGTACCTGTCAAGCGAGTATTCCAGCATATAAAAGAAAGATTCGAGAACCTCTCCTGCGTCTCCTGTCATGTCAAGCAGATCCGGAAGGCCATGGAGCATGGCTACCTCGTTTCTGAAAGCATCCAGGTTACTTTCACCCCTTAAAAGGGATTCCAGCGATTTCAGGAATTTTGAATAGGTGATCTGTTTTTCCTTGGGGTTCCTCTTGATGTAATAGGAAAGAGATTCCTGCCTTTTCCTTATTACAGACATTGCATCCTCTATATCGCCATATATTATGGCGCTCTTGATTATTTCCAGGTCAGATATCAATGGCATCTTTTATCACCTGAAGAGTCCCGGGGCAAACCCTATCATTGTGGGGAACCAGATTACGAGTATGGAGATTGCAACTGTCAGGAAAGCTGACACATATACAGGAATCTTGAAAGTGTTCCCAAGGTTGAATGCATCCTCCTTCAGTGGTTCCTTGCCGAACATGTACAGTATAACCCTGAAATAATAAAACACTGAAATGGCACTGTTGAGAATGGCGATGACTGCCAGCCACCAAAGCCCTCCTTCTATGAGGGACAGGAATAGCAGATACTTTGCAAAGAACCCGCCTGTAAGGGGAATGCCAGCAAGAGCTAGCAGCATTATGGAGAAACCAACTGCCACACCGGGAGACTTCTTTGCCAGCCCCGATAGGTCAGATACCTGGAGATTGTCACCCTTTACCGTGTTAAGAGTGATGAATGCGCCTCCTTTCATGAAAATGTATGCTATGGCGTAGAACATTCCGGCCGCCACCGCAACTGCAACAACATTGGAGTTGACGTTTCCAACTGACCCAACCACGGCAAGGACAAGAATCAGGTATCCTGCCTGGGCAACGCTTGAATACGCAAGAAGCCTCTTAAGGTTGTTCTGGGAAAGTGCAGAAACATTTCCATACGTCATTGTGAGGATTGCCAGGATTGCAAAAAGGTAGTAAACGTCCCTGAAATCCGAAGAAAAGCCAACTAAGAACATTTTCAGCACAACTACAAAGGCAAGGACTTTGCTTCCCGCTGATAGGAATGCAGAGACTGAGTTTTCTGCCCCATCATAGGTATCGATTGCCCACTGGTGCATAGGAAAAATTGCCAGCTTGAAGCCGAAGCCCACTATCAGGAATATGAGTGATATGGTAAGCTCTGGTGTAGGAGCAGCGGCTGAAATTACTGATAGGTTGAATGTGTGGGTATCTATGAAGAAGAATGAGGCCCCGAAGAGAATGAAAGCTGTTGCGATGGTTCCGGTAAAGAAGTACTTAATGGTCCCTTCCAGGTTTCTCTGTTCTTTTCCGAAACTTGCCATTATGTAAGTTCCAATGCTTACCGACTCAAACGCAATGAAAAGTGTGATAAGATTATACGAGAATGCAGCCACTATCATTCCGATAGTGACAAAAATGAGGGTAGCATAGAATATCTCACTCTTTGCTTTGAGTCCGTACATTGAGGGGTAAGTGATGAACATCGCTGAAATGATCATGACTATGGCAAAGTAGAGGCCGAAATGGTTGAACACGATGGTGCCGTCATAAACGGAAGTGTTGCTTGGAAATAGGAAATAGAGCATAATTGCAGATATTCCAAGTGAAGCAAATGTGATCCATGACAGGGCTTTCTTGCTCGTCTTAAGCATGGATAGCCCCAGAATTGCGAAGCCGACGATTCCAAGGAAGATCAGCGGGGCAAAGTAACCCACCAATGCCAAACTTCCTGCAGTGATTCCAGTCATTATAGTATGCCTCCAGCGTAAGTTAAAAGTAGCCCATAAATCAGGTTTGGTACAACGCCAAGAACGAATATGACAATAAGCATGCCCATCAGCTTTACAGTGGTAAGCCTGTCAGCGTCCTTGATAGCACCCAACCTCTCGTTATACGGGCCGTAAAGGGACTTTTGCGCAGCCCAGATATGGTAGGATGCGGTGATGATCATGCCGAATATGACGGCAAGGATGAACCAGCCAATGGCTCCGTACACCCCTACGAGTATGGAAAATTCTCCAATGAAACCGGCAAGTCCTGGAAGACCAAGGGAAGCCAGAAGACCTGCAAGCAGGAATGAACTGAGTACTGGCGCTTCCCTGAAGATGCCTCCAAGAGAGTGGGTTGCCTCATGTCCGGTGCTCTTCTTTATGTAATAGAGGGTGGAGAATATCAATGCCATTATTAGGCCATGGGCCACAATCTGGAACATTCCCCCTGCAAGTTCAAGATTAGCCTGGTATCCTGATTCTACAAGCCCTGCACCGAATGAAAGGGTAACAAAGCCCATTGCTGCAGCACTGGCAAATGCCATCATCCTCTTGAGGCTCTGCTGCATCATTGCTGAAAGTGAAAAGTAAATAAGGCTGATAACTCCCAATGCCATCAGAAGATCCATGATCCCTGTTCCCATGGCCTGGTAGATTGGCATGAGAATGCCAAAGAGCCCGTATCCTCCCATTATGGAAAGACCGCCTGCCAGTATCACGGTTCCGGGATAAGGGGCAGTTTCATAAGTATCCGGAAGCCAGGAATGCACGGGGAACGATGGCAATTTTACAAGGAATGCCAGAAGAAAACCGAAGAGGGCAAAGTACAACCAGAAAGCCGGGATCTTAGAGATGTAAGTGTTTACCATGAGTTGACCCATTTCAAATGTGAAGACTCCTGTAGCTTCATAGTGGAAAGTGTAAACAGTGAAGATAGCCAGCAGCAGGAAAACGGATCCTATGTGTGTGTAAACAAAGAATTTCAGCGAAACACTGTCTTTGTTCCTCTCGCCGTACTGTGCAATTATGAAATAAACGGGTATGAGTACTACTTCCCAGAATATATAGAAGAAGAGAAAATCTCTTGAGAGGAGAATTCCGAACAGTCCAGCTTCTGTAATGAGGATATAGCTGTAAAGTGACTCGCCGTACTTTCCATTCTCAGTTATGATGACTGAAAGGAAAATTACTATGGCGGAGAGTATGAGCAAAGCATCTGAGAAACCGCTCACACCCGTGGAAAACACGATGCCTATGGAGGAAGCAAGATTGAATGTTTCCTGGGATATTGTACCGCCAGTGTAACCCGAATGGAATCTGAGGACACTGTAAATCACCGTGAGAACTAGGAAGATTCCCGATGCAAAAACCGCGTATTCCCTGCGCTTTCCCTTAACAGCAAATGAAAAAGCTGCTCCCAGTATTGTAAGCAGGAAAATTATGAGCATTAACACTTCACATCAACCCCAGGATTTTTACGGCTACGAATATCAGGGATACTCCAATTATGAGCACGATGAAGTAATTTTCGACCACACCGTTCTGGATTCTCCTGAAGAAATCTCCAAGCTTCAGTGTGGATGTCCCCACCTCGTTTACGGCCCTGTTATAGGTATTCTCAAACAAGGTAAAGCCTGCTGATAGAGGCACAATGACCCGCTCTGCAATTAAGTTGGTAAACAGGTAATCGATGTAGAATTTATTCTTCCCAAGTTTGTAGAGCCGGTTCTTTGAGAAGTCCATCCTCTGCCATATGGATGTCCCGTAGAGAACATATGTTATCACAAGGCCGATTGCCATTAGGACCATAGGTATGATATCAATTAAGAATGGCACAGAGGGCATTGTATAAGATGAGTCTATAAAACCATAGAAGTAGCTCTGGAGTACCCCGAGCCCAAGGGCGCCGATTGCAAGGATGAAAAGCGGGATCAGGGGGAATATGCTTGGGTCTTTCGCGTGTTCAGCAAGATGCGATCTCGGTTTTCCAAGTGCAGTCCTGAAGAACATCCTGAAAGTGTAAAGTGTGGTCAGAAATGCGCCTGTTGCAAGGAACAGCCACGGGAACAGGCTTTGGACTGTGCCGTAATGCTGATAGTATACCCATGAGGCAGAAATAATGGTATCCTTGGAGAAATAACCTGATGTTCCGGGGAATGCAATAAGAGCAAGTGAACCGATAAAAAGAAGGGACACTGTCATGGGCATCCTTCTCCAGAGTCCTCCCATATATCTCGTATCCCTCAGGTCCATTAATGCAATGAGGATTGCTCCTGCGGACATGAACAGCAATGCCTTGAACACAGCGTGTGATACCAGATGGAACATTCCAAATGAGACCCCACCATAGCCAAATACTCCGCCCAGTCCAATGGCAGCGAGCATGTATCCGATTTGGCTTATGGTTGAATAGGCAAGTATCCTCTTTATGTCGTTGACGAATAGCCCCACTATGCCCGCAAACAGAGCGGTGAATGAGCCCAGTATAACCACTGAATACATGGCAAATGGGGCAGAATAATAGAAGACATTGAACACTCTTGCAACGAGGTAGACACCGGCAGTGACCATTGTGGCGGCATGGATAAGGGCTGAGACTGTTGTCGGGCCCTCCATGGCATCAGGTATCCATACGTGAAGCGGGAACTGGGAGGATTTGCCTGCAGCCCCGGCAAGAAACAGCACTGCAACTGTTCCAAGAACGTTTGGGCCCACATAAGATGCGATGGCCTGAGCGTTCTGTATCAGGAATGGTATACTGAGGGGGCTGTTTGAACCGAGTCCGGTAAAACCCTGGAGGCTGTTGTAAAGGATAGCCATTCCTACAAGGAACAGGAGGTCACCGACCCTAGTTACGATGAAAGCTTTCTTTGCGGCAGCAGTCGCATTTGGTTTGAAGAACCAGAAACCGATGAGAAGGTAAGAACAGAGCCCCACAAGCTCCCAGAACAGGAAGAAAAGGACCAGGTTCGAAGATACGACAAGGCCAAGCATTCCAGCAGTGAACAGGGAAGTCTCTGCAAAGTAAACGTGCTTGTTCGGGTCCTCTTTCATGTAATAAAGGGCAAAGAGGTGAATCATCAGCGACACAAAGGAGACCATTATGGCCATCACAAGAGTGAGATGGTCAATGTAGATGCCTGCATGTATGTTGTAGAACCAGACAAAGCTGTCGTATACAGTGCCGTTGCTCTGGACATAGAAGAATGTGAGAATTGAGGCAATGAGTGAACCGAATACTGCAAGTGAAGCCACTAAACCCGAAAGGTTCCTGTGGTACCTGCCCACAACATAAGTGATGGCAAAACCCAGCAGCGGGCTTAAGAATATGAACCAGCCTGGCCAGTACATGTTTACCACTTGATCTCCTTCAGCAGTGCTATTGCAACTCTGCCGAATTTCCTGTATGTTGCTGTCAGCAGGCTGAGACCTACAACTGATTCAACAGCACCTATTGCAATGCCAAACAGTGCCATTAGGATTGGATCTATGTTGCCGTAGGCTATTGCAACCATTACCAGGTTAAGGATTGCCGCATTTATGAGGATTTCAATGGAAATGAGCATTTTTATTCCAATGTTTGAAGTCATCACGCCATAGAGGCCAATGGAAAAGAGTATGAGGGAAAGTACTGAAACGAGGAATATCTCCATCAGTCTTCCCTCCCTGCAATGTAAAACATTCCAATTATTCCGGCCACCAGAATTAAGGAAAGAAGCTCAAACGGCACAACATATGTGTTGAAAAGTGCCACGCTGATGCTGGTCAGATCCTGTGTAACCGGTGTAAATGATCCCTGTATTGAGATTGCTTCGATCGCAAACACCACAAGGAATAGAGCAGATGCCACTGCCGCAAGCACTTTATTCAAACTCTTTCCCTCCGGTAAGCATTATGGTGAAAACAAGAAGGGTAACAACTGCGCCGATGAAGACGAGCAATTCCACAGCACCTACTATTGATGCGCCAAGGAATATGAAGGATGCTGACAACACGAACAGAAAAGCCATTAGATAGACCGCTGCATGAGTTATGTTCCTGTCTGTAACGGACTTCATGGCCAGTGGAATCAGTAATATTGCAAAAATGAGGAAAATGATTGTGTAAATCATTTAATCACCTCATCCTCCGGTAGCGATAGTTCTTCGGGGGAATAGGTGAAGCTGTTCCTGGTTCTTGCCGTTTCAAAGACGTGAGTGAGGTAAATGGCATCTGTCGGGCAGATCTCTTCGCAATTTCTGCAAACTGTGCATGTTCCAAAATTTACATCTGGGTAGATTTTCCTTTTGTTCCTGGGGTTTTCCCTATCCACTTTCTGCATGTGGATTGAAATGTTTGGGCAAACTTGCTCACAGAGCGTGCATCCAACACAGTCGTCCAGGCTTAGGAATATCCTGTACCTGAACCTGTCAGGGAGTTCCCTTTTCTGCTCCGGATATTGTACTGTAACAGGTTTCTGGAAAAGGTGCTTGGCAACTACCGCCATTGCTTTCATAGTTCCGATTAGAGGGAGTTCCTTTTTAGGTTCCTTGACTTCAATCATATTCCCAACCCCAGTGTAAGTACGCCTGCAATGATCAGGTTGATTATGGAAGCAGGAAGCAGGTATTTCCACCCCATATTGACAAATTTATCAATTCTTATCCTTGGCACAGAAAGCCAGATTGTGAATGAGATTAAAACGAGAATCAGGCCCTTGATGATCAGGAAAATGAATCCTGCATAGCCTGAATATGGACCATTGTATCCTCCAAGATAGAGGAGGGAAACTATCAGGGAACTCAGGAAGATGCTTCCAAAGAGCCCCATGTAGAACATTCCAAATCTCATTCCTGTATACTCAGTTGAATGACCGGAGACAAGTTCACTGTCGCTCTCGCTCATATCAAACGGTGAGAAAGAAGCCCTGGCAACCATGGCTATGAAAAACACCCCAAGCCCGATAACCTGCGGGATTCCGTAAGGAATGAACTGTACTTCAACCAGGTTGGTCAGGTTAAGCGGGTTGGCTGTCTTTGCAGAGGCCATCATAACCAGCGCAAGAACAGAAATCATCATGGGAATTTCAAAAGAAACGTCTTTGGCGACCCCTCTAAGAGCGCCCACCACGGCATATTTGTTCCTGGAACTAATTCCTGCCAGGATCTCACCTATTGGCATTATTGCAAGTGCAGCAAAGAGAAGAAGAAGGCTAACGTCTGAGTGTGTCACTGTAAGCGAACCGATGAAGTATAACGGTCCGTACGGCAACAGGGCGAAGCCCATAACCAGGCCAAGGAACACAATGATGGGGGCAATTCTGTAGGGGAGGTCATCCCTTCCTGATGGTAGGATGCTCTCTTTGCCAACAAGCTTCAGGGAATCTGCTATGAGCTGCAAGGTGCCAAATTTCCCAACCCTGTTTGGCCCAATCCTCAGCTGTAGCCTGGCCATGTATTTCCTGAAAATGTATATCATCGCAATTAGAGAGACCATTACGAAAACAATCAGGAAGAGTGTCTCAAACAGGTAGGCGAGTATGTAAGCAGGATAATGCCCTAGTGCTGCAAAAAAGTCAGCGAGCCTTGTAAGTACGTTCATCTGTCCACCTCTCCAAACACCAGATCAATTGTTCCTGAAATTGCAACCAGGTCAGCAATCATCTGATCTTTTGCAAGGTATGGCAGAACACTGAGGTTCTTAAGCGATGGGCTTCTTACCCGGACCCTGTATGGCTTGACACCGCCATCTCCTACGAGGTAGACTCCGAATTCCCCCTTGGATGATTCGGTTCTGGCGTATACTTCGCCTTCACCCCTGAGCCTGATCATCAGGGATTTTTTTGCCTTGGGATTGAAGTATGGGCCATCTGGTATTTTCTTAACCGCCTGGTTGATGATCTTGATGGCCTGCCTCATTTCTTCAAACCTGACAAGGAATCTGGCCAGATTGTCCTTTTTGTAAGACACCGGTACGTCAAAATTGATTTTGTCATAGACAAGATAGGGTTCAGCCTTCCTGACGTCATAATCGACTCCAGAAGCCCTTAGCATTGGTCCAGTTACGCCATAATCCAGTGCGACTTCTGGTTCCAGGATGCCAATGCCCTTTGTCCTTGAAATGAAAATATCGTTCTTTACATAGGCGTTGAAGATGTCATCCAATTTCTTGGGAAACTGCTCGGTGAATTCAAGGATGTCGTGGACAAGCTTGTCGTTGAAGTCCTGGTAGACGCCGCCTATGCTCATGTAATTTGTTTCCTGCCTTGACCCGCAGGCTTCGACAAAGATGCGAAGGACTTTTTCCCTTTCAACGAAACAGTAAAAGAAAGGTGTTAGCATCCCAAGGTCAAGCCCAAAAGCACCTGCCCACACGAGATGCGAAGCAATCCTGCTCAACTCAGCCATGACCACCCGTATCCATTGGACTCTTTCTGGTGGAGGAATTCCAAGAAGCTTTTCTGCAGCCTCCAGATATCCGACTTCCATGTTCATGGCCCCGACATAATCCATCCTGTCAAAATAGATCATCGAGTCACAGTAATAGTCCAGTTCGCAGATCTTCTCTGCATTCCTGTGGAGGTAACCAATAACCGGTTCAACTTCCTTCACGATTTCCCCGTCCAGTTTTACCTTGAGCCTCAGCACGCCATGGGTCGATGGATGCTGGGGGCCCATGTTCAATTCCACCCAACCATGTTCGTCAGGTTTTGAGATGTGGGATCCCATCATCACCAACCATCTCCCGGATCAAAGGTTGCGTAATCCTCTCCGTTTTCATCCATATTTATGTACTGGACCTTGGAGATGTCATAGTTCTTCCTCAGTGGGTGCCCAACCCAGCTTTCCGGAAGGAAAAGTCTCTTCAGGTTGGGATGTCCTTCAAATACAATTCCCATGAGATCGTACTGTTCACGCTCGTCCCAGTTAGCGCTTGTGAACACAGAAGTTACGCTGGGGACCCTTTCATCAAGAGTCTCTGTCTTAACTGCAATATATTCATTTTTCTCGAGGTTCTGAAGATGGTAAACCACTTCCAGCCTGTCCTTCCTGTCTATGCCCGTTATGAGAGAAAGATGGACAAATCCCTGCCCCTTCAGTTCCTTCATGAGCTGGACGAGGTCTTCCTTGGCAACCTTGAGGACTCTCCTTCCATCCTTTCCCGTTGACTCTTCAAGAATTTCAACCAAGCATGATCACCTCTCCGTCTCGTTTCTTATCTTTTTCTGAAGCAGCATAATTCCATATGTGAGAGCCTCAGGGGTTGGAGGGCATCCCGGAACATAAACATCCACTGGAACGACTTTGTCGACTCCCATCACAACAGAATATCCCTGGTTGTATGGGCCCCCCTGAATAACGCAGACCCCCATGGCAATTACATATTTTGGATAAGGCATCTCATCGTACAGCCTTCTAAGCCTGGGTGCCATCTTTTTGGTAACTGTCCCTGAAACTATCATCAGGTCTGACTGCCTTGGTGAATTCCTGAATATTTCACTCCCGAATCTTGAGATGTCAAGATCTGCGGCCTGAATGGCCATCATCTCGATAGCGCAGCACGCAAGGCCGAAAGTAAGTGGCCAGAGGGAGTTGCTCCTTCCCCATTCAAGAGCCTTTTCCAGGGTTGTTGTGAGTACTCCACCATCTCCTGACTTCATTTCTGCCACCTCATATAACCTTCCTTGAAAGCATAGTAAACAACAAACAAGGGCATGGCCAGGAATATCAGCGTCTCGATGAACGGGACAAGGCCAAGGGCGTTGAAATTCAGTGCCCACGGGAAAAGCAGGACCATATCCACATCGAACAGAATGAAAAGAAGGATTATGACATAATACTGAACCGTTACGAATTTTCCGATGTCTCCTTTGGAAACCTCACCTGACTCATATGTCTGGAGGTAAGCCCCATCTTTGACTGGCGGGCTTCTTTCCTTAACCAGGTTTGCAATCACTGCATCAGGTTTTAGACTTATTTTCTTGTCCTTGTTATACCGGTTTTCTGAAATTGAGGGCAAGACGGAGAAAGTCGCAACCAAGCCCAGGATGATTAACACCAGGGTGATTAGCAACGGAATATAACCGTCTAACATCCTTTCAGTATCTTTCAACGATATTTAAGAATTATTTACAATTATTTTTAAAACCAATAAATTACGCTATTTTTGAATGATATCTTTTAAATAAGTAAACCTATCCCGACATCTCTTTCACCAGTGCCAAAGCCTCCGTGGGACTGAAGGGCCGGCTGGTCCTTGACCTGATTCTTGGTATGATGTTCTTGGGATTCACAGGTTCTTCTTTATCAAGCGTAATGATCATGGATTTCAATTCATTGCCACCTATGGGTTTAAGTTCATCGCTCCTAATCAGGTCGCCTATGGTCATCTTTCCAAGGAAGTATAGATCCATTGCCCTTTCCAGTATCTGCCTGTCCCATCTTCTCCTGCCTGCTTCCTCAAGGATAGGAATTAGTTCGGTGCTGGAAATGACCCTGCCTGTCTTCCTTTCCATTTCGGGGATTACCTGAAGGATAACCCTGGTCGCAAGTTTACTGTCCCCTATGAGCAAATTGTAATTTTGAAATGCCTCCATCTGTCCACCTGACAAAATGACTGATGCATCCTGTTTTGAGATTCCGAATTCGGATACCAAATGCTCCACGAGTTCTTCTTCTGACCTGGGTGAGATTCTTCTCGCTTCTTCAAGCATCGTATCATCAACGGTTATGCTTGGCACGTCCGTTTCTGGGTACATCCTCTCCCCTCCCGGGAGTGGTCTCAGATAATGGGTTGTTCCCTCCTCAGATACCACCCTGGTTTCTGGCAGCTCAAGTTTCTCCAGTTTCTGGAGCCTTGCTTTCATCGCATCCTCAATGAGCCCGATGACCTTATGGGTGCTTACAATTATGGTGAAACCGTCTCCCTTACCGGGCTTGAGCAATTCTACCAGCTCTTTGATTTCGCCTTCCACGCCGTACCCTGGCAGTTCATCTGAATGCATGATTCCCCCAGATCCGAAGAGCTTTGCAACATCAGCAAGTTCCCTTCCCATTCTGTATTTTTCTCCCTTAAGGTAACCGGCAAGCCCGGGGAGGACCGTACCAAAAACGCTCATTCCCGCTTGCAGGTTGCTAGCGATGACTTTTGACTTTGTATTTCTGAACAACTGTGAAACATCCTGGAACTTTAGCCGCCCCCAGTTCGTGCCTTTAAGCTTTGGAGAAAGCTCCGAAAGCCAGCTTTGCCTTTCCTTCTCGTATGCAATGGCTGCCTTAATTGTGGAAAGTTTCGGAACTCCTTTGATTTCTACTCTCCCATGTCCCATGGAAAAATTGACGTCCTGCCGTATTGCGTCGGGAGCCTTCCTTGCCCAACCTGCAAGAAGCACCTTCTTCCCGATTATTTCTGCGGTTTCAACAGCGTGTTCCTCATCGACTATGTCTGGATCTGTTGCTATCTCCATCAGAGGTACGCCCAGCCTGTCCAACGAATAAGTTACGATCCCGTTATGTTCTTCCAGTTTCCTGCATGAATCCTCCTCGAGGCATAGAGATGAGATTCCAACCCTTCCCTTGGAAGTTTCTACATGTCCGTTGAAGCCAATTATGGCAGTCCTCTGGAATCCGGAAGTGTTTGAGCCATCTATCACGATCTTCCTCATGTAGGCTACCCTGTCAACTACTTTGCAATTAAGTGTGAGGGCCATTGAAACTGCTTTTCTGAGAACATCCGGATTTACACTGTGTGGGGGCTCTTCATCAGCTTCCAGAAGGCAGCTGTTATCTGTGACTTTGTACCTGAAGCTCCTTGCCCTGGATTTCTCATAAACAGCGGCAGGATCATACTTCCCAGATTCACCGGTTGTTGCAATGAGTCTCCGCTCAATGACATTTCCAGTTTCAGTTGCTGATTCAGTTTCACAATTGCAGAAGAGCTTTTTGCCTCCGAGCTGAATATGAATTTCGAGTCCGACCATCACTTTGGAACCCATTTATTTGGCCTCCCAAAGGAATTCTCTGTCAACAATTTCTCCACGCAGGTTTGAATGCATGATCTTGCTGAATTCTTCCTCCGGATAATTTGCCAGCACATGCATGGCTTTTATCATGGCAACCTCAGGAAGCATATTAGAAAGCGGAGTAACACCTAGTTTCAGGAGCTCCCTCCCGGTAGAGTAAACATTCATGTTCACTCCGCCAAAAAGGCACTGAGTAGTCATAAGCACGTGGTCACCACGCTCCACTATCCCCTTGATAACAGAATACAATCTGGTTCCTGTGTGGCCCAGTCCAGTCCCCATTATGACTGTTGCCCTCTTCCTTTCTGTAATTGCGGCGAAGTCATCAGCCGTGAGGCCCGGGTGAAAATATACCAACGCAACAGATGTCTCTAGCTTATCCAGCAGGACTGTCTCGTCACTTAGTGCCCTTGCATCAGGGGAAATTGTAACTGACCCGTTTTCGTACTTCCCCATCGGGTGACCCCCGATTGTTCTGAAAGCATCCCTCCTCGAGGAGTGCATCTTTCTTGCCCTCACTCCCCTATGAAGGGCCACTGCATTGTCTGAAGTATTCTGGTGCATAGCTATACCGACCTCGCCAAAATTCGAGGAAGCAAACTCAAGGCCTGCTTCAAGATTCAGAAATGCATCGCTGCTGGGCCTGTCGCTGCTCCTTTGGGAACCAATCAGCACCAATGGGCCAGAAAGGCTTTGGAACATGAAGGATAGGGCTGATGCCGTATAGCTCATTGTATCTGTTCCATGAAGAATCACAGCCCCTTGATTCTTGGACAGTTTATCTTTGACGGTCCTGGCAAATAGAATCCAGTCCTCCGGCGTAATGTTTTCACTAAGGACTGCCTCCAGGAGGCTTATGTCAAGGGTGAACTTGGAAAGGTTTGAGACACTTTCCCTCAGGAAGCCCGGATTCAGGACAGGCTTAACAGCGCCAGTTATATAGTCGACCCTGCTGGCTATGGTTCCTCCGGTGCCAATGAAAGCAACCTTTTTCGGCCCTTGCTCAAGAATCAGGTTCTTTTCTTCGGTGCCTTCATGCTGCGCGATAGTTTCCACAGCCTTTATGTCAGAAATTGAATTAACGGGGACAAGCAGATTATACCCACTCAGAAGCTTAATGTTCAGGTTTCCCTCGCTCCTGCTTACCAGGACACCTTTCATTTTGGCGCCCTTGTAAGTGAAATCCATTAAGGTTCCGGTTTCTAATTTATTCAAGTGGAAATGCTCTCCTTTCTCATTGTAATTGGCAGTAACCATATAAGAGTTAATGGGTCAGATTAGGGTATTCTGGTTGGTTGTATGAATCTTTGACCCAAGCATCCCCATCAGCTGCATTGCATTTGCTGGAGCCTTGCCAGAAGGATGGTTGTTGAAGAAAATGAAAATTTCATCACCCTTGCTGGCGAGAGGAGATATGATGTGTGCAAATGAACCCAGTTCTTCCTTGGAATACAGATAATCATATTTCTCCAGTTTTCCGGCTCCTCTTTTGAACCATTGCTCTCTGTTCCGCCCATGAAACCTCATGTACTGTTTTCCGGAAGAATTATTCATATTGTTTTGGATTTCCATTTCTGGGCTATCCACCGCAACAACATATGCGCCTATCCGTTCAATTTCCCTTTGGAACTCCTTATTCCCATAGAGCCCGGGATGCCTGGGTTCCACGAAACAGGTGAACTTATCCCGGTCAAAGGATGAGATAACATGAATGAGTTTGTCCATATGTTCTGCCCGAAAATAAGGGGGGAGCTGAAACAGGACGGGTCCAAGAATGCCTTCTCCTGAAAGGTAATCGAGGTGCGTCTCCTTGAATTTCAGCATTTCATTGCAAGCCTCATTTGTCTTCCCTATTAGGTTGTCGTGCGTTACAGAACCGGGAATCTTTACTGCAAACAGAAAATCACGCCCTTTGGTAGTTTTGGCCCACTTTGCAAGGGTTGTCCTTGGAAGTGGAGAATAGAAAGTTGAATTCACTTCCACGGCGTTAAAAACTGAGGAATAATATGAGAGGCGGTCTTTCACGCCCTTCCTGTAGAAGGTAGTATTCCAGTCCGGGTAAATCCAACCAGAACTGCCTATTCTTATATTGGCTACCGTAGAAGCTCCCTAGCTATGATAATCCTCTGAATCTGGTTCGTGCCTTCATAAATCTGGGTGATCTTCGCATCCCTCATGTGCCTCTCGGCATCGAATTCTGTTGTGTATCCATATCCGCCAAACAGCTGAAGGCAGTCAGTGGTTATTTTCATGGCCACGTCCGAGGCGTACAGTTTAGCTTCTGATGAAATTTTAATGGCATTCTCATGCTTGTCCCATGCTTCCGCAGCCCTGTAGGTCAAGAGTTTTGCCGCGTCGATCTGGGTTGCCATGTCAGCCAGCATAAACTGTATCCCCTGGAAACTGGATATGCTGGTTCCAAATTGTTTCCTCTGCTTTACATAATCCACGGTTTCCTCAAGCGCACCCTCAGCTATGCCCAGTGCCTGCGCAGCTATTGCGATCCTGCCAGAATCCAGTGTCTCCATTACTACCTTAAAGCCAAAATTTTCCTCCCCTATGATATTGTTCAGAGGAACTTCGACATCGTTGAATTCAAGTTCTACTGTGCTGCTTCCCCTGATCCCAAGTTTCTCTATGTCCCTGCTTATCCGGAATCCTGGCATGTCAGAATCCACAACAAAAGTGGATATGCCCCTGTGTGCCTTTGATGGATCTGTAACAGCGGATACAACGAAGAATTTGGAAATCCTCCCGTTTGAGATGAAAATTTTGCTCCCGTTGAGGACATAATGGTCGCCTTTTTTTTCTGCCTTTGTTTTTATGGAAGCTGCATCGCTGCCTGCACCCGTTTCAGTGATTGCAAGCCCGCCAATTTCCCCTTCCGCAATTCTCTTAAGGTAGCGTTTTTTTAGATCTTCACTTCCAAACATGATCAGCGGATCAGCAAAAAGTGTTAGTGCTCCGTCGAGGACCAAAGCAGTGCTGGGGCAAGCCTTTGACAGTTCCTCAATAACCCTGACCAGAAAACTAAAGCTGAGTCCAGCTCCACCATATTCCTTGGGGATATAACTCTGGAACAGGCCAAGATCACGCATTCTCTGTATGAGCTTTTCAGGGACCTCCTTGTTCCGGTCTATTTCCTTTGCAAGGGGTTTTACCTCCTTCTTTGCAAATTCTTTCACATATTGCAGAATATCCAGTTCATCCTGGCTCAGTTTAGCTTCAATCATGAATCATTATTTAACTCAAAATAAATAAATTGTCGACTAGGAGATGTGCATTGTCAAAAGACCTATGTTGAAAAAAAATTAGGAGAGGCAGAATCTGTTGTGCCTTAGAACTTTAGTTCCTTCTTGAGGTCCGCCAGCAGGCCCTCGGGAATTTTGGCCGCCTCGTTGTATCCTTCTTTCCTTGTTTCAATATACACGTTCTTTGAACTGCTGAATTTCTCATGGTCTGCTTTAGTAAACTTGAACTTAAGGTACTGAAGTGTCGATTCGAGAACTTCGGTCGATCTCCCTTCTTCAGGAGTGCCCTTGACCTCGTGGCCATCAAAAGTCAGGAACACTGAATTCTCAATGCCTGCCAGTTTCGGGATTTCCCTGACCATCTGTTTTTCATCCTCGAATTCAATGAACATTGAAACACTGAGTTCTGTCTCGGTGGGGAGCTGGTCGCTATAAACCCTAATGAGCCTGTCAACTTCTTCCATGTCGTGTACATTTTCGATGAAGACCATTTCATTAATCTGGTTCAGCACTGTGTTTCTCGATTCGAAAAGAAAGCTGAAGGTCTTTGTGACCAATCTTCTCTTTTTCTTTTCAGAAACTATTTCGCGAGTTATTTCATCGCGCTTTGTTTTATAAATTTCCGGGGAGAAGATCTCCTCCGGCTTTATTGGCTCCATAAGAATCAGCTTACTTGCTCAGGTTTGCCAAGGTGTCTTCATATTTCTTTGCATGTGATTTTTCGGCTTTTGATAATATCTCGAACCAGTGTGCGATATCCTCAAAGCTTTCTTCCCTTGCAGTCTTTGCAAACCCCGGGTACATCTGGGTGTATTCGTATGTTTCCCCTGCAATTGCTGACTTGAGGTTCTGTTCTGTGGTGCCGATTGGTTCACCAGTGACAGGGTCTCCCACCTGTGCAAGGTACTTGAGGTGTCCGAATGCGTGGGCCGTCTCACCGTCTGCTGTTGACCTGAAGATTGATGCTACTTCCTGCAGTCCCTCCTCATCTGCCTTCTGGGCGAAATAAAGGTATCTCCTGTTTGCCTGGGATTCACCTGCAAATCCGGCCTTGAGATTTTCTAGAGTTTTGCTGTTTTTTAGTTCCAAATTATCACCGGAAATAGATTGCCATAAGCTATAATAAATTTATGATAGCAGCTTCTAATTAATAATTGCTATAAATAGTATCAAATCAATTTTGCAAATTTGCCAGCGGCAAGGAATACTCCGAGGGGGCCTGGTACAGTCTGCTCCCCGGGCGATAAATTGTGGGATTCACTGTCAAAGTCAATCTGGTAACTTTTTGTGAGTTTTATCCTGAGCTCAAAGTTCCTGAATGGTCCCGCAATCGCTTCCTTAAGCGGATTAAACCCATGGAATTCATCTATTTTTATAGGGACCACTGCAAGCCCAGTCTTCCCATGAAGGCTGTGTGGCATCCTGATCAGCCTGTGTATATCGGTGGTTACAGGTTCATCTATCTCACACTGTTCCTCTTTTTTCACCTTTACAACAATGTAGTTCAGGACCTTTTCGTCATTCTTGTCCATAATCCTGTACTTGTTGAATCCTGGCATGGTCATGACTTCAATACGTTTCAGGTTACCTCCGACCTGTGTAGACCTGTTGAGGTCTGTAAGGTAGTTCTGCATTGTCCTGATGTTCCCGAGCAACCCATGAAGGATCTCCTGTTTCCCGCTGTCGCCAAGGAGATCAGAGTAGAAGCTGCAGATGCTGTCATCGATTGTTTTCTTCCATCCGCTGAGTTTATGAGATGTTTCCTGCATAGATCTTCTCACATCGAATGTTGTAAAACCTTCCCCTCGGATATAGTTGGCAATTTCCCTTCTTGAATCTGAAGACATCTGGTAAACGCTGTCTTCAACAACATGAACGTGATAACCTCTTCCTCCTGAAAAGAAAACTTTTAGGTCCTTTTCATCAAACCCAAGGTCATCCATCAGGAATTTGAAAATAAGCCTCTGGGTGTGCTTTTTGACTTCAGAAAGAATTTCAGCGTACGACATCCTGTCCGCCCCTGAAAGATGGTCTGCATCGAGGTCAAAGATAAGTTCTGCGCCTTTCCAACCTTTCTCTTTCATGACCTTCTCGTCTGGATACCTGTAGTACGCAGTAGAGTAGTAAATGTGCCTTGGTGTATTCTTCCTGACGAAGAATCCAAGATCTGAAAGGTTCCGTACTGAACGGTGCCTTATCATGGTCCCAAAAAAAGGGATGAAACCTATTTCCCTCTCCCCTATGAGGTCAACATCCCTTCCCGTCCAGTTGCTGTAATAGCCTTGGAAAAGCGATTTTAGTTTCAGGTCGGAATCATCTACTGGAAGCAACTTCTGGCTATCACAGAATATATTAATAGGGTTTACCATTTGAGCCGGCAGATGTTCAGGGCTACTATTACTGCCATTACTTTCTCAATTATCATGCTAACAGGATCAATATTGATTATACCGGCGACTTCCGGAGTTCATGGAGATATTGCCTTATCGCAGCTTTCATTTTCAACACCAACCGGGACGCGAGATATTCCCCGGCAGGCCGATTTTACAGTATATGTTCCGTCAAATCCGTATGACATTGCTGTTGCGGATAATGCCCTGAACCAGATCGGGATATCGCCTCATAAATTTGGGCTCCTGTGGACATTCTCTGTCCCAGCTCCACTGGCCCAAACGGTAAATAATACACTTCATTCTCTTACCTATAATTCAGGCATCACTTTCTTTTACAATGAAAACCAAACCATTGTTAGCCCTTCACTGACCTATTCCTATGTTGGCCAGAATCTAAACATCCCTTTTGCATTCACTCCAAACATACTTGCCAGAGCATACAATTTCACCTGGCCAATTGCTCATGGAATCAATGGCTCTGGCATCACAATTGGAATTGTTGATGCTTACGGAAATCCTAATATCAATTATGACCTCAGGGCATTCGATTCGGTCAATGGGCTCCCGCCTGTAAACCTGTCCATCCAATATCCCAACGGGGTTCCAGCCACCTATAACGCCACATGGGCAATGGAGACCTCTACTGATGTTGAATGGGCACATGCGTTAGCACCGGCTGCCAGGATTGTCCTGCTAGTTGCTACTTCCCCTTACACCAATGAACTGCAGGCCGTAGTCAGTTATGCGGTATCAAACCATCTTGCAAACATCCTTTCCCTGAGCTGGGGGTCTCCTGAGACTGCGCTATCTGCGAGTTCTGAGTTAACCTATTCAAAGGTGTACTCACAGGCCGCCTCTCAAGGAATCACTGTTCTCGCTGCATCTGGTGACAATGGAGCCTACACTGGATCCAAGCTCAGTGTTGATTTCCCTGCGTCTGACCCAAATGTAACCGGTGTTGGCGGGACTTCTCTGTACGCAGTAGCCGATAAGTTTCAACAGTCTGGCTGGGGAGGAGTGGTCAATGGCCAGTCATACGGGAGCGGCGGAGGCTACAGCACGGTTTTCAATACGCCATACTGGCAGTCAGCAAAGGGTTACAACAATACCAGGAGGGGCGTCCCTGATGTGGCAATGGATGCAAACAAGTACACAGGAGTATATGTAATATCCAGCGGTGGGCAATACATTGTTGGTGGGACAAGTGTCGCGACACCCATATGGGCAGATGTGGTTGCCCTTATTGAACAGAAAGCGGGGGTTCATCTCCCATCTATCAACCCATTGCTGTACCAGATCTCACGGACGCCCCTTTACGACAGCTCCTTCACCCAGATCGTGTCAGGCACTAACGGCTACTACCTCAATAGCCCTTACTGGAATCCTGTTACTGGGCTGGGGACCCCTAAGGTATCGGCCCTTATTAACGCATCAAGGGAAATAATTGATGGGTATGGAGGGATTGCTCTTTTCAACGGCACGAGGTCATA
>JAKAUW010000041.1 GCA_021817455.1 Thermoplasmata archaeon | reverse complement strand
GGGAAGGCAGAATACTGGCTTCCTGTCTACGATGTACGCAGCTGATCTTGAAAGTGTAGCATCTGTCCCTATTTCATCATATGACAGCGAAGCGAAAATATGCCCAAACCCTGTCATTTCATATTCCGCAAGGCTGGAAACTGCCTGGATAGTTACATCGTATCTTGTAATTCCGGTTCCACCGGATATTATGATGGCGTCGCACTCCTCAAGGAATTCCTGGACTTTTTCCCTGATAATGTCCCGATCATCCTTTATCACAATGTATGAAACGACTTCATGCCCAGCATTTTCCAAGAGTTCCATAATCGTCTTGCCAGAATCATCTTCATCCTCTGTTCTGGAGGAACTGCAGGTGATTACACCGAATTTGCCGCTGAAATTCTCAGTTTCATGCTGATGCATGGCCTTTCTCCTTGGTGTCCACATGGACATTGGTTATCTCTGTTGAGGGATAATTGCCAGTCTCATCTTTTTCAAGATATTTTGTCATATCCCATATTGTGAGCAGTGCAGAGGTCACACAACTAAGAGCATCCATTTCGACTCCGGTTTTCCAGTGGGCAGCAACCGAACATGACACCGTTGCTTTTCCCTCATCGAGCTTCATGGTAAAATCAATGCTTTCTATGGGTACCTGATGGCAATATGGCATCCTGCTCCATGCTTCCTTTGCGCCCTGAAGGCCCGCTATTTTAGCAGAAGTGAATACATCTCCCTTCTTAATTTCCCCTCTCCTGATCAAGTCAACTGTTTCTTTCTTCAGAACTATACTTCCTGAAGCTTTTGCATATCTTCTGACCACCGGCTTCTCAGAGATGTTAATCATGATAGTCACATATGCATACCATTAATAAAGACGTTATATCCTATAGATCGGCAACTTTAGATTTTTCAAAGATATTGCGAGCCATGATTGCAATTATTCCTGTGAAGCTATCTGAGAGACTCCCTGGAAAACATCTCATGAAAATAGGCGGAAAGGCAATCATTGAGCATGTCCATGATAAGGTTTCAAAGGTTTTTGAAACGTTTATATACTCCAAAGTGGAACTACCGCTCCCATTCATAAGTGACAATTCCCCCAACATTATGAGTCTGATATACAACCTACGTAAAAACTACGGCTCTTTTGCACTTATAGGGGGGGATATGCCGTTTTTCACAGTGGAGGACCTGAATACACTAAAGGCAGCATATAACGGGCACCCAGTGGTCCCTAGTGATGGTGAGGGTGATTATGAGCCCATGTTCAGCATTTACGCAGGCGAACCTGAACCAACTAAAAACCTGAGGGAAGCGTTGTTAACAGATAACACAGTTTACATCCCACGCAAGAGTTTCAGCCAGAATGCGTTTTTCAATATTAATACAAAAGGTGATTTCGACCAAGCGGTAAAAATCTACGAAGACCTGAAAAAGACAGGAAAAATTAAAAAATAAAGGAATTTGCCCGGGATTTAGACCCAAAGGCCAATTCCCAGTGCCAGGTTTGCGACAGCTGCAAACATGAGGTACATCAACCAGATGCCTGTTACTATGTGGAAGAAACCCTTTCCTTGTATGAACATTTTCTTTTCTGTCAGGCTGGCCGGGATATCGAACAAGTATACGAAAGACAGCAGAACAAAGAGAATTCCTACGGGAACATCTATTCCGTTGTGCAGGAACACGAAAGCACCTGTAATAGATATCCAGAGAAATGCAATGGCCATATAGCCATCAATTCTCATGTCTGCGCCCTTATACCTGTTATAACCAAGTGCAAACCAGTGTACACCATATGCGGTGAAGGCCAGTGCTGCCATATACAGGGGGTCGAAGGCTGCGCCAGTTGGATTGAAAACTGTTGGGAACAGCGTCAATCCAAGCCACAGGAGGACTCCAGTTATTAGCTGGAGAAATCCAGGCATCCAGATACCCCATTGTCCTAATGACAAATTCAATCTCTCAGATTTTTCAGGCTTTCCAAGGAGTTCGAACGGACCATATATTAAATAGCCAGTTCCGAGTCCAAAGAAGCCTAAAGCTACTGGAGCTAATGAAACCACGCTCATTTTGAAACCCAAATATAATGCAGTAAGTTATATATAATATTTTTTGACCTTAAAGATTAAATTGTATTAAATACCTGTTAAAAAAATCAATAATGTTCACAATGAAAACCCTATCTTGGACAAACGACCAATAAAATAGTGTATGTGAAATCCTTTTTCGCGGTCTAATATTGGAACCATTCCACAAATAGCTTCAAAGGACACTTCAAAATTAAATCCAGATCCAGAAAATGGTTTTACCCGGTTCCACAAGGCATGTTTAATCTAGATAAGAGACTAATCTCTCCACTGCTTCTTGCCTTGTGTTGATACATCCATTTTCCAGATAGGTACCTCTTTCTTTATGGTATCAATAACAAACTCACAAGCTAGGAAAGCATCCTTCCTGTGGGCGGAAGCAACACAAATCACGATGGAGTCTTCAGTGAGAGCTACTTTTCCTATCCTGTGTATTACGTTTATATCTAATACTTCGAACTTTTCAAGGGCATTCTCACATATCTCCCTGATAGTTTTCTCTGCCATTTCCCTGTAACTGTCATACACCAGGGACTCAACCTCTATTTCTCCTGAAAATCTTCTTACGGTCCCCTGGAAAGTCACTATCGCCCCAGCATTCTCATTTCTAGTTCTTTCGATAAGCTCTCTGGCTTCTATGGGTGCCTCTGTGATGGAAATGAACATATCATCTTTGCAAGAGTTCTGGGGTTCATAAATGCTTCTAAAATCAATGGAAAGTATCCTTATCATTGTCCAGTTTTAAATTTGGGGTTTGCTTTTTTCGTCCTATATTAACTATTATTGACTTAATATCTTAAAATCGTTAAATACATTGAGTGCTTATTCATTAATAAGGAGACAAAGCTGTATGTTTCCTGCTCTAATTGAATTAGGGCGTATTGGTAAAGGGATGAGGAAGCTTTGAATGGCGATAAAATAAATTATAAAGCAAACGGAAAAGAATTGACTGGCCTGGAGGGGCAATCAGTCCTTCAGGCTTTGATGGCTCAGGGCATCGATGTACCCCATGTATGCTACCAACCAAATCTAGGGCCAATTCAGACATGTGACACATGCCTTGTGGAAATAGATGGCAAGATGTTGAGATCATGTTCCACTCCATTGAGGTCAGGCCAAGCCATAGACTACTCATCAAAGAAAGTAAAAGATATGCAGAGAGAGGCAACGCAGAGGCTGCTTCATAATCACGAACTTTACTGCACCGTCTGCGAGAACAATAACGGCGATTGTGCTCTGCACAACACTGTTCATGACTTGGGAATCGATGAGCAGAAATATCCGTTCGAGAAGAAACCATACGCTGTTGACGATTCAAACCCATTTTACAGGTACGATCCAGACCAGTGTATCCTTTGTGGAAGATGCGTGGAAGCATGCCAGGATGTGCAGGTCAATGAGACCCTGAGCATTGACTGGAACAGAGAGAGGCCAAGAGTTATCTGGGATGATGACGTTCCAATCAACGACTCATCATGCGTTTCGTGTGGCCATTGCGTTACTGTCTGTCCAGTCAATGCCCTGATGGAAAAGAATATGCTGGGACAGGCAGGTTTCATCACTGGCCTAAACATGAAATCAAAGAGGCAGATGATCGATTTCACAAAATCTTTCGAACCTGAACTGACCATGTCTCCAGTGATGTTGGTGAGCAATGTAGAATCGAAGCTCAGGAACACTCAGATAAAGAAAACCAAAACAGTATGCACATACTGTGGTGTAGGCTGCTCATTTGAAATGTGGACCAAGGGAAGGGAAATACTGAAAGTCCAGCCCATGCCTGAATCTCCTGCTAATGGAATTTCCACGTGCATAAAGGGTAAATTTGGATGGGAGTTCACCAACAGCCCTGAAAGGCTGACGAAACCACTAATACGAGATGGAAAGAAATTCAGGGAAGCCTCATGGGAAGAAGCCATAGAGGTCGTCGCCAAGAATTTCGAAAAAATCAAGGATACCAGTGGACCAAACTCATTAGAGTTCATCGCTTCCTCAAAGGGAACCAATGAAGAGGCATTCCTCGTTCAGAAATTTGCAAGGCAGGTCATTGGTACAAACAATGTGGACAACAGTTCGAGATTCTGCCAAGCTCCAGCCACCACTGGACTCTGGAGAACTGTGGGATATGGTGGGGATGCAGGTTCAATCTATGATATCTACATTTCTGATCTCGTAATAGCTGTTGGTACCAATACCGCGGAATCCCACCCTGTTCTTGCAACCAGGGTGAAGAGAGCCCATAAGCTCAATGGACAGAAGCTCATAGTTTCAGATATAAGAAAGCATGAAATGGCTGAAAGGGCGGATATTTTCCTCCATCCAAAACCTGGAACAGATCTGGTATGGCTGAGTGCAGTGTCAAAATACATCATTGACCAGGGATGGGAAGCAGAGGATTTCATTGCAGAGAAAGTCAATGGCTTTGATGAATACAAGAAGAGCCTTGAACCCTTCACTTTGGAATTTGCAGAACAAAAGACAGGTCTCAGTAAGGAAACTCTAATCAAAGTCGCAGAGACAATCCATGATGCAAAGAACATGGTCATTCTCTGGGCCATGGGGGTAACGCAGCACCAGATGGGGAGTGATACCTCAACTGCTATTTCCAATCTTCTCCTTGTAACCGGAAATTATGGAAGAAGGGGAACCGGTGCATATCCATTAAGAGGGCACAACAACGTCCAGGGCACCAGTGACTTTGGATGCATGAATGCATATTTCCCTGGTTACCAGAAAGTTGCTGACGACAAGGCGAGGAAGAAATTTGAGGATGCCTGGAATTGCAAAATACCTGCTGAACCTGGATTTGACAACAACAACTGCCTTGAAGCCATTGAGGATGGAAAAGTCAAGGCAATGATGGTTGTAGGTGAGGAAATAGTCGAAACAGGTGCGGATTCAAATTACATACGAAAGAGACTCGAATCCCTGGACTTTCTTGTCGTGCTCGAAGTCTTCATGTCGGAGACTGCAAAGTATGCTGATGTAATACTTCCTGCGAGCACAAGCCTCGAGAAGGAAGGAACGTTTGTCAACACTGAGAGAAGGATACAGAGGCTATACGAAGTTATGCCCCCACTCAGTGGAACTAAGCCGGACTGGCACATACTCCAGATGCTGGCTAGGAAGATGGGTCATAACTGGGAATACAGGCACCCATCAGAAATAATGGAAGAAGCCTCAAGGCTGGCACCAATGTTTGCGGGCGTGTCCTACGAAAGACTGGAAGGTTTCAAGAGCCAGCAGTGGCCGGTTGCTGAGGACGGAACCGATTCTCCATTCCTGTATGAACATGGATTTAATTTCCCGGACAAGAAAGCTAAGTTCTATCCGTTAATGTACACGCCACCACTTTCCCTCACGGATGAATACGACCTGCATCTTAACAACGGAAGGCTTCTTGAACACTTCCACGAAGGAAATGAGACCTATAAGACAGCGGGCATAAGGGAAAAAGTGCCGAGCACTTTCGTTGAAATCTCCCCAGAACTTGCAAAAGCTAGAGAGATCCAAACTGGAGATGTTGTGCGGATTAGTTCACCAGCAGGTTCAGTGAAAGTAAGAGCACTTATAACTGACAGGGTAACTGGCAACGAAATGTACCTTCCCATGAATGCTATCGGCGACGAAGCGGTGAACAACCTCACAGGAAGAGTATATGATCCAACTGCCCACACCCCTGCTTACAAAGAGCTTCCAGTCAAACTTGAGAAACTCAAGGAAGCAAGGGGACAGTCTCCTCTTCCAAGGACCAACCCGAGATTCGGTCACCCAAAGCCACAGAAGGGCGTGCATGTGGAAGAAAAGTGGAAGAGAAAGGACTATGAACCCCTGGCAAACGAGTGAGGTGAAAAAGAATGGCGAAAATGATTGAAGAAATAGAATCGAATGTCCAGGCTGAGACAACGGACGAATCGCTTGATCTTGCAATGTTGCTTACAAAACACGGAGAAGAGATAGATTCCCTCCTCGACCTGGTGAAGTCAGCCAGGGAAAGTGGTATTTTTACTTTCCTCAAAGCTCTCTTTGAGAACAAGGGGGATTCTATGTCCGAAATTTCCAGTGAGCTGGTAAAACCCCAGAATATAAGGTTTGTCAGAAACCTGATGTCCATTTATACTCTACTATCCAACATAGATCCAGATACGGTGAGGAAGTTCATGCTCAACCTCGCAAATGCTGTAGACAAATCGCCTACAATGAAAAATAAGGGACCAATGGGGCTGATGGCTCTCAGGTCAAACATGAAGGATCCTGATGTCACTGTAGGGTTCAGGGTGCTATTCGAGGTTGCCAAGGGATTTACAAAACCATCAGATAAAAAGGAGTAGAATTTGCAGGACTCCAAACCAAAATCTTTCCATTTTTTTGAAACAGTAAAGTACAATAAGACTACGGGCGCAGAGAATTTTAAGGACAGAATAACAGTAGAAGAACCCCTTGAAGTCAGGATTCGATACAGGAATGGCGGTGAAAAAACTGTCTCTGTCATAATGAGGACTCCTACCATGGACAACTACCTTGCCGTGGGATTTCTCTACTCAGAGGGTATATTAAAGGGACACAACCAGGTTCTCTCCATTTCTAACGTTAATTCTGAGGGAACAGCGATTGACAACATCGTTGTGGTGGAGGTTGCAGATGATGTTCAATTTGACCTATCTGAATATGGCAGAAATTTTGTGGTTAACTCAAGCTGCGGCATCTGCGGAAAGAGCAGCATCAACGACATCTTTGTAAAAACAGGCAGGCTCATCAGGTCAACCAAGACCATTGATGCCATCACTCTACTGAAACTGCCGGAATTAATGAGAAAAGAACAGAAGATATTTGGTGAGACTGGCGGAATACATGCTGCAGGACTTTTTGACCTGAAGGGGGATGTTAAGGTTGTTGCAGAGGACATAGGCAGGCACAACGCGGTTGACAAAATCATCGGATATATGGTGATGAACAATCTGCTTTTTTCAGATGACTCGGTGCTGCAGGTAAGCGGGAGGGGAGGTTTCGAAATCCTTCAGAAAGCGGCTATGGCAGGCATCCCGGTTGTTAGCTGCGTTTCTGCACCATCAACTCTGGCTATTGACACGGCTGTATCCTTGAACATGACCTTAGTATGCTTTGTGCGCGGAGAGAGATTCAACATCTATGCCCACCCATACAGAATTAGGTTTTAAGCAGTTTATCCGCCACTGACTACAGGGAACAGTGCAAGTTCATCCCCGTCTTTCAGTTCAGCTTCCAGAGCAGAATAATTCTGGTTCAGTGCGAACAGGATCTGTCCTTTTCTAGTTCTAAGGCCAAGGTGTTTCTCTTTCAGGAGAATCATGGCGTGGGATATGGTGGAACCTTCATCGAGTGTAAGGTATTCCTTTTCTGTGCCGGAATCATCCCTCACTGAGCCAAAATATTTCACTGTTAGCTTCAATTTCATCCTCCTTCTTCCAGTATGGTTCCCTGGCCTTAGCTGCCTTTATGAAAATTTCGTCAAGAACCTGGTCGGTTTTCCCGTTCCTGACGCTTGAAATTATGTTTGTAAGGTTGTCATTTCGCATCAGACAGGGTTTTAGCAATCCCGTGGAAGTTAGCCTAATTCGTGTGCAGTTGTTGCAGAACTCTGAATTCCTCATAGGCTTAACGAATTCCACAACCGCAATTTTTCCTTCTAGGTTCATGTGGTATCTTGGCCTCTTGTGGAGCTCGTTGTATTCGACTTTGAAAGATCTTGATGCAACCTCACTTTCAAATCTGTCAAGAGAAACGTGGTATTTCAGGAAATCCTCAGATTTTTCCATTTCCCTGGTTGTTTCGTATTCAATGAGCTGCAGCATCACATTCTCATCTGCAGCAAGTTTCATCATCAGAGGAAGCTGGTCAACATTGAGATCCTTGAGGACAACGAAATTGACTTTAATTGACTTGAATCCGGCTTCATGTGCCGCCCTTATGCCTTTAATTACCTGCTCAAGGGCATCGACACCAGTAATGAACTCAAATTTTTCTCTCTCAATCGAATGAAGAGAAATGTTGATTCTGTCCAGGCCAGCTTCCCGGAGATCTTTTGCAATCTTGGGTAACATAATCCCATTGGTTGTCATTGAGATGTCTCCGGTAATGTATTTCCTTGTTCTTCTAACAATATCAAGGATGTCTCTCCGCAGGGTAGGCTCGCCTCCGGTGAACTTGATTTTGTTCACCCCCCATTTGCTTGCCACTGAAACAATTTTCTCGATTTCATCGGCAGTCATGGATTCAGAATGTACCCCGGTACCTTCCATATGGCAGAAAAAGCAGCTGAAATTGCATGTGGTGTTTACCTGAATCCTCATGCTTCTTACTGATCTGCCGTAATTGTCAGTTACCAGTGTCATTGAGTTAAGATGTAGATTCAATAATTAAGTTTTTTCTAGTGCAGGGTATGAAAACACTAATGTTTTCAAATAGGATGTGTATCCAATATATGGCGCACAATTTCAAATAATTTTCTTAGTTAGAAAATTGGATCTGCATATTGTCAACATAATTTCAAATATAGGAGGTTCATCAACCCAAAAGTGCAGGAAACTGAAACCGGGTTAAAACATCTTAAAAAAGATCAACTTGGCCTCAGACATGCAGTTTCACAGGCTGTGGCATTAAATGCCCCGGCTGGAACCATTGTCTTGTATGTAACAACAACCGCGGCACTAATGTTCTTTACCTTTGGAAACACCTATCCAAACGGTGCTTTTGCCATTCCGTTGGTACTGCTGCTGTCTCTGGTTGTCTACGGCCTTATGAGCTTTTCAATGTATGAGTTTGCTAGGGAGATTTCGAGTTCGGGCGGCTACTATACCTTTGTGTCAAGAGGATTGGGGAGTTCGGCTGGATTTCTGACCGCTATTTCCTATGTGTCATACCAGGTACTGAGCTTTACGGGCTTTGGAATACTTGGATTCATAGGGTTCATTTATGGTGTGCTTCCCTCTGTTGGAATAATCGTGCCAGACGCCTCCATCCTCTGGATCCCAATTGTACTGGTCTTCATCGGATTTGTGTGCGGGCTTATATACAGTGGAATAAAACCGTCCCTGAGATATGTGTTTTACACAATCATTATTGAAATCACATTCTTCATAGTCACATCCGTTGTGTTGCTCGGGGTTTATCATAACTCCCTGTCCATCGCACCATTCACTGCAAGCCCTGTGGGAAATAACCCGCTGATCCTGGCTTCTATGATGGTTTACGCCATTGGTACATTTGTAGGAATTGGCGGGGCATTGCCTGTTGCAGAAGAGACCAAGAATCCCAAGAGGAATGTTCCTCTTGCCATCATAACCACAATCATAGTGCTTGGCGTTACAATCATTCTTTCGTCATATGCGCAGGTAATTGCATGGGGGCAGACTCAGATGTCAACTTTCGGAGTTTCTGTTTACTACCCGGTACTGAATATCTACGGGGATAGCTTCGGCTCTTTCAGTCCTCTTCTGCTTGGAATCATGATCATTATTGTGGCAAACTCATACTTTACGGCTACAGTTTCATTGGGAACAAACGCGACCAGGGTCCTTTTCTCGATGTCGAGGGAAAAGGTCATAGATGACAGGATTTCCAAGACTCACCACAAAACAGGTGTTCCTACAAATGCAGTGCTTGTGGTTGCCATCCTTTCAGCCATAATTGTCATAATCACAGGCCTGGTATTCCAGGGATTATATCCTGGACAACCAGTTACCGCCCTGTCCTACGCTGCACTGTTCCTTCTGATCCTTGAAAGTCCTGTTTCTTATTTGATTCACATACTTACCAACACTTCGCTCTACGTTTACAAAAGGAAAGAGGGAAAGAAGATCAACTACATCAGGCACCTGATAGTACCGAGTATTTCCACGATTCTTCTAATTTTTGCAATATTTATAGCTGTTGATTACAATCTCAGCGTGCCATATGTCTACGGTATATACGGCGCACTGGTCTGGATAATTATTACAGTAGTGGTGACGCTCGTTGTCAGGAAGAAATACAACAAGAAACTGGAATTAATTGGGGATTTCTCCCTTTAACCCTCATTTTTTATTCAATTTTATCCTTGCCCTATCCTTTTTTAGATTTATATTTAAATAAGATAAATACTTTAAATACAAATTTCCGATATCGATTAGATATCGAATGTTTAGACATGATGACGAAAAAGATACTGGCCCAAACAGGGAATTTTTCAGGAATTTTGACCCGGGGAATTTCAACTTCGCCCGTAATTTCAGGAGGCACGGAGGAATGAGGTATTACGTCCTTTGGCTACTGAGCCAAAAAAACTTGAGAGGGTCTGAAATTATAGAGACGGTCCAGAGGCAAACTATGGGCTGGTGGAGGCCCAGCCCCGGGACTATTTATCCTCTCCTGAACACCCTCCTTAAAGAAGGCCTTATAAAGAAGGAAGAGGACCTCAGATTTTCCCTTACAGCGAAGGGCGCGGAGGAAATCGGCCTGAAACCAGGTCAGTCCAGAAAGGTAAATGCAGAAGGATGGGATATTGAAAAAATCATAACTGAAATGGAAGGTTATGTTTCTTACCTGGAGGACGAACAGGAGAGCCTGAAAGAATATCGGGAAAGAATTCAGGATATTTCAGGCAGATTGTCCAAACTGAATATGGAGTGAACAATGGAATGGGAGTAATAATCAAAACTGAAAATCTTTCCAAGACATATGCTGGTAAGATCAAGGCGCTTGACAGCCTCAATATTGAAATAAATGAAGGTGAGGTATACGGTCTGCTTGGCCCAAACGGTGCTGGAAAAAGTACGACAATTAACCTCCTAACAACAAGAATAACACCTACTGCTGGAACTGCTATAGTAAACGGTTTTGATATTAGAAGGCATTCTATGGATGTAAGAAAATCCATTGGAGTCGTGCCACAGGACCTGACCACAGATGAAGACCTCACTGGATATGAGAACCTGATGATGGTGGCGAGGTTCTATGATGTTCCCAAGAATGATGCCGACGAAAGAATTGCAAAGCTGCTGAAGCTTGTGGACCTAGAAGAGGCTGCTGGACGGTATGTCAAGCAGTACTCAGGGGGAATGAGGAAACGTCTGGAACTGATCATTGGGCTTGTACATGACCCAAAAATACTTTTCCTCGATGAACCAACACTGGGGCTGGACGTCCAGACAAGGACTCAGATGTGGGAATACGTGAGGGAGATCCAGAAGAATCTCAATGTTACAATCATACTTACAAGCCACTATCTGGAAGAGGTGGATGCCCTTGCCAACAGGATTTCTATCATAGATCATGGAAAAATCCTCATAACCGGCACACCTGAGGAGCTGAAATCAAGCCTGAAGGGGGATATCGTACAGATGACCTTCAAAAGCCAGGAAGACGCTGAAGTGATGAAGCAGTTCCCAGAAGCCACTGAAGCAAGAGATTTCGGCCCTAATATTGTCCGGGTTACGGTCCGGAACTCAGATGAAGTGCTCCCTTCCCTGATTAAATACGTTTCAGACAAGAAACTTACCATTATGAGAATGACCGTCCAGAAACCTTCGCTAGACGAAGTGTTCCTTCAGTATACCGGGAGGGACATAAGGCAGGAGGACGCAGGAGACGTAAGGAAAATGATGATGAATATGAGGAGGATGAGAAGATGAGCGGACTGGGGCCACTTACTGTCAGGGAACTGAAAAAATGGGTCAGGAACCCCGTATTCCTGCTTACTGGCCTGATACAACCATTCTTCTGGCTGGCACTGTTTGGAAGTGCCATAGACATTTCCAAATTCCTGGGGGCAGGATTGCCACCTGGTGTGTCACCATCTCTGATCTTCGGGGGCGCCTCCAACTACATTACTTTCATACTTGGAGGAATACTTGTGATAACAAGCCTGTTCACAGCCATGTTCTCGGGTGTCAACATAATCTTCGACAGGAGAATGGGACCAATGGGCAGATTTCTCACATCTCCAATAAAGAGGAGTTCCATTGTATTCTCAAAAATACTTTCGGCAATGGTCAGGATCCTCGTGCAGGTAGTAATCCTCATAGCTGCTGCATTCATAATTCCTAACGGACTGGTGCTGAATCATGGTTTCTCCCTTGAAGCCGTATTTGTGCTGGTAACAACCGTAGTACTTGTTGCCCTCATATTTTCGTCGGTATTCAGCGTAATTGCCGTAAGGCTCAAGGATATGAATACAATCTTCGGCATTGTGAATCTGGTGAACTTGCCCCTGCTCTTCATGAGCTATGCAATGTTCCCGCCTGACATCATGGCGACATGGCTTGCAGACGCAGCCAAATACAACCCGGTATCTTGGGCTGCAGAATCAATAAGGACTGTTATTATAAACGGCACCGTGACAGCATCCCAGGTTTCCAACGTAGAGTGGTGGATGGGCTCGCTTGCAATCCTTGCCGCTGGCCTTGTGCTTCTGACATATTTTGTGGCTGAAAAGGAAATAAGGGACTAATCAGCTAGTCCCGACCAATTTTTCAAACTTTTTCAGAATCCGGACGTCATCATTCTGATGAGCCTCCATAAGGCTGGACAAAGATAATAAGTGGTCACTCCATAGTGTCTGGAATGAATCGAAACCTGTTCAGGATCAACAACGGCATACTTACAATAGCCAGCGGAAACGAAGAAGTTGCAAATTTCGATTTTGAGGGCAGAATTCTGTTTTACACAAAAAATGGGCTCATGCACAGGCGATCCACTGACAACACGCTATTCAGGCTTGGCTGGGAAAACGATGTTAGAACAGTTGTCTCATTGGGGAGAACGGAAACCGATGCAATATACAGCAGATGTTACGAACTCGCCAGAAATTTCCCCACGGATACTCTGAATGAAGAAGAGAAGAGGATTCTTGCCAGTGTATCATCAAGGGATACCTCATGGCTTGAGTCAGATGCCAGGAAAATAACCTCATTGTACTCAATCAAACCTATTATGCCGCCAGACCAGTCTTCTGCAGTCTATCTTGAGCTGAGTTCTGGCACTAACTGGAACAGATGTACCATTTCATCCGCATACGCTGGCAGAACAATACAGGGAAAGTCTGAAGGAGAATTTTCTGCTCATGTTAACAGAATCAAGGAGACCCTGGGCGAAGGCATTAAGGCAAAGAAAGGTCTGTTTCTTGGCGATCCCGGAGCACTGGATTTTGATCAGAAAGAACTCCTCGGAATACTTGACAGGCTCAAGAGTGATTTTGGCTTGCCAGTTTTTGCTGCCTTTGACATTTTCACAACCCCGAAAAGAAAGAACATGATAAGTTACCAGGACCTGAAGACTCACGGCCTGGACAGGATATTTGTTTTCTTGCAATCAGGCAGTTACAAGGTCATTAAGCTTTTCAATGAAAAGATTAATGTTACGGAGACCCTGAATATTGTCAACAATATCAAGGACCATGGCATATCCGTATCCATTGTGGTGCTTGCTGGCCTGGGCGGGAAAAAATTTGACATTGACCATGTGGAGGGATCAGCTAACATAATTTCTCAGATGTACCTTGAAAGCGGTGACATGATCTTCCTATCTCCCGTTATTGAGGAAGATGATGCCCATTACATGGAGATTATGGAAAAAGAGAAACTAGGGAGGCTTTCTCCTGCCGAAAAGCTACAGCAAATGGACAGGCTTGCAAAATCCATAAAGGAAAGCTTCCTGGATATGAACGGGCGGGAACTGCAAATTCCAATCGTAAAATACGATCTGAGGGAAGCAGTCTTCTAGGAAATCAGGGTTCCACTGGTCTTTCCACGAAGAATTATATTTTCATATTCAGTCAGTTCTTTCCCATCTGTCACATACAATTTTATTTTCGCCCTTTTTGCAATATTAAGGGCCGTCAGATCCATGAAAACGTTTGGGCCAGCTCCTATGGATTTCTCAAGTGCAAGTGAAATAGCCTCATCATAGCTAAGAGAGGGAAGCTTTCTGGCATTTGGGGATTTCTTGGGGTCATCAGTGTACACGCCGTCCACTGAAGTGGCATTGATGAGTATCTTTGCCCCGATTCTTTCAGCAAGCAGTGTTGCTACCGTATCAGTAGTGTGCCCAGGTTCAGTTCCTCCCATGACGACAAAGGGATAAATCCTAAGAAATTCCGCGGCATCATTGACCGTTGACGGAATTTTAGAATTGGAATCAGGTAGAAAAGATGAAAGGGCAAGGGCATTCATTCTGGTGGCATTTATGCCTATTTCGTCGAGTATATTGTCGTTGACGTGATATTCCCTCAAAGCCGAAATGTAAGACCTGGCCAGGCTTCCGCCTCCAACCACAATGCCGAACCTGCAGCGCTTCTCAAGTTTCTTTATTGTCTGCACGAATTCCTCCATGAATTTCAGGTTCAGGCCATTTGTTGATATAATTGACCCGCCGAGGGAAATTACAACTGATTCCATCAAAACCAAGCGGAATAAGGTTATATACAATTATAAAATTTTGTTCAGGATGGCAACAGACGATCTCCAGCTAAGGAGATATGAATTCAAAAGGGCTCTTCAGGAATTGGATACGCTGAAGGGCAGGGGCACAGAGCTCATTTCACTTTACATTCCACCCTCGAAGATGATATCAGATGTGGTACAGTATCTGCGAGAGGAGTTTTCCACATCATCTAACATCAAGTCAAAATCAACCAGGAAGAATGTTCTATCTGCCATTGAATCAATAATGTCAAGGCTGAAGAATTACAAGTTTCCGCCTGAGACAGGACTCGTGTTTTTCGTTGGTCATGTCGCGACTAGAGGCGACCAGACCCAGATGTATACGAGAATCATAGAGCCTCCAGAGCCTATCCAGACATTCTCTTACATGTGCGATTCGAACTTCCACCTTGAACAACTCAGGCTGCAGCTTGCAGTGAAGGAATCATATGGTCTCATAGTCATAGACAGAAAGGAGGCCACAATAGGTTTCCTCAACGGAACCATAATTACAATGGTTGCTAATGAGCAGTCCCTGGTGCCGAGCAAGCACCATCAAGGGGGACAGTCATCGCGAAGATATGAGCGGCTCATTGAGATTGCGGCTCACGAATTCTTCAAAAAGGCGGGCGAGATCGCCAATAATGCCTTCATGCCTGTCATAAAGGACCTCAAGGCAGTTTTCATTGGTGGACCCGGCGCTACTAAGGAATACTTCTTTGAGAAAGATTATCTCAGGAATGATGTAAAGAACAAGGTCAAGGACCTTTTCGACATCGGATATACTGATGAGACAGGCCTAAAAGAACTGGTGGACAAAGCGGCCGACTCCATGAAGGAGATGCAGATTGCCAGGGAAAGGGACCTCATGAATAAATTCATGCAAGAAATAAGGAAACCGGATGGTGGACTTGGCGTATACGGTGAAGCAGCCATAAGGTCTGCAATGGAGCAGAAAGCTGTGGACTTGTTGCTGCTTTCCGAAGGCCTAAATAAGGTACAGTATTTTTACAAATGCCCCAACGACGGCTCAGAAAAAGTGCTTGGCAAACTGGCTGATGAACCTGTCATGTGCGATAAGTGCGGCGAACAGATGGAAATGGATCATGAAGAGGATATTGTGGAGGTCTACTACAAACTTGCAGAGGAAGGAAACACAAAGGTGGAGATGATCTCTGGCGACAGTGAGGAAGGCAAGCTTCTTCAGAAGGCATTTGGCGGCATGGTCGGTGTCCTGAGGTATGTGCCGAAGGTTTACGGGTAATCTAATTCTTCAACTGCTGGCCGCTTGAGACCTCAACCACAAAAACATCTTTCATTGATCTCATAGCCTTTAGTGGTATCATATAACGGCCTTCTTTGTCAGTCTGGAAATCGGGGTACCTGTTACTGCCCTGTGGTTTTACTAGAACTGACTTGATCATCCCAAGCTCAGTGTCCACCACTACGTTGTTGACTGTGCCTATTAATTCCCCATCCACGGTCATTACAGATTTCTTGATGATGTCGCTTGCAAATTTCTTCACAGCCATTGTGGTTTAAAGCTCCGAAAAGATAAAATTCTTTGCTTTAAAATTTGAAAGCAAGTTGAAAAAAGAATATATTTTTATAAATAATCAAAAGGCTGGTTTGAAGGTTTACTGGTAAAGGCCCAGTTCCTCCACTGCCTTCTTCTTTTCCTTGACGCCCTTGCCAATGGTCTGGGCGAGGTTCTTGTAGAATTTTATTACCTCTTCATCTACAGATGGCCTGATGTTCTTCATGGCATCTATGAAGTTCTGCTGGGATACTTCTGAAGCCTCCGGGTTTTCCCTGTAGGCCATCATTCCCGCTTCCCTGCACAGGTTCTCCAGGTCTGCGCCAACGTATCCTTCAGTCTTCTGGGCTATATCCTCGATGGATACATCCTTCTTCAGTGGCATCTGCTTAGTGTGGACTTCAAGTATTTTCAATCTGCTTGTGGCATCCGGGGCAGGAATGTAGATCATCTTGTCAAACCTGCCAGCCCTCAGAAGTCCAGGGTCTATTATATCCGGCCTGTTTGTGGCTGCGAGCACAACTACTCCCTGAAGGACCTCAATGCCGTCCAGTGAGGTAAGAAGCTGGTTTACAATCCTTTCCGTAACGCCAGTGTCGCCGTATTGCCCTCTCCTTGGGGCAATTGAGTCAACTTCGTCAAGAAATACAATTGTCGGGGCAACCTGCTTGGCTTTCTTGAAAATTTCCCTGACTGCTTTTTCACTTTCCCCAACCCATTTGCTGAGGACTTCCGGTCCCTTTACTGAGATGAAATTGGCATTGCTTTCATTTGCAACTGCCTTTGCCAATAAGGTCTTCCCAACACCCGGCGGTCCGTATAGAAGGAAACCTTTAGCGGCCCTTATGCCGAGTTTCTTGAATACATCAGGTTTTAGCAGTGGCAGCTCAACCGACTCGCGGAGTTCACTTTTCACAGATTCAAGCCCGCCAATGTCTCCCCAGGTAATATTGGGAACCTCAACAGTGACTTCCCTCAAGCTGCTCGGCTCTATGGCTTTCAGAGCTTCCCTGAAATCATCTTCCGTAACCTGCATTTTCTCAAGAATTTCAGTGGGGATCGGCTTGTCAAGGTCAATCTCCGGCAGATATCTTCTAAGGGCGTTCATTGCTGATTCCCTAGAAAGGGCTGCAAGGTCAGCTCCCACAAAACCGTAGGTGAGGCTTGCAATTTCATCCAGGAAATCATTTTTCTTATCTTCGTCCATTCCAAGAGGCATCCCCCTTGTGTGGATGGAGAGAATCTCCTTTCTTCCTTTCTTGTCGGGGACGCCAATATTGATTTCCCTGTCAAATCTCCCCGGTCTTCTAAGGGCGGGATCAACAGCGTCTATTCTGTTCGTTGCTCCGATTACTATGACATGCCCCCTTTCCTTGAGGCCATCCATAAGGGTCAGGAGCTGGGCCACAACCCTTCTTTCAACTTCTCCCTGGACTTCCTCTCTTTTGGGGGCGATTGAATCAATTTCATCTATAAAAATAATTGAGGGCTCTGTTTCTTCTGCCTTGAGGAAAATTTCCCTCAGTTTCTGCTCACTCTGGCCATAATACTTGCTCATGATCTCAGGCCCATTTATGGAGAAGAAATTTGCCCCGGATTCATTGGCAACCGCCCTTGCAATCAGGGTCTTCCCTGTACCCGGTGGGCCGTGGAGCAAAACTCCTTTTGGCGGGTGGATTCCCAGCCTTTCAAAAAGCTCAGGGTGCTTGAGCGGAAGCTCTATGATTTCCCTCACTCTTCCAAGCTGGTCTGAAAGGCCACCAATATCCTCATAACTAATCCTCGAAACATCCTCGAGAACCTCAGAAGCAGGTTCCTCCCTGATCTCTATCTTGGTTTCCTCTCCAACTTCCACTGGGCTTTTTGTGGGTTGGGACTTAACGACCTTGAAAATTAAGCCTGAATGACCGGCTAGCGTTAACCCTGGTACGCTGATATTGTCCCCTTCAAGCATCGGCCTCCTGATAAGGGCTTTCTGGACAAACTCATTGATCCCCTCACCAAACTTAAGCCTCTGGTCCTTGCGGATAATGGGTGCTAACGTGATTCTCTTGGCTTCTTCAGTTCTGACTTTCTTGACTCTGACCTTGTCTCCAATGGATGAACCGCAGTTGTTTCTCATGACACTGTCGATTCTCACAATGCCTTTGTTCTCGTCTTCTGGTCTTGCTCTGTAAACTCTTCCAACGGTCTTTTTGTCCTTTTCGATTTCGACAACATCACCGATCTCTGCCCCTAGGGCAAGTCTCGATTCCTCGTCAAGTCTGACTCTGGACATTCCCGGATCGGTAGAATTTGCTTCGGCGACTCTGAGTATGATGCCGTCACTGTACGCCATACCCCTGTATTTCATTATAGGTATAAAAGAATGATTGCATGTAGAATAACAGCAGTTCTCATAGATAAATATATTTCAATAAAAATTCAGAAAAATGATATTATTTGAATTCTCCTGTGGCTATCTCACTGTCCTCATAACTTATCCAGTCGCTCCAGCTTCCGGCATAAAGCTTCGGATGCCGCCCTATGGATTCCAGGGCCACGAAATTTACGCAGGAAGTTATGCCTGAACCGCAGTAAACTACAGGTTCCTTTCCGCTGCCAGAAAAAATCTTCTCAAGTTCTAGTGGGCTCTTGAATTTTCCGGGCTTTTCAATGATTTCCCTGTATGGTATGTTTATTGCCCCAGGTATATGGCCTGCAATCCTGTCTATTGGTTCAGTGATTCCGAGATACCTTTCCCTATCACGGACATCGATAATTTTGGTGCCATGTGGCAGCTTCATCAGGTCATCCCTGTTCACCAGTATTTTCCCTGTAATCCGTGCCTTGAAATTCCCTTTCTTCAGTTCCGGAACATTTCTCGTAACTGTAAAGCCTGAATCCTTCCATTCCTGAAAGCCCCCATCAAGTATCTTGACGTCTGGATGGCCATAATATTTGAGCAGCCACCAGAGCCTTGATGCACCGGATCCGTCATCGTCGTATGCAATTACCGTATTTCCTGATGACAGCCCAATGCTGTTCATGCTTTCCTGGAATTCTTCCAGTTCAGGGAGAGGATGCCTGCCGCCGTGTTTTCCCAGACTCCCGGTCAGCTTCCTTTCCATGTCGAGGAAATGTGCCCCGGGAATATGCCCTGTATTGTAACTTTCCCTGCCATATGCCTTGTCCATCAGATTATACCTGCAGTCAACTATGATTACGGATTCATCTTCCAAGTGTTCAGAGAGCCATTTGCATGAAACTAAGGGGTTACTGGCTGGTTCGACTGGCATAGCTATGAGAATGAAGTGAGAATTTTAAAACTATCTTTACAAGTACTGCCTCTCATGTAATACAAAGTCCAGACATTGAAAAATTTTAACTCTGATACAATACAGTATCATGGATTACCATGGAATCAGCAGGAACATTTCAGATTTAATCGGCCACACTCCAATGATCAGGATTAACAAACTCACAGGACCGAAGGATGCCAGCATCTACGCCAAACTGGAAATGTTCAACATCGGGGGTTCAGTCAAGGACCGGGCCGCCCTCAATCTTATTGAGTTTGCTGAAGCAAGTGGCATCCTGACCAAGGAAAAGACCATCATAGAAGCAACATCGGGAAATACCGGAATAGCTCTTGCGATGATCGGTGCGTATAAAGGCTACAAGGTAACAATCGTAATGGCCGAATCTGCCAGCATTGAGAGAAGGAAGATAATCAAGGCATATGGTGCCGAACTCCTGCTCACCCCCGGGGAGAAAGGCACCGCGGGTGCAATCGAACTCAAAGACAGGCTCATTTCAGAAAATCCGGAAAGATATGTAGGTATGGACCAGTTTAGCAACCCAGCCAACATATTTGCGCACTACCGGGGCACTGCTAATGAGATAATCGATCAGATGGACGGGAATCTGGACATGGTAGTCATGACAGTGGGAACTGGTGGCACCAGTTCTGGAATTTCAATCAGAATGAAGGAATACAACCCGGACATCAGAATAGTGGGGATAACTCCTGCACTGGGAGTGAAGATCCAGGGAATACGCAACCCGAAGGAGCCAAACCCCTCAAAGCTTGTCAGGATGGAATATTTTGACGAATTCATAGAGATGGATGAGAAAATGAAACAGGCTGCATTCGAAACAGGGCGAAAAGCTGCAAGCATGGAAGGGCTCCTGCTGGGCCAAAGTTCTGCATGTGCCCTGCATATTGCAATACAAAAGGCCCATGAACTCGGTGCCGGCAAAAGGGTGGTTGCAATATTCCCGGATAATGGCTTCAAGTACCTTTCAACAGACCTTTTTCAATAATTGTCGATTTCATCCCATATAATCGATACTCAGAAAATTACTGGTAAGGTTATTAAGGGTCGCTCAACTTACGTAATGGTGCCTGAATCTCACTTTGATGTTGCTGTTATAGGCGCCGGAATAGTAGGTCTCACTTCTGCTTATTACATAAAGAAAAACAATCCCGACGTGAACATTGTTGTAATTGACAAGGCTCCCACCTATGCCCAGGGAAACACTGCAAGGAGCGCTGCAGGCTTCAGGGACATGTTCTCATCAGAAACGAATTTCAACCTGTCCAATTCAACCATAAATTACTACAGGCATGTGCAGGAAGATTTGGGGCATGACTTAGGCATGCAATTCGTGGGATATCTTTTCCTTACCAACCATGATGACCCAAGGCTCAAAGTGCTTCAGAAAGTTGCGCAAAGGTCAAAGGTCAGGACACTGGATTCTGACGCCCTTTCCAGGTACGATTTCTTGCGCACAAAACTGGACGAAGATACAAGATCTCTCATGAACCTCAAGGACATAGACCTGGGTATACTCGGAGAAAATTGCGGAACCATTGAACCGGAAATGGTTGCCGATTACTACTACAATTCTGCCCTTAGATTGGGAGTCAAGTTCCTTTTCAGCACTTTGGTCAAGGAATTCCATCTCGAGCCTGTTGATCCTCTCGACTATCCGGGTGAGCCTTTCCTCTGGCAGAAGAAACAGCTTAAAAAGGTCCAGACAAACAATGGCGATATTGAAGCCGATATTTTCATCATCTGCACTGATGTGTGGACTACTGGCCTCCTAGATCCAACCGGCATTGACAGCCACATCAGGCCCAAAAAAAGAATGGTGTTCCAGATTAGCGGGCCTACTGTTGAAAATGTTCTGTTCGGTTGGGACCAGAACAAGGAGGGAGTTCTTCCATTCACAATTCTACCTTCATTCGGGGTTTACCTGAGGCCTGCCCCTAAGGCCAGGTCACTGTGGGTTGGCACAGCTGATGATTACAACCGTGACTTCAGCTTCTCAGAAGATCCTCAACCGGAAAGGGAATATTATGACAATAGCCTTGCTCAGGTCATACAGGCATATTTCCCGACCATGACATATCCCAAGGTGACAGGAGCATGGGCAGGATATTACGCATACAACACAATCGACGGCACCCCTTACATTTTCAAAGACCTTAACATAATTGTTGCTTCTGGCACAAGCGGAAGCGGAATCCTTAAGGGAGATTCCATTGGAAGGATTGTGGAAGCCCTCTATTCCAACAGGGAGAACGCAGAACTTTACAACGGTAAGAAATTCAGCACTTCCAAACTTGGAATAGAAAACAGGGAAGTGGAGAGGGAAGAGTTCATAATTTAAATCAGAAGGTCTGAATTCTCATCAATGAGCATCCTCACCTTCAAGGGGACGTTGCCTGCCTTTGCCTCAAGAGTAATGTAATCCTTGACTTCATGTTCCCGCATTATTGCTGAAACCAGATTCCTGTATTGGTCCACGACCAGTTCCGCAATGTTGATTCTCAATCTGGAGTTTGGAATTGGAATGACCCTGTACCTGTTCTCAGCGGGATCGAACATACGGTCGTAATCCTCAAGGGTAGCACTTCTTATATTGCCCCTGAAGAGTCCTATGCTGTCTGCAGGCAGTGCAAACAGGAATGTCTTTGCAAAGCTGAAGAGATCCTTGTCCTTTCCAACAGGCACTCCCGAATATCCTCCGGAAAATGTCTTGTGGTGGCATTCCTCGCAGAGGGAGATAAGGTTCCTGAAACTGTCGCTTCCCCCATCTTTCCGTGGAATTATGTGGTGCACTTCGAGGTTAAAGTGGAGCTTGTTGTAATCGCTCGATCCATCAACAGCGGAAAGGGAACCTTTCCCGCATACCCTGCACCTGTAATCATCCCTTGCAAGTACTGCTTTTGAAATATTTGGCCAGGCAATGGATTTGCTTATCCTGTCGCCGTCTGGATCAAAATCCTGCACATCGGAAATCCCGAATGACATGGACACATTTACGATTCTGGACTGCGGGAGCTTCGGAATATCCTTGTAAAGGTTTTCCCTGAGTGCAGGATGGTCAATCATCTGTTACCTGATTCTTTATCAGCATAATGTATTAAAATTTCAATTGCCCCTTATTTGGGATAAAGAGAGGATGCTGAACCAGGGTTATTTCATTTCAAGAATTTTACTGAACGGTCAAGCATGCTTTTCTCAGCTTTTGGTTCCCTGGGTTTGGAACTGCTCCAGATAAATTCTTCCTCCCTGGTCGAAACAAATTCCTCAATTAGTTTCCTCTCCTTGCTTAGGAGCACAATGCTCGGCCCGGTATCCGCTGTGTAATAGAGCCCTTCGTTTTTGGCCCTGAATGACGAGAGGGAATTGATAATTTCGAGGCTCGCTGGTGTCTGTATAAAATGCCCTTTGGAAAGTATGATTGAATTCAGGGTGTACATGTCTTCCTGTGCCCTTAGCATAAGATGTTCCGTGTCGAATCCTCCATCCAGTTCGGCTAGCAGGTTCTGGTACTTTGAAGAGGTCCATCTTCCATAGAAGTCCGAGGCCTTGGCCAGGGTGTGCGCACTGTCCGTTACAATCATGGATGGCATGGGGAATGCACCTATGTTGAAATCACCTGTTTCACGAATAAAATAACCTGCTGAATGGCTTTCCTCGATATATGGGTATGAAAGCCATATGGAAAGTCCGCCGGAAACAGACCTGGTGCCGGAACCGGAAACCATCCTAGCAAACCTGGAGGTGAGCGTAGTATCAGCAAGGCCCTCTTTTCCGAATACATTCGAGATCAGGGCCCGCGCAACTGAAGCTGCTACAGCCGCAGATTCTCCGAGCCCTTTTGCATTCCCGTACTTCTTCTTTCTTTCGATGTAAAATTTGAATGATCCGGATATCTCATAAAGGGACTTGAAAAATTGAAGAGCTCTGTCAGCTTTTTCAGTATATTTCCTGTCCTGTTTCCCGTCCAGCCAGACCTCGTCTTCGCCACTTCTGCTGGAGTACTTGCATATTGCATGTGCAACACTGAAATCTGTTACAATAGAGACGGAAGGAAAATTTGCGATGTTTATGGACTGGTCAAAGTAACCGAGAAATTTCTCCAGCCCTGTAATTGGAAAACCATATCCGGTGGATACCCTTCCATCTTCCAAGTCCGGCACATGCCCCTGCATAGGCTTGAAGATGCCCCTGTCAATAAGACCTCTTTCAATTATGTTTCCAAGCTCTCGGGGATCGGGAACCATGGTTAATACAGTCCTTTAAGGTATTGAATGATTTCCTCTCTGGTATCAGTGTAGACCAGATTGTCAAAAGTTCTTATACCGAATTTCCTGCACTCTTTCAGGGAATACTCCATCATTACCCTGTACCTGTCGAGCTGGTCACTGAGCCTTTTTCCCGGAGAATTGTAATGGGTGAACTTCTCCCTCTCCAGAAGCCTCTGTGAATTGATGTCCTTATTTGATATGTAAATGTATAGGGAAGTTGTGTTCTCAAGCACTTCTTTGTCCAACTGGGAAGGTATGAAATAAAGTGTCTCCACTATCATGGGCTCTCCATTTTTTATCGCCCTAAGGAGGACAGCGTTTAGACCGCGGTTCAGGACTTCTCCCTGGGAAATGAAGCCCTTCCTGGTGTTTTCCTCATTCTCCTGGCCAAAATTCCTCCATGCTTCATAAACACTGGTGGACAGAAGGTTCCGGTTCTCATCGGACAGTATTGGCCTGGCAAACTCTCTCAGGTAGTCGCCTGAAAGCACAATATCGATTCCAAGAGCTCTGGCAACATAGCCTGAGATGCTGGACTTTCCAACACCCGGTATTCCCCCTATGAGTATAATTGGAGCTTTTCTATAAGTCTCTTTAGTGGACATTTGTTCATCAATTCTCCGTTGCCTTATAATCTGAGGATTTTGAGATAAGTTCCTAGGCTTCATAAAATATTCGGAAGGCTATATGAGTGGTGGACAAGAATAGGGTCTCATTGAAATGTAAAAATGAAGGGCGAGAAATTGCAGATTGATAACTAAAAACCACAGCTGGAAGTTAATTCCCCCCTCACTATACAAAGGTTGTTGATGAGCTTTTCAGCAGTGTGAATCGATGTTAATCCAATTCTAAATCGAGATCAATCTTAAACCCTGTTTCTAACAGGTTAGGCTTTAAATTATTCATTGGATTTTCAATTTTACATTTATGAGCAGTGCAACTTATCTAGAATGGCTTGACTGGAATCCCTGCATCTTAAGGTCAATTTACGCGCTTGGCAAGGAAAACTTCATGAAACTTGAAAAGTTAAATACATATGGGAAAAAAACCAATGAAAAGATTGGAGATTATCTTGTTTCCATAGGTATAGCGGAGCTAGGGCCAGGCGATGTCGTGAAACTCACTTCTTTTGGCAAGCTCCTGTATGAAAAGGTCCTTGAACTGGAACAGATCTTTGTTGAAAACATTGAAGACGTGGAATAGGCAACACTTCTCAGAGTGATGCCAGTGTCTCCCTTACAACGGTCATGTGCATCAGGGCCGGTGCGCCTGCCATGAGTACAGCAACATAGGAGGCCTCTATTATCTCATCGTCAGTAGCCCCCATCTCCTTCGCCATCTTTACGTGAAATGTGATGCACCATTCACAAGTGCTTGATAATGAAAGTGCAAGGGCGATGAGTTCTTTGGTTTTCGTGGATAGTTTCCCGGGGCTCAGCACTGCCTGGTTGAAGTCCATGAATGCCTTCTGGATATTCGGCTGCTTGTCATTCCCGTATTTTATTGTTTCCGAAACCTCTTTAAGGATTTTCTGTGTGTCCATTAGAATCAGTACACTGTCAGTTCATCCATGAACTAAAGCGTATTGAAAGGTGCAAAATTGACATCTAACTCGCTGTATTTGCAGGCAAAAACATCGCTTTGCTTGAAGGTCGGGAATTTCTCTTTTCCGTCCCGCACCATACTGCAAATGTATAACTATTGAATTGAAATCTTGTGCCATGTTCAAATTTGAAAGAGTGATTGAACTTGATATTGAAAAGGCCTTCCTTAAGGTTTCACAGAAATTGAGGGACGCTGGCTTTGTTGTTCTTTCATACGTGGATATCAGGGAGATAGTAAAAAATAAGTTCGGCGAGGATTTTCCGGGCTATTATATTCTTGATGTTTGCAAACCCGCTGCAGCTAGGGAACTGATTTCAAGCAACCACGATTACGGGCTTTTCCTTCCATGCAAAGTTACACTGGAAACCAGTGGCAATGGAAAGACTTTGGTAAAGATGCTGTTAGTATCAGAACTCGCAGAAAAATACCTCAATGAAGACCCTTCCAGGCCCAGAGCCTATGAGTCTGAGCTTATTGGGGCACTCAACACACTCTGATTCCTCCGGCAGAAATTTGTATTTATTCATTAGGTGGAAAAATCCTTATTGGATCTTTGCCATCATATCCAACATGTCCACTGAACCCTATTTTGACCTAGATACAGCGTGTAAAGCGCTTAAGTGGTTGAAAGCAAAGATCAGTGAAATGAATGATCTTAGCCAGATGGGCGTGGATGCAATGGAAAAGTATGACATGGAAGTGGCTGATACGGTCACCATTAAGATCCAGGCAATACTTGAGAGCATCAGGAAAAAAGGCATAGTCATACGTGATCAGGATGCCACGCTGTTTGATTTTCCAGCAGTGATCAACAACATCCCTTCATATCTCTGCTGGAGCATAGATGAAGATGAGTTAGAATACTGGCACTATGCAGACCAGGGATTTTCAGGGCGTACAAAGCTTACTGGAAAGGAAAATATCCTAAGTTATCTGTGAACTTATTCCCGGGAATCATCAGAGAATGGAATTCAGGTATCCTAACACACCTGCAGGCGATGGTATTTTCATTACTTGATTTTTAACAGCCAAAATTAATATATATGGCATAAATTATTGCGTAGGATGGAAAACACAGGAGTAAAATATTGCCAGAGATGTGGAACCGCATCAGCTGCGGGTTCAAAATTCTGCCCTGTTTGCGGTGAAACTAAAGATTTTGCATCCACCCCGCCAACGAAGATACAGAGGCCCATTGGCGTCCTAATTCTTGGAATCCTGCAGATTTTAGGTTCCATTGGGGCGATTGTCTTGGGCCTTACAGCTGGTGTTGCCTTCTTCTCTATCTTCCCGGGAGGCTCTCTGTTTATAGTAGGGCTTTCAGTTCTTCCACTGATCTTTGCAATTTTGTTTATCGCCGGATTCAATGTGGCAAGGATCCTGATGATTATTGGTGCAATACTGGATATTATCAGCCTTGTTGGTATAATCTGGGGCATAATCCTCCTTTGGTACCTCACAAGGCCCAGGGTAAGGGCATATTTCAAACAGTCAAAGGCACCGTCAACTGAAAAAGCCTCAAATTAAACTATGCTGGAGCATTATGACTTTCCAGTATTTTCACCATTTTTAGTTCAATTATAATTCAAGCGAGATATTGCGACCACTTTTCAGGTTTCTTTTCAGAAAAAATAACTAGTTCGGCACCGAGAAACTTAGCAAAATCCTCTATTCTCTCCTGCAACTTGTTTCCTATAACTGCGTCATTATCATATCCTGGTTCTGCGAAAACACCGTTTATGTTTAGTGTCCTTCTAGCTTTGTCCAGCTTAGCATCGATTCTTCCAACAAGGTGTGAATCCCACAGAATGGGGAGCACATATGTCCCATACTTCCGTTTTTCTTTAGGGACGAACTGTTCCAGTATGTAATCGAAGTTGAACATTCTTTGTGCCCTGTCTCTTAATGTTATCATATTGTCAAACGGAGAAATCAGGTTCAGCCGGGGTTCCCATTTATCTGACATAATGGCATCGAGTGCCTTCTTGTCCTCGGTCAGCAGGAATAGGGGCTTAGACTTTGGCTGCCCATCTATTTGAACATTAACCACTTCTCCTTCCTCAACCAGTCGCTTCAGAATCTCCTTTAAAATGGTGTACCTTCCACGTATAAAATATCGGTAAATGTCAAACTCGGGTGCAACTCCAAGCGCTTTCAGCGCCCTGATTGCAGTGATTTTCTCCAGCTCTTCCACTGGAAGGGCCTTTTTTACTGCCCCCGGTGGGAGAAAATCTTCAGTTAGCGCCCAGATATTCTGGTTTTTTGAATGGCCCGCAACCATTACTTCTCCGGCCATATGCAGGTGGAAGAGGAGTTGTGTAACTTCATTACCTGAACTCCAGCCATCTGTGCTCTTTTCCCTTTTGCCATAATCTCTGAAATGGCCTGTCTCTGCAGGGCCATCCTTGAGTCTCTCTATTACTTTCCGCTTAAGTTCCTGGTGTGCATCCATGAATTTCATGGCCGGTCCAGCGTGAGAAGCCCAGCCTTTCCTCATGGAATCAGGGTATCGCTTCATAAGGGAGTAAAATATTGGGTAATCTTCTGTCAACACAATCCAGGCTATAGGAACCCAATGGAATAATGCCTCTTTGTCTTCCCACATCATCCTGTCAAGTTCTGACCAGTCAAAATTCCCAATTCTGCTCCACAATGAGATCAGATGTGATGGTGCAACCACGGTAACAGGGTCCCATTGAATGTATCCTGTATTTCTGATTACTGATGTCACTTTCTGCTTGAAATTGCCTTTCGGGGTGTTGCCTGAAAGAAACTGTTTCCATATGGTCAGCCTTCTGGCAGCTTCCAGAGTTGTTGTTATCCTTTCAGATTCCATTTCAGTCCCTTTAATATCAAAAAGGAGAATCCTGAAAATGGATGCTCTCCTTCTGGAATCGTATTGCGGTTGATCTTAATATTCATTTTGCCATTTAGGAAGACCAGCTTAGTGTATACTTTGTCCGCCATTATCACGCATAATCAAACCATGTTGGGCTTTTTTGTGACATATCCAAAATTCTCAATGAAGTGCAATTGAGATTGGAAATATGTGCAAAATGCAGAATTAAAAAGCCATGATGTTCCTCTTGAATTTCAAATATAACCTTATAAACCGTGCAGCATATTGATAACCCGGATCTCAGTGGAAATTGAAAACCTGGCATTTGAGTCAAAACTTGGGAAACCAGCAATCTTTACTTACAGATACCACCAGGAGGGTTCACAGTTCTTGACAATTTTACTTCCGGGCCATGCATATTACAAGGATGCACCTTTAATGTGGTATACTGCTAATGCAGCTTTCCAGGCTGGAACTAATACCCTAAGTTTTGAGTACGGTTACCAGGCTAATAGATCGGATTTGGATCAGTCTTCCATGAAAGTAACAATAGAAGAACTGAAGTGCTCAATAGATGAATTTCTAGGTGAGCATTCTTATAAAGGTATTTTTGTAGTTTCAAAGAGCATTGGAACAGTCTTTGCAAGCGAATTGAACACCCTTTTGAACCAGCGAATAAGTAGCTACGTTTTCCTTACGCCACTAAAGGACACAATAGAATTCATGAGGACATGCACAAGAATACTAGTGATGGTGGGTGAAGAAGATCCTGTTTTCAATAAGGAGGATATCAATACGGTTAGGGCATTACCCAATGCAGAAGTTCTGTCATTTCCCGGAGCCAATCATATTCTGGAAATACCGGGTGATTTCGAAGGTTCTTTGGGGATTCTGGTACAGATCGCAAAGAAGTGTTATGATTTCATCCGAAAAGAAGTAGAGAAAGCCCAAGAATCTTGAGAGCAGTGTTTCTCATATTCTTTTTTGCCCAGTTATTTACGGTGCAAGTAGGAAACATTACATTAAGTCATAATGCACTTGCGGAAACCATAAATCTTTGAATCCCAAGTTATTGAAAAGGTGCCAGAACCAAACCCGCCCATCTATATATGGGGCGCACAGCTCCAAGCTTTCTCCAATCTTTTTGTTCATTTACTAGACTTCATATAATTAACCACTCAATGAGTTTGTAAATATTGCATTTGAAAATGATATAGGAGTCGAGTTTTACCATTCAACTTTGTTCATTCAATAACATCCTGTTAGAAACTCAATATAAATCTTTCTAACGGCTATTGATTAATACTTTCTAATAATGCATTCTTGTGTTTGAGAAGATTGATTGCATAAGATTTCATGTCTCGGACTTGGATGCTGCACTGATGTTTTACAGGGAAAGGTTGGGTTTGAAATTAATTTGGAGAAGAGGTGAGAAGGAGGCTGGCTTGAGAATCGGAGAAACAGAATCTGAGTTAATACTAGTAAAGGAAGATCTAGAATTTCCTGAAATAGACTTCATGGTTGAATCAGTCGATTCATCAATAATGAGATTAATGGAAATAGGTTCAAAAGTCCTGGTTGAACCATTTGAAATAGGTATTGGAAAGTGTTCTGTCATAGAAGACCCATGGAATAACAGGTTCGTCATATTGGACAGATCCAAGGGATTTCTCAAAGTTGATCAGGACAAAAATGTGGTCGATTAAATTAGCGCTCCAGTATTTTTCGTAGAAAAATGACTGTTATTATTAAATTAGGAATATTTGAAGTTTTGGGCACTATTCTTTGGGTTTCTTTCCTAATCGCAATATCTTTTGAAACTTCATCTTTTATAAGGATCTGTGAGTTGTAATTTCATGGCCAGGAAGATTACAGTCAACATGTTCATGACACTGGATGGTTATGGCGAATTCCCGGATTATCCTGGATCAGATTTTGTCCCGCCTGAGCCCGATGAATTCTGGAAAGATATGTGGTCAAACAGGTATGGATCGGTCGACACCATCATTTATGGCACAAATTCATATTTAGGGCACTCCCAGTTCCATGCTCTATCAAAAAGAAAGCCAACTGACCCAGAATACCTGTTTGAATTCTCCCGATACCTTGAAAAGTGCAACCTGGTTGTCTTAAGCCACACTCTAAAGAAGGCAGATTGGGGCAACACAAGAATCATGAAAGGAGAGCTTGCAGAAATTGTGGCCAGGCTGAAGAGTGAGCCAGGAAATGATATAATTGTTGATGCTGGGCCAACCTTGACAAACGCTTTCATTAAGGGCGGACTTGCAGATGAGTACAAGATACTCGTTTTCCCTGTAATTCTTGGCAGGGGGCATCATTATTGGAGCCCAATGGAGAAACAGGAGACATTGAAACTTGTTTCAGTCAAAGTTTTGGAATATGGGGAGCTATATCTACAGTACAATAGAGTACCGTGAAGATTTTCAAGTGGGAAAGGGCAGAATGGCGGGTGGTTGAAAGAACACCAAATCCCGTGAAAGGTTTTTTATAGATTTTTGTCAAGCGTTCAGGCTATTTCTGATGAGTTTTCAGAAAGGTTCTGGTTTTTTCATCGCCTTTTACTATATTTATCAAAGCGCTGGTGTCCAGAATAGGTGCCATAAGGTTACGACTCTT
>JAKAUW010000094.1 GCA_021817455.1 Thermoplasmata archaeon | reverse complement strand
GGTCAAAGGTAATAGTTGCTGTCCTCTCAAATCAGTGGTTCATTGATTATTCAGTTGACTGGTGGAAAAAAGCTTCCCACGAAGTGGTCAATTCAATGCTCTTCTATCCGGAGTTCTACAGAAATGCAATGAATGATGCCGTTGACTGGCTCAGGGAAAGGCCCTGCGCCAGAAGAAGAGGAATAGGCACAAAACTTCCATTTGATGACGAATGGGTAATTGAGTCTCTTTCTGATTCTACTTTATATCCTGTAATTTACACCAATCAGCAGAGTATTTCAGAAATTTACCATTCATTGGGGAGGATTCCAGACGAGGTCATTGAGTATGTTTACAATGAAGGCAAGGAAGAATCCATTAAGCACTTTGATAGCAATGTTGTAAAACTTGCAAAGAAGGCCAGGCTTGCCAAGGATTACTGGTACGGTGTAGATATCAGGCTCACCGCAGCACCCCATATAAGCAACCATCTCGCTTTTTACATAATGAATCATGCTGCATTGCTTCCAAAGAGGGATAACCCGAAGGGGATAATCATTTCCGGGCTATTGCTGGCTAATGGGGCCAAGATATCAAAGAGCAAAGGTAATGCAATCTCCCTGCTGAAAATCTCCACGAAGTACACTGCAGATCTGTACAGGCTGTTTGTGGCTGTCAGTGCTGATATTTCATCTGTTCTGGACTGGAACGAGACAGAAATTGCTGCTGTAAGGAGAAAATACGAATCGTTCGTAGAATACTTCAATAATGGAACTGCAAAAGTTCAGCCGGGCAACACGCAGGTTGAGGACTGGTTTTCTTCAAAGTTTAACCTCCACCTGAAGGATTATTTCACCAGGATGGATGCGTTTGATATCAGGGGAGCTTACATCTCTGTATTCTATGAAGTGCTAAACGACCTGAAATATGTTGAAAATAGAGGTGGAAACGTGCAATCCTGCGTGGAAAAAATCAGAGAACCATGGCTCAAGGTAATGACCCCAGTCATACCGCATACCTGCGAGGAAATCTGGTCCTCTACAGGGCATTCTGGTTTCATCAGCACCGAGGAGTTCTCAATAACTAAGACAGGCAAGTCAGATGAATCCGTCATAATAATAGAGAACTACCTGCAGCAAACCGTATCTGATCTCAGGGAAATCATGAAAGCAACAGGTATTTCCCCTAAAACAATAGACATAGAGGTTTGCAGCAAAGAGGTGAGGGAAGCAGCTGTTCAGATGATGGAGAATAGACTGAAAGATTTACCTGGCAATCTAAAACCGCTCATACAAGAATTCATGAAAATAAGGAAGAACGTAAACCTGGAAGTTGTTGATGAATTTGAGATTCTGGCAAGAAATAGGGAGTACTTGGAAAATCTGTTCGGGTGCGTGATTAATGTTTCTCAGGCAAAGATCTATCCCGGAAAGAAGAATGCATGGCCGGGCCGCCCCTTAATAAAACTCAACTGACTGCACATTCCGGGCCCTCCTAATTTTTTGCAGCGGGATAGTTATCTTAATAACAAATCATGGACAAAGGTTGATTTAAGCCATCTCAATCCATCTGGCCATAAACTCAATTCTTTGCAAGCTGCTTTAACACTTTTAAAATCTCAAGTTGTATGCCGAAGTTCTGGAAATCTTCTTTTGCGCTAGAAATAGCTAACAGGTTTCCAAACTTTTTCAATCTGCCTTGTCTTGCATTCACAAGAAGGGAGAAGAGTTTCTCGTATCTCCTGAATTTTTTCTTTATTTCAGCAACGTACCGTTCTTTCAGGGTTTCCAAATCATCGTACCTTGAAATGCAATTGAACAGAATATCCGCAGATTCCATAGATGGAATGATCCCTTCACCAGTGATTGGGCTTACGGTGCCAATAGCTTCACCAACTCCAATTATATTTCCTGAATATGCCTGGTCGAAGAGGGGGGAGAGCCTAATATTCCGTGACATAACCTTCTTTGTGTCATTTATGCTCTTGAGCGCGCCTGACACCATATCAATGGTATCTCCTCCTGCGCCGATATGATAACCATTCTTTAAAGGAAATACCCAGTAGTATCCTCTTCCTGAAGGAAAATATCTGAAGTGGAACCCTCTCTCCGGTGCAGTCTCAGTCAGGTACTCCTTTGTTCTCATCTGCAAATCACCGCGTGCATTGCCAAGGTAATGCCTGGAGATACCAGTTGCATCAACGAGGATCTGTTCATCTGTTGGGGCAGGAGCCATTCTTCTTTCAAATTTGTAGTCGCCCATTATATCCTTTTCAATGCGGTTCTTGTCTATTGTGCAAAAGCCCCTTGCAGGCAATTCAATACGGGCTCCAGAATCACTAGCAAATGTAACAGTATCGGCAGTCGCCTCAATGTATTCCCCGGCATCCAGGTTTACGGCCCTTGCAAGTTCCTTGAGTTTTTCAAAATTAACTGCATAACCGCAAGGTATGTAGAAACCAGGCTTCTTTGGGTCATATCCCATGGCATTAAAGCCACCATCCTTGAGTCTCCTGAACAGGTAAGAACCAGAGGCCCCAAGGCCCGCAACGTGAATCACATTTGGAAAACAGACCAATCTTAAATATCCTTGTTATTAACCAATTGTTGCGGCTCCTAATCAAGTTTGGATATTTCGGGTGGCAGTTTACGGGTTTCCAGAGGGGAAACGGTGTCAACAGCATTGAGGATTGCATTCTAAGGGTGCTCAATAGGGAGAAAATATCTGATAACATTCAATGCGCTGCACGAACGGACCGCGGGGTTTCAGCCATTTCCAATGCATTCGTAGTTGATACAGACAGGAAACCTTCAATGGTTCTGGGGGTCCTCAATGGCAAGATTCCTGGCATGGCATTCCACAGCTATGCCAATGTAGAAGAGAGTTTCAATCCAAGGCATTGTGATTACAAAACATACCGGTACCTCATACAAAGAGATGAGGCTGGCCCTTTTTTAAGACAGGCTCTAAAGCCATTCCGTGGCCAGCATGACTACCGCAACTTCTGCAGGATGGACGGCCGCAACCCTGTTAGGACAATAAGGTCCATATCCATTGGCAACAAAGGGAACAGAATATGTATTGACTATAAGGCAAGGAGCTTCCTATGGAACCAGATACGGTCCATAACAGCATTTGCACTGGAGCAGTCATTTTCTGAAAGGCAACAGGACCCATTTTCCTTGAGTGAAAAATATCCCAGACTCATGGATCCAGAGGGGCTCATACTGAAGGACATGGTCTATGAGGAAATTGATTTTACTGAAGGCATAAGCATCTCCAAGAAGAAACAGTTCAAATCCATGCTTTTGCAACAGAAGCTGCGGACTGATGTAATGGAAAATTTTGCTTTTCTGACAAAATAAACCTCAACTAATAATACATGATGGGTATCAGATGGAACGTGGGATACCGGTTTCAGGCTGGTTCAATAAATGCTTCCAGGGCTGTTTATGCACTGAACTGGTTCAATGTTGCCCCCGGCCTCGCCTACATCTCACATGACCTTAATCTGCAGCTTGTACAGCTGGGTGTAATAACAACGGCCTTTTACATTGGGTTGTCAACATTCCAGATGGTTGGGGGGCTACTCGCTTCAAGAATAGGGAACACGTACACCTCAGTTCTAGGGATAAGCATTCTCGGGGCTTCCGTTGTCTTAACCGGGCTATCACAGAATCTCTTCCAGCTTTTCACTTTCAGGCTTTTCGCCGGTATCGGTTCTGCACTTTTCTTTTCTCCCGCACTGGGGCTCATCGCAGATATTGTGCCAAGGGAAAAGTACAGCTTTTACGTGGGGCTGTTCAACGGTTCATTCAATCTTGGGGGAGGGATGGGCATAATAGGCTGGAATTTTCTTGACCAGATATTTGGATGGAGGCCCCCACTCTTCTTTGCAGGAGCTGTGATGCTGTTCCTGGCAGCTGAAAATCTCTATGCTCTTCGCGCCTACAAACCAGACCCAGAGAACAGGGCCAATATATTCAGGAGAGCAGGAGATGTACTGCGCACTCCCATAATCTGGCTTCTTCCAATTATAGCCCTTGCAGGTATTCTCACTGAGACAGTAATTGGGCAGCTATTTGTTTACTATGCAGAATCACAGCTTCATTTCGCTGCCAACTATGCAAGTTCCCTGGGGACAATCTACCTGATGGCCGGTTTCCTCGGAGGGGGCCTTGGAGGCTACATTTTCGGGGTAGTCAAGAGGCGTATCATGCTTTTCCTGGGATCCACCATACTGCTGGCAGTCCTTACCATGCTAGTTGCATTTGTCTATCAATACTACTTACTTGTGGCATTGATGGCTGTTCTGGGGGTCCTAACAGTAAACTCCCTCAGCATGCTGTATACACTTGTGGCGGAAAGGACTCCTGACAGGGGAATGCTTTCCTTTTCACTTTCATTTGTCAATTTTGTGCAGAATATCATAGGGGCTTTCTCTCCTGCTGTTTTTACCCTGATTGCTTACTACAGTGGATTCGAGAGTTCTTGGATGTTCCTTGGGGGCTTGGGCCTGGCATGTGCTGCTGCAGGCTTCTATATGCGATCCGAGATGAGGGGAAAGCCATTGGTTACAGAAATCAATGTTTAATAGAATGTCCAGATATTAAGGCATGAATTTTCTGGAAGTCTCCCAAAGGTTCACAGAGATGTCAAATACCACCAAGAGGCTTGAATTGACAAATATTTTGGTGAGGCTTCTAAAATCAGCAAACAAAGATCTAAAGAAACTTGTTTACCTGACCCAGGGTAAGCTGCTCCCGGACTATGAAGGACTTGAACTGGGAATGGCAAGTAAGCTTATCATAAAGGCACTCTCCTCCATCTCGGGAAAAAAAGAAGAGGAAATCGATGCCCTTTTCATTAAGGAGGGTGACCTTGGGACTGTCGCCAAGCTGATCTCTGAGAAGAAAACTCAGAATTCTCTTTTTTCAAATGAACTGAGCGTTGATTACGTATATGACGAACTTACAAAGTTGGCCAGGATCAAGGGGGAAGGCAGCATAAAGAATAAGATTGGCATTTATCAGGACCTGCTCCTAAATTCCACGCCGGACGAAGGGATGTACATAACAAGGATCATTACTGGAAGATTGAGGTTAGGAGTATCAGATGCCACTATACTTGATGCGTTAGTACTTGCATTTGCTGAAAAGGTGCACTCAGAGGAAATCGACGAAGCTTACAATTTCCATCCTGACCTGGGAGAAATCGCTGAACTCTTGCGGGATGGGAAACTTAGCAAAGTGCTCGAGACCGGGCCCACGCCCATGGTCCCCGCAAAGGTGATGCTAGCAGAGAGGCTACCTGAAATAAAAGATATACTTGAAAAAATGGGAGGCAAGGCAGCATTTGAATACAAGTATGATGGCATGAGGACCCAGATACACATTAAGAACGGAAAAGTGAAGATATTCTCGCGCGGCTCTGAGGAAACCACATCGAACTTTCCCGATATAGTGGAACATGCCCTCCAGAATTTCAATGTTGAATCATGCATACTTGACGGAGAGGCTGTTCCTTACAACTCCGAAACAGGAGAATTATACCCATTTCAGATGGTATCCCAGAGAAGGGGCAGGAAGTATGACCTGAAGTCCAAAGTTGAGGAAATACCAGTGGTGGTATTCCTTTTTGACATACTATACTTGAATGGACAGGCCCTCAATAAGGTCCCATACCTGGAGAGAAGGAAAATTCTCCAGTCGCTATTCACAGAAAATGATGATTTCAAATGTGCCACAATGCTGCTGTCATCAGACCCTGAGGAAATAAACGGTTTCTTCAATGAAGCCATAAATTCCGGCTGCGAAGGGCTAGTGGCAAAGAATGTTTCAGATGATTCAATTTACAGGGCTGGAGCTAGAGGATGGCTTTGGATCAAGGTAAAGCGCGATTACCAGTCCGCTTTCGAGGATACTCTTGATCTCGTAGTCATAGGCGCATTCGGCGGGCATGGCAGGCGCAAAGGGACTTACGGGGCCCTCCTTATGGCTTCTTACAACAAGGATCAGGATATTTTTGAATCAGCATGCAAGCTTGGCACCGGCTTCACAGATGATGTTCTATTCGGATTGCCTTCTAAACTCGCGGAACATAAAACCAACAGAAAGCCGGCGAGAGTTGAAAGCGGGCTCACCCCTGATGTGTGGTTTGATCCAAAAGTCGTGCTTGAAATCATTGGGGCAGAAATAACTGTCAGCCCAGTCCACTCCTGTGCTTTCGGCAAAGTAGAGAAAGGTGCCGGTCTTGCCATAAGGTTCCCTAGGTTCACAGGTAGGTGGCGGGATGATAAAACTGCTGAAGATGCGACAAGTACTGAGGAAATCCTTGAAATGTACTATGGCCAGAAAAAAGTTGGTTGATGGCTTTTTAAGCCATTTTCTTGTTTAAATTAGTTATAACTGTTTAATCGTTGTAGTCGTCTCTAGGGGGCCTGTTTCCACCGCTGCGGTTGTTGTAGAATCCGCCACGGCCGCCTCTTCCTCCGCCGCCACCGCTGTTGAAGGGTCTCCTTCTGAAGGTGTTCTCGTGCTCGGCTTCACTCATGTCATGTTCTTCATTGACTTCTGAGATTTCTTCCTCTGCAGCCTTCAGTGAGCCGTATTTGCCCACGTTGAGTCTCATGTGGCCCCTGACAAGTGAAATGTATCCATTTTCTATATAGAGGGTTTTGTCTTCTGATGCCTGGCCTGCCTGCTCTCCCCAAAGAGAAAGTATGATCTTCCCGGTATCGTCTCCAATGTAGACCTCTGTTACGGATTTTTCTTCTCCAAATCTGGTCTGTATTTGCTTTGGCTCGCCTTTGCTAACAACCTTGGCCAGGACATTTACTCTCCTGGACTCTGGTGTAAGGTCTTTTATTTTGGTCGTCTCTTCCATTTTCTATTACTTCCTTTTGTCTGTATAGAAGACATGCGCAAATTATCAATTGGTATTTTAATATATGTGTTGAAAAACTCTAATTTTGATTTTTATAGCGCTTCTATCTTGTTCACCGCCCATGGAAGGACTTCCCTAATGAAAGAGGGCCCATGGTGGGCGAAGAAGTCCAGAGGCCCGGGCGATACGAAAACATGGTTCCTGGATACTGCACTCAATTGTTCCCAGCCCCTTGATGCCACGAGTCTCTCCAAGTCTTCTGGTTCGAATTTAGAATACATTTTCGGTTCGAAAAAGATGACATCCGGATCTGATTGCCTGACAAAATCAGGGTCAGGCTTGACCCATTCATAAGGCATATCTGCATATATTGATTTGACACCAAGTATGGACAGTGCATCTGTGATATAGCTCAAGGAGCCAAAACTAACTGGGCCTCCAAGGTCAATCTCAAGGTATCCGGACATTGCGGGCCTCCTCCTCAAGGAACCAAGGTACTTCATCAGCTCAAATTCCATGTATCTGGCCTCGTCATACCTGCTGGTTACAATGCCAATTTTGGAAACCAGGTCAATTATTCCGGCCACAGATGAAGGGAGCTCAAATGTGTAAACAGGGAATTCTTTTGCCAGGGCTTCTGAAAATTCCTTCTGGAATCCGGATACTGTAAGGATCAGGTCTGGCTTAAGTTCATGGAGGACTTCCAATCTGGCGCTGCCGTAACTGCCAACCTTTCGGACTTTTGATGTTTGGCTGGGCCGGGAACAGAATGCGGAAACGCCAACTACTCTGCTTCCAAGATCGAGCTCAAATAGCGTTTCGGTTATGGCAGGGCTGAAACTGATTATTCTCTGCGGTTCCTCTGGGACAAGAACTCTCCTTCCAAGGTGGTCAATTAGCTCGGGCATCTCTGGTTGAATGACATATTCCTATTTGAACAGCTAAGACGGTGTAACACCTGCGTTCCTGTCATCAACCAGTTTCTTGGAAGGCAGGAATGGCAGGAAGGCTAATGCTACGATGGAGAAAATAAACATGTAATCAATTGCTGTGTTGAGAGAAACAAAAATCGTGAAAACTGATACCACTGCCGCCCCAAGTGCTCCTCCTATAGTCTGCCCTACTCCCCATACAATGGAATTGGAACGACCAAGCGCATCCTTGGGCACCACCTGCCCAACATAACCCAGTAATACGGGAAAACCGCTATATGCAAAGAAAGTGAAGAATCCGAAAGACAGTATTGTGAATATGATGTTAACGCCGGAAATCAGGAAGAATCCAAAGAATGCAACTGAAAGGATGTTGGTGACAACGACAGTAAACTTTCCACCTCTTCTTGTTGTGAGAACTCCAAAGAATGGCTGTCCAATCACCGGCATAAGGTAACTGATGAGCAATATTGTCAGGGCAATAGCCTTGCTGTCATACTCTGATGAAAGAAATGCTGGAATAAATGTGGAAGTGCCAGAAAGGAAAAGGGACCTTATGAAAACGCTAATGGTAAGAATGTAAAGGAATGGCATGAACGAACTTCCAAGCAGCTTCACAGGTTTAATCTTGGCTTTTGCTGGTTCAGGAGCCTTTGACTCCTGTTTCCGCACTCTTACCTCGCCCAGGCCGAGGTAGAGAATTAGGGCCATTATGAAGCTGTAAGCCGAATAAAGCATAAGACCTGTGAACTCTCCGAAAAAAAGCATGATGAATCCCACGGTAGTTGGCATCACTGCCCGGCCAAGGCTTCCAAAGGACCCATTTATGCCCATAGCCTTGGGGGCGTCTGCCCCATATGAATTTCTTAGAACTGTTGCCCCCAGTGGATGGTAAAATGACTGGCCTGCTCCCATAAACACTGCTCCAAGGAGAAGAAAAGGCAAAATGTTTGTGCGGTAGAGGAAAGGCATTGCCATTATGATCGAGGCGATTCCTAGCAGGGCAATTCCAACGCTGAGAAGGCTACCATATTTCCCAGTTCTGTCTGCGTATCTTCCTATGGGGGTACTGAGGGTTCCCGAAATAAGATTGTAAACTATGGCAATGCTCCCAAGATACGCGTAATTAACACCAGGGAGGCTCTCATAAAACGTAATGAGAATTGGATAAAGCAAGGCAGTCCCATCGTTGGCGAAATGCGCCAGTGAAGTAAAAGAAAGTGCCCTAAGTCTGTCTCTCAATAGCACTGTTATTGCAATCTATTATTTAAAAATAAATTAGTCAGGCTTACTTAATGGGGCTCTGCAACAGACTTTCTAATGTTTGTGAATATTTTATTGACTGAGTCAAATTTCATCACAAACCAGGAAAACCGAAATATCACAACAGGCTCCCGACTTCTTCCTTCCAGACTGAAGTTTGGATCGAACTCAATTCCTTCAGTTGGACCTTCCCTGACTCATTCAAAAGCCTTATCACATGCATGGCAAATGCAGGCGCCCCTGTTGCACCGGGGGAGTTGTAATTGAGTATGTGTATGCTGTGGTCAGAACTTTCCATCACAGCTTCAGGTACAAAACCGCCTGAATCGATAAGGGAATTCCTGACCCCTGAAAGCCCTTTTCCAGAGATATATGAAGTATCAAGCCCCGGTATGAATTCCCTGACCCTTCTGGCCATCTCATCCTTTGATCGCGAAGATTTCCACTCGCTCCGGACCAGTGAGATAAATTCAGAATTTGTGAGCAATTTTATCTTTGGAAGAGTGGGTCTCTCAAGGAGCTTGATCACCAAAGAGCCTGAATCCGGCTGGTCCGAATAGTCATATGGTGTCGCCACTAGGGCAGCATTTGGGCCCAGTTCCCTCCTCCCGTCAACCCTAAGGATGAAGTGAGGATCCAGGAATGGGAATTTTTTATGCTTTGGGACTGTGTAAACGTTATTCCGAATATTTCCAGGATAACTGTCACCAACCATCCAGTAGTCTCCTCTGAAATGCAGCACCGCATATTTTTTTGCAAGATGCATTTTGTGGGCAAGCGGAAGCGAATCCCCGCCTGAACAGTTGATCATGAAGCCTGCTTTAACTGCAATCTTTTGGCCTTCATTTTCCGCTGTAATAAGGATACCTCCTGGTGTTTCAATGGCTCCCGTGACCCTGGAACCGGGAATGAACTCTACACCGTTGGACTTTGCAAGTTCCATGATTCTTGAAGTGAAAGAGCCAAAATCAACACAGGAATCGGTTATGCTCAAAATTGCGCCATAGCCCTTTACCAGTGGTTCGTGTCCCTTCAGCTCACTGCTTCCAAGTATCTTGAATTCCTCTTCCTGCATGCCATTGGAGATTGCCCATTTTGCATAGGAATCGATGCTTTTCAGATCAGTTTCCCTTGTTGCAATTTCAAGGGTTCCATTCTCTTTCCAGGGAAGATTGAACGAAACTGCAAGCGCCTTCCACATCCTGTATGAAATCTGGGAAGACTCTGCAAAAAGTTTCTTTTTTTCTGGTTCCAGGTAGAATGGACGGTGTATGACCCCGGTGTTCCTGGTAGAAGTGTGCAGACCTGCTCCATTCTCTTTTTCAATTACGGCTATGCTCCCTCCAAAGGTCATCGAGAGTTCATAAGCAATGGCGGAGCCAAGTACTCCTGCTCCCACGATGACTACATCATATTCCTTCCGGAGTGCCATATATGCTATCGTATATTCAAGTGAACGATTAAATCTTGAGGCTAACAGACCAACATTTTTCTATCCATGCATGATTATGCTTGACCTGCCCGAGTGGGGTAATCTGGATATCCTAGGGGCCTGCGGAGCCTCAGATTCGGGTTCGAATCCCGGCTCGGGCGCTTTTCCAAATATCTGGCGTTACATTTGGAAGATTATGGTTTCCGGCGGAATTTAATTATTATCTGGAAACATCACAATTCATGCAAGCACGTTGGTCTTCACCGCGGGATGACAGCGATTTAAACTTAAGGGTTTATTCTTCCAGGCTTCTTGGCGCTGAAAGTGAGCTGGTGCTCCACGGAGGCGGAAACACATCAGTCAAGACTTCTGAAAAAGATCACACCGGAAAGCAACTGGAAGTTCTAAGGGTAAAGGGAAGCGGTTCCGTTCTGGCAAACATAGATGAAAAAGGTTTCACCGGCCTAAGGATGGCTGACCTCCTTGCAGCAGCCGGAATTCGCTCCATGGACGACCTTACAATGATGGATTACCTTAGCAGGAGCAAATTGGACCCAAGTGAACCGGCACCAAGTGTAGAATCGTTCCTGCACGCATTTATCCCGTTCAAATACGTGGACCATACCCATGCGGATTCAATTGTAACCCTCACCAACACTGATCTAAAGGATGAAGACCTCCGCCATATTCTTGGCAATGTAGTTGTTGTTCCATATATTCAGCCAGGTTTCAAACTGGCAAAGGCACTTCAGGACCGAATGGATGCAATCAGGAACGCTGATGGGGTGGTACTAAGAAAGCATGGTCTCTTTACCTATTCTGACGATGTGCGGGAATCCTATTCCAAGCACATTGAGATTGTAACAAGGGCCGAAAAGGCAATTTCTGAAAGAATAAAGGGTCCAATCTTCACCCGGGAATTCGAAAAGGCAGAAATTGATGTGACAGAGTTTCTGCCAAAACTAAGGGGCCTTGTTTCCAGCATTTCCAGGAAAGTGCTTGAAGTGAACACAGGAGAAAAAGCGCTTGAAATTGCCTGCTCCTCTGAGGCGGAAGAACTTTGCACATATGGCCCAACTACCACTGATATGCTCATAAGGATCAAGCATGACTTCCTCTATGTTCCGGATGTTGGAAAATTAGGTGAACTTCTTAAAGGGTACAGGGAGAATTATGCCAAGGAACACTCAAGATATGCCTCTTCATATCCTGTTCATGATCCAAACCCAGCAGTTATAGTGGTCCGCGGGTTTGGAATAATTGCACAGGCAAATACGAAGCGCGAAGCAAAGATAATCATGGATTATGCTGTCCATTCCCTTTCAGTAAACGCAAAATGCCGAAAAATAGGAAAACATGAATTCGTTAGCAAGGAGGAATCCTTTGAAATGGAATATTGGCCTCTTCAGGAAGCAAAGCTCAGAAAACATGTCCCGGGGAAATTCCAGGGTTCTGTTGCAATAGTCACGGGTGCTGCTGCAGGAATAGGCCTTGAAGCTTTCCGCAATCTTGCAGCGAGCGGTTCTTACGTGGTTGCCCTGGATATCGATGCCTCCATAGCCGACGCAGGTAAGCAGATTGCATCCGAAACTGGAATGGAAAACCTTCCAATAAAGGCAGACCTTTCTGACGAAAATCAGATTGGGGATGCAATTGCACGCACGGTTATGGAATTCGGAGGTGTTGACTTCGTGTTTAATAATGCCGGAATACTGAAAACCGCCCCGCTGGACAGCATTAGTGTGTCTGAAATGGACCTAATGTACAGGGTCAATTCCAGGGGTACATTCCTGATCACAAGGGATGCATTCAGGATAATGAAAATTCAAGGCACAGGTGGAGCTTTCGTCTTCAATATCACCAAGAATCTGACCAACCCTGGTGTGGAAATGGCAATGTATGGATCTACCAAGGCATTTGCAGCCCAACTGTCCCGTTACGTAGCAAAGGAGGGGGGTAAGTACAGGATTAGGTCAAACATCATAAATCCTGATAAGGTTTTCCGGGGCTCTAAGATTTGGGAAGGAGGAGTCCTGGAATCAAGGGCGAAGGCAAAGGGCCAGACAGTGGAGGAATACAAGACTCAGAACCTGCTTGGCGTGGAAGTCTTGCCATCGCATGTGGTGGGAGTGATGATGTCTCTTTTAGATGATTCAGTATTTGGGGCCACCACGGATGCTATGATCCCTGTGGATGGCGGAATTAAATAGGCAATAATTTTCTCAAAAGTTGAGAGCCGGGGCTCATAGTGGCCCCAACAACTGTTATTCCAGTTAAAATCAGTTCTCTATTTCTGGCTTTAATGATTTCTTGTTCTCTTCGAAGATCTGTTGTGCTTCCTTAACAGTGGCATTCTCGTGAACCAATGCCCGGATTGCCTTTATCACTGCAACAGGGTGCTCATTCTGCCAGATGTTCCTTCCCATGTCCACACCAATTGCTCCTTCATCGAGGGCGTTGTAGACTAGATTGAATATATCGGCTTCAGTCTTGAGCTTAGGCCCACCCGCAACAACTACAGGCACAGGGCATCCATTTGCAACTTTGCTGAAGTTTTCGCAGTAATATGTTTTCACCACTTTTGCCCCGATCTCAGCACCAAGCCTGGTTGCAAGGGCCAGGTACTTGGCATCTCTTTTTTCAAGTTCCTTGCCAACCGCAGTGATTGCCATTACTGGAATTCCGTATTCTTCCCCTTCATCAACAAGCTTTGAAAGGTTGACGAGTGACTGCTTCTCGTGGGCTGTTCCCACAAAAATGGAAATTGCCACTGCAGCAACATTGAGCCTGGCGGCATCCTTCATTGAAGTAGTGATCTCTTCATTGCTAAGATCGTCATTGAGTACACTGGCCCCTCCCGACACCCTGAGCAGGATTGGTGTATCCCACATTGGATCTATTGAAGCCCGGAGTACGCCTCTTGTTACAGAGAGTGTGTCGGCATAAGGAATAATTGGTTCGATGGTCTTCCTGGGGTTTTCCAGGTTGTGGGTAGGGCCCATAAAATATCCATGGTCGCAGGCAAGCATCACTGATTTTCCATCAGACGGCTTAATCATTCTAGAAAGTCTGTTACTCATTCCCCAATCCATATATTTCCCCTTTTTATCTGGTGCCAAATCCGATATCTCTCTAATAACATTTCTGTCGCACTCACTTATATTAAGACATGAATGGGATATTCAATCAAGTTTCCAATTTTGGAGCATTTTCACTAATGCGGGGCATACATGAGGTAAATGGCAGAACATCTTAGAAATTGGAAATGTATTTACAAATCGCCACAGTATTCACTGTAGGGGGAGTTTTCCAAGCTGATGTAATGTCTTGCGATTAGATTGCTATCCAGGTTTGAAGCAGCATCCTTGTCTAAAACAACATTTCAAGCAGGATGTTCCTGCAAGTAAGATGCTGGAACTTTGTAAGTCAGCGGTTCCTCCACCATTGATGAGACTGCCCTTGCTTTGTCCAAACCGATGGCGAACAGTAGGACTTGATGGCTCTTGAGTATGACTTCAAGCCCACAGTGATTGCAAATTCTGTTGGTGTTTTATTGGATTTTACAGTATCCTATGAGAGGGGGGGGGCAATTCTTGTACGCGCACTTCTTGGAGAACCAGGTTCATTTAATGCTATATGGCCATGGCTGCCAATTCCAACAAGCTGAAAATACGGATTCCCAATGGCATCCATTTCTGGATTGTATGCAGAAACAGCATTCTCAAGGTCCCCCTTAGAAGGAGGAAATTGAGTGTTCTTGTTTGGTATGCCAAGTTTACTGAAGAGGTTCTTAACCATGAATTGCCTGAAACTTTCTGCGGCATCAGGTTGAATCCCAAAGTGTTCGTCTAGGTTGAATGTATGAATATCCCGCCATCCTAATTCGTGATTTCACTCGCTTTGACAAGTTTCCTGTAAACTCCAAGTGGGGGTTTTTCCTGTAGCAAGCCCCAGAACCTTGATCTGTGGAAGAAATTTAAGAAAAAGTGAGATTGCCCTATCATGTATTGTGCCATAATCTTTTTCAATGAATATTTCCAACAGGCTAATTTGTGGATCTGAATACTTAAACCAAACCCGGAAAGCATTACTTAGTTTTAGGGGGTGCAAAACTGAATCTTAACCGCGGATAAATTTCTCCGTTATTGTCTGGTCAAGGTATTTTACGTCAACAAAAACCTCTTTCTTAAGTATACCCGCCACTCCAAACCAGAATTTCCGTAAATTGAAGCTGCAACAGTCTGCGGGGAGTTTACGGCCAGCTTTATTTTCCTTAGGTTTGGGTTTCCTGAAATTGCCCTTATAATTTCTTCCAGGAGTCGTGTCCCAATGCCCATGCCTCGGAATCCCTCCTTCACAAAGAATCCAACAATATCCGCAACATGTGCTTCTTTCTACCTAGAGAAGTAAACTTGTTCCATCATACCTATGGGAACATTATTTGCAATTGCAAAGATTACTCCTACAATTCTGCTCTGCCAGACTTCCTTCCCGTAATTGAGTTCTTCCTCATATTCGCTTCCAAATGCAGAAGAATCACTTTTCAGTGCCTCGAGCCTCAGTTCTTGGTACGGTTCCCAACGGGATAGATCGAGTTTCACACATGAAATTCCACCTTCTTTTACCACTGGCATAATGTTGACGAAAACAGAGATCCAATTTATTACTGTGTTTCCTGAAGGAACCATAGCTTCCATCGCCGCTCGCATTAGAAAGGTAAGGAATAACGGCTAAATCCAAAACAAGCAATTCTATCTAGGGTTATATATGAAACAGGAAGAAAGTCAGGATAAGAAGTCAGGCGGATACAAAAGTAACCCAGAAACAGTAAGTTCAAACCATGGAAAAGGATCAAGATATGAAGGTCCAGTTGCACCAGTTGTTTCATCCATTGTTTTAATGATCGGTTGGGCAGTGTTCATTCTACTTTATGCCATTTATCTGTCTACTGAAATGACAATTTTCCAGAACCTTATTGTTACACTGGTATCGTTGCTAATAGCAGGGTTGCTCGTAGGTTTAATCTGGGTGGTCTACGGCCCGAAAGATTACTGGAGAGGAGCGAATAATTAAGCAGGCAACTATGTTTGGAAGTACGAAGATGGTAATTTTATCAACAGCCGAACGAGAAAACCAACACCATACATTGCTGGGATGAAAGCCACTGACCTCGGTTACCCAACTGCCCGGATCGGGTCATTAACGGAAGCAATGATCATCAATGAAATAGGCTGTGATGGAATGTTCCAGTTGCGATTGTCCTAATTGGAAAGGCTGGTGAGAGCCCAAGGCTTACACTGAGGAAAAAGATCGGTGAAATCGTGCAATTCCAAGGCTGAGTAAGGCTGAATGCCGTAAGTGTAAGTCATCTTTCATTTGAGTGCCTTTTCAAGAACAAATCCCGAAGAAATATCCAGTCCAGCATAATCAGACACAGTTTTAGACAGATCTAATGAAGATTTGGCGCAGGTGAATCCAAGGCCTTCAGAAAGCGATAGTGGCTCTCTGGCGGTGAGGATTTCAAAGGTATTGTCCCCAGTTCCCATAACACTCCACTTCGTTGAGGAATACAGTAGAGTTTTGACCGGATGAGCCATTGAGGCTTCTACAAATTTCCAGCCCACGTTAATAAGGCCATGATCTTGCGCTACCTCATCAGAGTTAAAATCCTCTAAATTAGGAATTCCATGAATAAAATTGTATTTGGCCACAACTTGAAATCCCATTTTTTCAACCAATCCAAGGGACTTTGCATTGTCCTCATAAACGAGCAGCCTTGCAGATGTGCAACCTCTTTCAGTTCCAGCTTTCAACGAAGCTTCCGAAAGCTGCTGGCCTATCCCCGACCGCCAGTAATCCGGATCTACCCTCAGGCCGCTGAACCACACTGAGTTGTCGGGAAGGTACTCTATTTTGGAGAAACCCTTGATTCTGCCATCCTCGTATAGCCATACTTCACCATCATCAAGGTAAGATATTCCCATCCTGTTGATGTAATCCTCATATCCCGATCTGCGGGATATATCACTGACTGAAGGCCAGTCATCCACAGTTGCCTTTCGTATCACAGTACTTTATGCATTAAGGAGAAAAATAGATTACCAGACTGTTCTTAGTAATACAATGATTATGAGGGGCCTATGCCATATCTGTGGTGCACCTGCTGATTTCCAGTGCAGGAATTGCCATGAGCCAGTATGCTCGAAACACATTGGAGAAATGGGCTTGTGCACAGCTTGCCAAAGATTGGGAAGAAAAATGTTCAAAACTTGAGTGGGAATTTTCTAAGCCAGTCTATATCTGTGCGGTATATGTCCCTCACGTCATCAAGGCCGTAATAGACCATCGCAAGCCTTTCTAAACCGAGACCCCATGCGACCACTGGTTCCTTGAGCCCAAGTGGCCTTGTGACCTCCGGCCTAAATACGCCCGATCCTCCAAGTTCCATTTCTTTTCCGTTTATCTTCACCACTACGTCCAGGCTCGGTTCTGTGTATGGGTAGTATGAAGGAATGAACTTGAGGTCATGGAACCCCAATCTTCCATAAAACTCTTTCATAAGCCAGAAGAGAGTGGATAAGTTTGCGTCCTTGGCATAGTAGGTCCCCTCAATCTGGTGAAGTTCTGCAAGGTGCTTCCAGTCTACGCTTTCATGTCGGAAGACCTTCTCCACTGAAAATGCAGCTTGGGGTGCGTTTCTATGCTTATAAAGGTAACGTATGGTGCTCACTGTGGTGTGGGTCCTCAACACCAGCTGCTTTGCCTTTTCCACATCCCAACGGTATCCCCAGCCAGTGTATCCTTCTACTCCTTTCTCATGTACTTCCTGGAAAGTTTTCAGGACCTCTTCGTCTTCAAATGGAATCCCCCTGTCTGCATCGATATAGAAAGTGTCCTGCATGTCCCTTGCAGGGTGATCCTGCGGAATGAAAAGTGCATCCATGTTCCAGCCGGCATATTCCACGTAGTGGCCTGTCATCTCAGTGAAACCCATTTCAAGAAATATTCTGCGGACTCTCTCCTTGAGGAAAGTAATTGGGTGGAAAACTGCAGAGTTTATCCTCTCTACGGGGGAATTCAGATCATAACGCCTGAAATCTTTACCCCTCCAAGAGCCGTTCTGCAAAAGTTCTGGAGTTATCTCCGATATCTGTTCTTCGGTAGATACCAGTCCCGCAATTTTAATGCCGGCATCAGAGAGCCTCACGATTCTTTCAGTGCGCTTTTTTTCTGATATGATATCTTCCCTTTTCCTGAAATGCTCAAGTAATTCAGGATTAAGACTAGCACTTTGAGGCAATCCAGACAAGAAAAGAATTCTTTCCCTGAATACTTCTTTCAGGGCGTCTCCGCTCTTCACTGAGATGATTCCACCTTCCGGCTTGATCCCAAGTTTGGCAAGCTGGGCTATGGCAATTTTTCCATCTTTTGCACCCAGTTCCTTCATTAAATCCGCGGTTTTAATATCTCCATTCTTTACTGCCAGATTCAATGCCCTTTCCTCTGGAAGACCTGTCTCAAGAAATCTCTTGCCTTCATAAGTGAGGGTATAGGCAGTATGCTCTTTCCTTTCAACAAGGAGCAGCCCTTTTTTTTCAAGCCAGGAAATTGCGCTGGAAACCTCCCTCTCGGTCATTCCCTCAAGGAGAATTTCATATTCGGTGAGTGATTTCTGGAGCCCAGCATTGTCTGCAAGGAATTTAAGGACTCTAGCTTCCGATGGGCTTACTTCAGGCATGTTGCCCTCTATCTTTGGTGTTTGTTCATCTTTGTGCTCCAAGCTTTCCCTCCAAATTCCTCTTTAAATTTAAGCATAAGTTAATTGTGCATCTCTTCTTAAAAGATATGCAGGGAGATATGTAGGTGTACATTTGCCTAAATGTTCAATTCGTAAATTTGTATCTAAAATCCCTAAAAAACCGGCTTCAAGAGAACTTTTCAATCGGTTAATATATAAACACCTTAACAATTACACGATAAGCATGTTTCGAGGCAGGAAGTTCATAGTTTACGCGCTCATAGTGGTTTTTATAGCCTCGGCTTTCTTCCTTCCCTTTCACCCTGGCAATAATTTAACTGGCTCCGTTGGGGCAGGAAGCGAAATTTCAACTGCGGGATCTCTTTCGCAATTGAGCCCATTTTCCCCTTCAAATTCACCGGTTACCTCCTATGTAATTTTTAATGAGACAGGCCTGCCCTCCGGCACCATGTGGGCTGTGAGCATAGATGGCCAGACACATTCTACAGACAACAGCACAATTTCAGTTTCCCTTCCAGTGGGAAGTTACAGCTATAAAGTAACCAATTCAATTGGCTATTTCACAGCAAGACCTGCCGGAATCCTTTCCCTCACCGGCAACGGGCAGGTTGTTACAACTAAATTCCTTGGGAAGTTCGCTGTCAGCAGCTACCTTAACCTCGAGAACGGAAAACTTGTAAAATCATCTTCAAGCCTTTCTACTAGCCAATCAGTGTTTCCACTTTTTGGTACATTTGACAACTACTCGCAGCTTTTCCTTGTTGCAGGTTACTCTAGCTCAACAATTTATGAGATTAGCCCTGTAAATTACACAGTCATGGGCCAGCTCATTGTACCAGGATCACCCCTAGCACTTTCAGTGAACCCTTCTAATGGCCTGATTTACGCAATTAACAATACGGCTGTTCTGAAATACAGCCCATCAGGTTATTTGCTTGGAAGCACGGGCTTAGCTTCAACGCCCACAACATTATCATATGACCCGGCCAACGGACAGGTACTCGTTGCAGGTTCAAATGGCGGGATTTTTGCCTTTAATGGTTCAAGTCTTGCAATGGTAAACGATCTCACTGCAATAAGTGATTTTGATACCCAGGGTTTTGCATATAATTCTGTATTGGGCCAAATGCAGATGATAGACAATAGCGGTTCAAATGGCTATGTTGTCTCCATAAATGGGAGCGATGGCATAACAGGCGAGGTCAAGATTCCAGGTACAATCCTTTCTCTAGTGTATGATGCATCAAACAATGTCTCTATCGTTACTTCCATTTCAGGGAACTATCCCTACGCCTACATTATTTCTGGATTAAATGTAACTAGAGTTTCCGGTTCCGCCAATGCCTTCGGGCTTGGTATAGATATGGGAACAGGTATGGGCCTGGCAACAAACACTCAGAATTCCACAGTCATGCTCTTCAACATTTCTTCTGCAAGTGTTGTGTATACTGTAAGCACTGGTGGCACGCCAGTTATGCCATTGACAGTGCCAGGTTCATCTGGAATGCTTGTTATCGATCCAACTTATGACTCTCTTGACCTGATTCCCCTGGAATTTACGGTTAGATCTGTGGAGTTTATGGAAAGTGGCATATCACCAATGGCTCAGTGGGGAGTTACTCTAAATGGATATACAGAGACAACGGTCTCCAACAGCATCTTCTTCTTTGAGCCAATGGGAAACTACACATATGATCCTTTGCCAGTGGCAGGTTATAACACTGAGAAGAATGGCACTTTTACAGTTTCTAATGCTGGCAGTTCTGTTATGGTGCAATATAACAAGACATTCAGCGTAAGATTCCTGGAAAGTGGCCTTGGTTCCACAATGAATTGGAGCCTTACTTTCAATGGAAACACTGAGGCTGGAGCAGCCAATTCTCCGCTGACTTTCACCGCAGTGAATGGAAGTTACACATTCAGTATCAAATCGGAAAAAGGATATGCAGTTACTCCGCAAAATGGATCCATAAGGGTATCTGGTTCCAATGTTACAATCGGACTGAATTTCTCAATGAAGAGCTATACAGTTGACTTTGTTTCCAGCGGACTCCCTGCCTCATCGGCTTGGGAGATCTCAATAAATGGAGTTCAGCATGCCGTAATTGGAGACAATTACAGCTACATTTCCACTCCGGGCAACTATGATTACTCTATTCAGCCCATCCCAGGATATTACCCGCAAGTAGGTAGCGGAAGCTTCAGCGTAAATAATGAAAATGTCTCTCTGACCATAAAATGGCAGCCCTTCCTTTACAGGGTTAATTTCAATGAGAGTCTGCTACCTCCAGGAACTCAGTGGTATGTAAACATCAGCAACGGGCTTGTTCTTCATTCTGTTTCCTCCAATATTTCGGCATATCTCCAGAATGGAACATATGAGTATGTGTTCGCATCTGCAAATTCCACGTGGAAGGGATACCATGGAGTGCTAGAAGTGAACGGCAGCAGCTTGTGGGCGTCTGCTAACTTCACTGAGGTCCTTTACAATGTAATGTTCACTGAAACTGGGCTCCCCACGGGAACGGACTGGACTGTTTCCGCAGGGTCAGATGTTCATGGGTCCACATTGAGCGGTTTAGTTTTTTCGCTTCCAAATGGCACCTACCTTTATTCTGCAATATCAGCCAATACTTCGTTTCAACCCGTCACTGGTGTTATGGTGATTAATGGCTCTCCCCTCAGCGAGAATGTAACTTTTTCCATGAAAGTGGCAAACATCACATTCCGGGAATCAGGGCTGCCATCTGGCCTTCAGTGGGGTGTGTACATTTCCGGAAACGGATACTTTAACACAACGCAGAGCAACCTTACATTAACTCTTCCATATGGCTCATATTCATATCTTCCAGCAGAAGTGCAGGGCTTCAACTCCACGAATATTTCCAGCACGTTCTCTCTCGGATCTTCCACGGGAAATAATACAATAAACGTAACCTATACACCGATCCCTCAAGTTGGAAAATTATACAACATAACTGTAATGGAAGTGGGCCTTCCTGAAGGGCTTGGTTGGTCAGTGGCTTACAATGGGACAATTATCCCGGCTTTCCCGGACGGGGCTTTCAATTTCCAGCTGGCCAACGGTTCATACAACTTCACATTCATGTCGATAAACCACAATGGCAAGGTCATGCCTGGTTCCATTACAGTCCCACTCCAGGTAAATGGGACGGCCCAGGATTTACTGGTCCTGTTCTATGGTTCTTATGTATGGATGGTTTTTGATTTCCCGCTCATTGGTTCAGGGCATTCTGACCACAACATACACCAGAATCATGATCACAAGGACCACCAGAATCACGACAACATTGCTTCAGAGGCATCAAGATTCAGGTTTTGATATCCACCTATGGCAATTAATAGTTTTTTAGGACCCCAATATCTGTATAACGTTGTAAAGTACTATTACAACAAACGAGAAATAAGATATCGTTGAGAATAACAGAGAACTGAGGAATAGGTTCTTCATGGTCCTCAGCTGTGAAATCAGGGCTGCAATAATTGTGAATAATGAAAGTAGTATGAGATAAATTATTAGCCTGCCGGAGAAGGTAAAGAGGGCTAGCCAGCTCATCGAGGGAGAAAGTACGGACATTGTGAAAGCTACAATTATGAGTCCCTCAACGAGCATTATTTTTCCAAGAGAAACTCCTATCCTGAAAAATATGGCAGACAGCACACCCTCAAAGATTGCAATGGAAAGGATGATAGCCACAATTATGTTGTACGGGTCGCTGAAATGCGGTAGGAATACATAGATGTATGAGAAAGGAGTGATGACCAACAACAGTCCGGCCCAGGAACTTACTGCAATCATAATCCTGTATACCTGGTATACGATTGCCGATTCATAGACAGGTGGTTTTTCATACTTGTTAACCTGGCTGGAATACACCCTATTAGGAAGGCCGTTCAAAGTGAAATAATACAGCAAGTCAAAAACTGGCTGTTCAAAGTAGCCCAATCTAATCAATTTGCTTTCGTACCCGGAGACACTGGCCGGAAAGTAAAAAGTCCCATGACTGGGCTGATATTTCACGTGAGTTGAATCAACAGATGTGCCAATAGCCCTCGTTCTTCTAATAAAAGGGATTGTGTTTTGCCAACCGGGCAATTTCCTTCCTAGGTAAAGATAAATTAAAATGGAGATCAGTGTCGCAGACAGATATTGCGGTATGAACAGCCTGAGGTTTTCAAAATGAAGGGCAATCACGGAATTACCCTACCTTCAAGCCTCTTCAGTGGTAGTTACGAGGAAATTGACATAATACTGGGTGAAAACTACCTTAGATGAATTGTCACCAGTATAATAGCCATTTATTTCTAGGTCTAGCTTCCACGTGTAGGAACCAATGGTCTTTCCCACACTGACATTAAGGCCAATCCCGGTGACCGTGTGTGGGTTAACACTTACTGGAGTGTTTCCGGAAACATTTCCATTGGCTGATGAATAATAGAAATTGTCAAAGTATGCGCCAGTCGAATTGGTGCTGTAAAGGTTCACACTTGATGTGTGCCCATAGCCGGTGAAATTTACAACGTTGATAGTAAAATAAAACCTTCCGGGGGTGTTGGAAGTGAGGAATAGAATATTACTTAGATTTTTTGTGGTTTGGCTGCTAGCGTAAAAAAATACTTCAGACAGGTTGGCGTACGCCACAGAGCCGGCGCCGTTGGTGTTTACATTCAGGCTTGAATAACTCTGGTTTCCTGATGTCAGGTGAACAGGTGCTGTAAACTGGGAAACCTGGAGGTTGTAAGTATTGTCAATAATTACCTGGCCCATTGCGGTTGAAGTCAAAGCCAAGGCTGCAAAAGCAGAAATAATGATCAATAGCTTTCTTCTTCCCCCAGAGTTCATTTTTGCAAACCTATGATATGGTATACTGCAGACTTATGGTTGCTGAACCGGTAGATGTGCCAGTCAGCTTGAATCCAAGATATTCTGCTGTCCCACTTGTGGTGAGATGGAGGGCAGTAGAAGTAACTCCTGTACCAAGCAAAACTGTACCTGATGGTGCAGTACCCGTAAATGTCTGGGAAGTGCTGCTGCCGTAAAGTGTAACTCCTGTAGGCAGGGTTCCATTTATCCAAACTGTGACTGAACCGGCAGAAGTGCTGCCATTGTAAATTTCAAGGACATTGGTAAGGACCACGTATCCACTTCCAGGGACCGCATTAAGATAAACTGACATGTTTGTATAATGTTCATTATTGCCAGAGACCCCGATATAATTGCTCTCATTTGCACTTAAATAACCTGGGCCGGAAGCAAGATAGACAACATTATTGGCAGTAGGCTGAAAATTCACAGTTATTCCGTTGTTCACAACAACAGCTGCTGTAGCAACAGCTGGTAGAAGCAGTGCTAAAGCCATGGCGCTGATTACTAGTAATGATCGTCTCATATATATACTATTTAAAAGATAATCGCCCACTATTTAAGACTATGTGAATTTTTATTACATATTTTAACAAGTAAAACCAGAATAAAAGGCGTTTGCCGAAACATCTACTTTAGATATTTGTCCAATTCAAGTTGAAACGACTAAAGTGGGAATTTGACACCAAATGGTTCCTCTATAAGGCATCCTTACTCAGGAATAAATTTAATATTTAAAAATGGTGTTGAATTGCCCATGCAAAACAGATTCTCGGAGATTTTTCTCAGTAAGGGGATAAACTACTATGCTGCAGATAAGCCACTGCAGGAGGCATTGAATCATTTAGGCATCAAGGGGAAGCGCAATCTTCTTGAGCTGGGGCTGTACGTATCCTCAAAAATGATTGAATCTCTTGATTTCATAGACCATTTTGCAAAACCTGTCCTTCAAACCTGGAGTCTAATGGGTGAGAGGATAGACTATGTACGCGTATCTCCTGATCATGCTAAGGTGCTCCAGGAACTTCAGGAATATGAGGTAATAAGAAGTATCAATGGGGAACCTTCTGATCTTATGAACCATTTCCTGACAGGTTATCTAATTTCTGACTCCGGAATCTTTTGCACGATGACACTCACTGCACAGACCGCTTATATTGTGCAGAAATATGCAGACAGTAAACTAAAGGAAAGATTTCTAAGTAGGTTCTACAGACAAGAGAATCCATGGTACGGGGCAACTTTCTATACTGAAGTCCAGGGTGGAAGCGATTTAGCTGCAAACAGGACGTTTGCCAATGAAGAAAATGGGAAGATTCTTCTTTCAGGTAATGACAAGTATTTTGCGAGCGACTCAGGAATAGCGGATGCAGCTTTAGTCACTGGCAGATTCAAGGATTCGCCTGGTGGAGCCAAGGGAATTTCTTTATTCTTCGTTCCTTCCCATCTTGAGGACGGAACACCAAATTACTCAATAAGAAGATTAAAAAACAAGCTGGGGACAACTGCAGTTCCTACTGGAGAAGTGGAATTTGATGGGTCAGTTGCCTTCCAGATTGGCGACAGGAAAAATGGGATCTACTTAGCAATGGAAGCATTAGTCATTTCAAGAATTGATGATGCGATTGCTGCGGTCGGAATTGCAAGGAAAGCTCTCTGGGAAGCATTCCTATATACACAGAAAAGAAAGTCATTTGGAAAGAGGCTCGTTGATCATCCATTAATGAAGCGCGACCTAGTGGAGCTGGAAGTCTCCCTGGAATCTGCCCTTATATTATCACTGATCGCGGCAGATTCTTTCAACAAAGTGACTGATGTCAGGCCACCTTACAATGACGAATACCAACTGGCAAGAATCATTGCAAACATTGCAAAGACCATGTCTGCGGAAATAAGTGCACAAGTAACGAGGTATTCCATGGAGATTTTAGGTGGCATAGGCTTCCTGGAGGAGTTTCCAATGGCAAAATTCCACAGGGATTCTATCGTTACTTCCATTTGGGAAGGAACCAGCAACATACAGGCACTAGAAGTCCTGGAGGTTGTTCAGAAACGAGGTGGATTGGAACTATTTAATAAGTATCTTTGTGGGAAAATAAACGAGATGAATGATAAGGAATTTGCAGGAAAACTGGAAAAAGAACTATCCTCCACAATGGGAAAAGTAAGATTTTGGTTTTCTTCTGATGAACCTGAATTCTATGCAAAAGAGGCCTTATTCCGGCTTGGGAATCTACTTGCTGCATGTGAAATGGGACTAGTTGCACAAAACAATCCAGGCGGGGTCTTTTCCTTGAGTTCCCGGATCTTCTTAGAAAAGGTGGTTAATGGGAATTCCCTGAATCACTCTAAAATTAATGAGAACTTGAAGGTTGTAAATTGGATGGGACAATGAACGCCAAATCACTCAAAACTTCGAGTCTCTGTATCTTTTGATTGTTCTGTCTTGAAGAACATCCTTTGCAAGGAATTGTTTTCCTAAAATTTAATATAAATCTTAGTGTTAAATATTCGTTTATTATGAGCAACGCTACAACTGGTTTGAAGGCAGGAGTAGTTGCCGGTATAGTATATGGCATATTAGATGGGGTATTCGCATTTCTAGCTCTAATGGTATTCAAGAGCATTGTTATGGCTGAACTGCAGAAGGAAGCTTCTTCACTTGGTTCCATAGACGGGATAACAATAAGCGCTCAGACACTATATAATGCAGCACTCGCCAGCGCTTTTGTTGTGAGCGTTGTGGTAGGAATTGTAGGAGGCTTGATCCTTGGGGCAATATTCGGAGCAGTTTACCATAGGGTACCCGGTCGCACTGCAACATACAAAGGAGTGGCTTTTGGATTCATACTCTGGGTAATCCTAAACGTTCTGTTGGGGATAACCAACATTTTCACATACAACCTGACATATTACCTGTTTGGTATTGGTTGTGGGCTTGTCGCAGCCATGGTCTATGGATACCTTGTTGGTTTTCTCTTTGGAAAGTGGAATGTTGCGAATACACCAAAACCAGAAGAACTTCAGACATTCCCATAATTTCATTTTTAAGACATATATTATAAGGTATCTCAAGTTTTAACAAGCGACGATTTTCATAATTCCCTATTATTTCTCCCCAATTCGATGTTCGGTTCGACTATGAGATTGTACACAATTGGCCTTGAGGGCCATTGCAGAGTCTTAGGATCGGTTCTTCATATACAAGATTTCTAACACCGGAGAATTTCCTCCAGGCTGGAATATTGTGCTAACAATGTTCGATATTAGTCGGACATTTCATGGAATGTGAGTTGCCCTATTATATTAAAAAAATTCATTAGCCCCTAGTTTATTGAAACTTCCATTGGATCCAAAGCCAGATCCTGAAAACTTAATTCAACAAAGCCGATTTTGCCTTAAGGAGGCCCAGAGACTAATCGGAGAGGGGAAATCAGTACTTGCAGCCATAGCCCTGCATGACCATTGCGAGTACCTGCTGAAGTATAGGATCTGTATAATGACCGGAAAACTTCCGGACACTCATTCTATTAGGGGATTGCTGCATCTCCTCAAAGACAATTCACCAATTATGGAACATCTGGTTGCAAACAGGAAGAATTTTTTCAATTTGGTTAAGATAGAGAGGGCTTACATTTACCCAAAGCTGTTCACTTCTCATTTTGATCTGGAACAACTCAAACCTCTGCTGCAATTCACTCAGGAGGTTTTCGACAGGGCACTTGGGGAGATCTCAATCAACTGACATATCATTATCTCAAGGAAACTGGCTGAGTGTAGCCATTATCCTTTTCCATTACCACTGCAGTTCCAATTTTAGCAGTATCAAATCCAGTTGACCGAACGTCTTTTACTTCAGAATTATTGGAATGCTGGCAATACCACTTTATTCCCTAGTCCATTACCTGTTCCAGGAATTCGGTGTAAATTTTGATTTCGTCATCTCTAGGCCTCAGCCCGACAATTTAACATAAAGGGCTTTAACAGTTAATGGAAAATATTGACTGAAGATATGAAATGTCATGGGATACCTGCCATATCTCATTTATTCATTTATCCAGCCTGCTGGAATAGTTTTCCAAAAATATTCAATAAACAGAGATGTGCCACCCCACATCCCTGAAAATCGTCGGGTGAAAACAGATATGGTGGTATTATGAACCTTCTGCTCTAGTCATGAAATACCTTAAGGACATGAGGTGTGCCATTCATTTTGGCATCATCAAAGCTGAGGAGCTTGAAAGAAGGGACTGAAGGACCCCCTCACGCATTGATCTGAGAAGGAGGCACATCAGGAGATTAAATCATGCTTAGATTCTTCCCATGATTATACGAAGTACCGCATCAATCCTGTATGCCGTTGGAGATGAGCATCCCCTCTCCTCGAAGTATACAGGAATGCTTTAAATCCCCGGATCCTTCATGCTGAGTCTCGCAGCCCTCTCTATCAGTGCCTGAATGATCATGGCAACGAAATAGAGGAAGAGGAATGCCTCTATGCGCACAACATGAAAAGCACCGGCATACCAGCGTACTGGAATATCATCTGTTCATGGCGTTTCTCCAGCATGGGCTGATACTTGTTTTTCGAGAGGACATCCATTGCATTCACATGCCAATCTGTTCGGAACATCAATATCAACGAAAATCTTGCACTGTCACAAAACTTAAAGTATGATGTTGACTGAAGAGATTTTGTCTGATTCTTGTGTGCAAACCTATCTATAAGCAGTTAGCAGAAGTGTTTTAGCTCCATAAAAACTACTCTCTTTCCAAACTGTTAAATCTTAAGTACCTGAGGTTGTTGGAGGTTAAGTTTATGCCTGAAAAAGACGAATCACTGGAACTCCAGATCAAACAGGCCAGACAGTTCAAGTCGCAGCACAGGTTAGGCAATTTCTTTGTCATACCCAATGCATGGGATGTACCAAGTGCAAGGATATTCGAAGAGGCGGGTTTCTCGTCGATTGCGACTTCAAGTGCAGGCATGCTGGTTTCTCTTGGATACAGTGATGGGGAATCGATCCCAAAGCGTGAATTTGTCTCTGCGGTAAAAAGGATCACAATGGCCCTGAGTGCCCCTTTAAGTGTGGATATGGTATCAGGTTTCGGCAGGTCTCCTTCACAGGTTGTGAAATCTGTCAATGGTATCATTGAGACAGGTGCAGTGGGGATCAACATAGAGGACGTTGACTTTGCAAGGAATCGTCTTGTTGACCCGGAAATACAGATCAGGAAAATTGCTGCCTTGTTGGCTCTGAAAGATGAAACTGGGATACCTTTTGTCATAAATGCCAGGACAGATGCATTTTCACACAGAAGTGGAATGGATCTAGAATCGGGCCTTGAGGAGGCAATTATAAGGTCGGAGAGGTACATAGAAGCTGGAGCAGATTGTGTTTATCCAATGGGGTTGACCGATTTTGCCTCTATCTCTCATTTTGTCAAATCAGTGAAATTTCCGATTAACCTTATGATCAGAAAAGGGTTGCCTCCAATCAGTGACTTGAAAAAACTAGGGGTAACAAGGCTGAGTTTTGGTCCCAGCGCATCATATGCCGTAATGGGTTTATTGTTGCGTATAGGAAAGGAGATTCTTGAAAAGGACAACTTTAACCTCCTGATTGAAGGTGCTATAAATTATGAAATGCTGAATTCACTAGTGGACAGAAAGGAGTGAAAACAAACATTATAAAATATGCTATGAGCCAGTGGGAAATCAAAAGAAAAATGAATCCTGCATATCAAGCTAACTTAATTCCACGAATCCACTTCCCGCATCTGGATACGTCTCATTCAAATGCTGAAGGATCAAAGACTGTTCTGATATAATTTATCCTCCCACTCTCAACTTTGTACCAGGAACTCATGTATACGGTCTTACCAGAAGTTGTGAAATCATACATGAGTCCAACATCTTCTCCATCCACAAACATTTTCAGGATTTTATATTTACCATGGTAACGCTTCAACATGTTCGTGAAATCCTTTGGCTTGCCAAAATTCTCCCCAGCCGGCCCGATTATCCTTACATCCTCCGCAATGAGTCCTGCTGCGAGGTCAAAATCCTGGGAATCCAGAGCGCTTACATATTCCTTTACTACTTTTTCCGGTTTGCTTGACATTTTTGCCATTTTATCACCTATTCTCCTTCTGCCATCTGCCCAAAAGATGAGTCTCTTTGCACTCCGTTCAATCAATCACCCTCAAGACTGTTTTTCCGGTATTATGGTTTGTTATTCCAGAAATGAAAGCTTGCTTAGCATCCCTTAATGGAAATGTGTCCTGGATCACTGGCTTTATCTTTCCCGAATCTGCTAGCAATGCTATTTCCCTCAGCTCTCTTCTGTTTGGTTCCACAAGGAATGAAATACCTTCTGCGCCATATTTACGGGCAAGCTCTTCATCTATGTCATCCGCAATACTAACAACAGTGCCTCCCCTCCTTACTGTCTGGTAGGAACGGTTCAGCACTTCCCCTCCAACAGTATCAAGAACCAGATCCACTCCGTTGGCCACATCCTCAAACCTTGCGTTGCTATAGTCTATGACCTGGTTTGCGCCTAGCTGGCGGACTATAACTTCTTTGTTCTTTGAGCAAGTCCCAATAACTTCCGCACCTTTCCAGCGAGCTATTTGAACAGCAAGAGAACCAACGCCGCCGCCAGCGCCATGAATCAGTACAGTCTGACCTGGTTTGAGATGCCCATGATCAAACAGTGCCTGCCATGCAGTTAGACCGGAAAGTGGGAGAGAGGCAGCTGAAATGTGATCCAGAGTAGAAGGCTTCAATGTTATCTCCGTCGCATCGGTTTCCACGTACTCTGCGGCTGCGCCGTTCCTCCAGAAATCAAGCAACCCATATACCTCGTCGCCCAATTTAAGGTGTTTAACTTCGCTGGAAAGGCCGGATACAGTTCCGGACACTTCAAAGCTCGGAATTACCGGGAACCTCTCTTTCTTATTCCTGTCGGTGAATGATGAATTCCAAGTCAGCTCAGTTGGAGTGATGGATGCTGCATGGACCCTGATGAGCACCTCTCCCTTAGAAATTTTTGGGATATTCGCATCTTCGTAAACCAGATTTTCAGGTCCCCCCCTGGAATGCATCCTTATAGCTTTCATCTTTCCCGCAATTATTTTATCTTGCATACAGGAAGATAAAGTCCATAGAAGGCAAAAGGTTTATGACATGATTTTCTCATTCATGGTCAACTTAGACATGAATACTACCGATTTGACACAAAATGCGACAACACTTGTCAGGCTGGCTATTGAAAGGGATGGGGTAATAAGGAACGCTCTAGCTCGTGGAATCGTGAATACAAGGGCACTTGCGAGGGACATTGAAATAACCGCCAACGGGAAGGTTTCATTTGACGCCATACTCAGCGCAATCAGGAGATATCCTGTAAATGAGGCCTATGAAAAACGCAAATCATTCGGAAACAGAATCATAAAACTGTCTCTTAGGAACGGGATCACTGTTGTCTCCTTGAAAAACAGCAACGATTTGCAGAAAGCCATATTGAGATTTTCAAGTGACTCTAATTTCGCAGCAGGGGAAACTTTCCGCTTGGTGACAAACATGGATAATGCAAGTGTTACAATTGACTCGAAAAATCTTGCAAGATTCGAATCTTTCATTTCAAGCTCTCAGGTGAACAGGAAATTGGAGGGCCTTGCAGAAGTATTAGTTGAAATGCCAATAGAAATAGAAACAGCACCCGGCCTCCTGTCCACAATCGTAACTGAACTTGCCATAAACGATGTGGCAATCAGGCAATTTAACACTATTGGGCCTGGCAGGATGATAATTCTGGTTGATGAATCCGATGCCACTAGAGCATTCGACGCACTGGAAAAATTGAGCAAACTATGAATGTTTTCACTAATCCAGGCAAATTATGTCTTGATGTGTGTTAAAGTTCAAATGATCCGATACATGTTTCCTGTAATGTGACGGTAGACAATGCAAGCTAATAATTACCGTTAACAGAATGGGTCTGCCCGTATTAGATTATGAACATAATCAAGTCCATTTTTAATACCCTGATTTTGAA